>JACQUW010000061.1 GCA_016210115.1 Deltaproteobacteria bacterium | reverse complement strand
GATGCTTTTGTGGAAAGAGATTCCCTGAAGGCCCTTGAAGTCGCCCGCAAAAATGCCGATATCTCCTGTGCCGACGCGAAGAATGATCTGGCCCTCTTCATCCTCTTCACCATTTTCCTCTCCCGATTTGAGTCCTTTGATGGAAACAAAAATAGTTCCATCCTCCGCAGCCGCGATCCAACGGGGTTGCCTGAGGCCCTGTGCGAGGACCGTTAGGCTCCCGTTGAGCTCCAGTCTCAGAAGCTTGCCTGAGGCCTCTTCAGCGATCAGAAGCCGGCCTTGGGGATCGAAGGCCAATCCAACAGGGTTGTTGAGACCTTTTAGTACGGGAAAGACTTCGTTGCCGACGATCTTTACAACCTCGCCGGTTTTTTGGTCCGAAACAAAAACCGCATCACTGGCGTCGACAACGACACCCATGGGTTCCCGAAATCCCTCGGCAACGATTTCCACCGGAGCCAGGGCATCGATTTCCAACAGATCGGACGAACCGGATAGCAGGGGAGAGAAATAGAGCGGATACGGGTGGAGCGTAAAAAAAAGAATGAGAAAGGGAATGCTTCTTCCAAGTTGCATGACGTGATCCCTCTCTGAAATCTTGATGCTTGGTTAGAGATCTATATAGCCTTAATCTCGCATAGGGCGGGAACCATATTATTTCGGAAAAACCGTGTCAAGGGGAAAATTACGTCCAGCGATGAGCTGTCAGGGAAACGTGTTGAGATCGAGACCTACGGTTTGTAGAATGGATCGAGGAGATTTGCCTATGACATTTCCTGTCTTGGTAGAAGCTTTCGACGGTCAGTTCGCTGCGTCGCTGCTAGGGGTACCGAAGGTGCGCGGGGTAGGACCAACACGTTTCCAGGCGATCAATGCCCTAAAAGCAGAGATTGAGCACCGCGTCGCCCTGGGTGAGCTACTCGCCCTGGACATTGAGACGATTGGTGTTTCCGACTTGGCCGGAAAGTACGACACAGACCCGACACTGCGTACGATCTGCGACGATGCCTATCAGGCGCGTGATGCCGACCGAGGCCAATGATCGCGTTCGACACGGATGTGTCGACGGAGATTCTGCTTGGCAACGCGGCATTTGTGGCGCGGGCGACGGCGATTCCAATCCGCGAACAGGCCGTACCGGTGATCGTGATCGAAGAGATCACGCGCGGCAGGCTAAACGTCGGAGTGAGCACTCCAACTTCCCGCTCCGGTCCGGCGCTCCTATGCTCGAGTGGCGGATACTTGTGGTTCGAAGATGACTCGCGCCGCTTCTCTGATCGCGCCCTACCAGGGCAGACGCACAGGTCTGCCCCTACTGGTCGATCAAATGTGCCGTGGCCTTATAGGTCTCAAACTTCATTCGGACGTAAGGCGATGTGTAGCCGTTGCAGATTCGCTCGATCCGGTGCGGTTTGTTGAAGAACTCGCGATTGGCCCAGGCGGATATCTTACTCAGCTCTTCCCGAGAAAGATGGCGCGTGGGCATGATCGTGTGGACCGCGTCCCAATTTTCCAGCTCTAAAGTTTCGATCCGGCTTTCCTTCAGCGCCTGGCGCCAGATCGGTGAGCCTGGCATAGGAGTCAGGAGCATCAGAACGCCGCAGTCGGGATCGATCTCGTCCACGACGCGAAACCGATGTTCGATCTTATCAGCGTCATCCTCCCAGAACCCGCTCATGTAAGTTCCCACGGTTGCGATGTCATTCTGTCTCAGTAGCCGCACCAACTCCTTGAGGTCCGCAATCGTATAGCGCTCTTTACTTTTGCGGATGTGGACCAATTCCTGGTCGGTTCCCGCCTCGATGCCGAACAACACCTGATAACATCCTGCTTTTCTCATGCGTGGAATCAGATCCGCGTCCCGAATCAAATTGCGGGCTCTTCCCATGAAAAACCATTCGATATCGAGATCCCGCTTTTCCAGCTCGTCCAGCAGGTCCAGCATTTTCTGGCGCTCTGAATTGAAATCATCGTCGAGGAGATTGAGCGCTTTTACTCCATATTTCTTGTTAAGCAATTCCATTTCGTCTGCAACCAGTTTCCCGCTGCGGGCCCGGTGAATCAAAAAGTCTCCCCCGCTCCGGGGATCTATGAGTCCCCATTCGTAGCAGAAACTGCAGGCGCCTTCGCAACCTCTGCTGGTGACGGCCTCGTTGTAGTGCTCGATTCGTGAAAAGCCAATGTGCCTGTCCATAGGGAATAGATCATAGGCCGGCATAGGGAGCTCGTTCAGGTCCGGCAAGAGCGGACGCGGGGCCGTAACCACAATTCTAGACCCGTCTCTGAATGCCAGACCCCGAATCTGATCGAATTTCGGTCTTGCCGTTTTCAGCTCCCGCAAAAGCTCAACGAGAGTTTCCTCCGCCTCACCGATCACCAGATAGTCCAGTTGGGGCGCAAGTCCCAGCAGCTCTTCGGGAATGGCTGAAACGCCCAGGCCCGCCATGATCGTGATGATCCGGGGAAACGATTCTTTGATGGTGGTGAAAGCCTCGAGGTAGCGCACGATCGGGCTGGCGCCTCCGTCGGTGACCAATCGCGTTCCCAAAAAGACAGCGTCGGGGGATTCTTCGCCGATGCGCTGCAGCATTTCCTCTTCCGGAACTTCCAGAGCGCGGCAGTCCAGAACCTTAACCTCGGCAGTGTTCTTCTCCCGGACAAACGCCGCAAGCTGGCTATGAAGTGGGTTACAGGCGATATGTTTTTGGCCCCAGCGGACCCAGTTACCCATCGGAGGGGTCAAAAATAACAGTTTCATAAGCTGTCCTTTCCCCGCTGAATCGCGACGGCATAAAAAGTTTAGGCATTAATATTCCATATTGGAGCAATTTTTGTGCCACGATCTGATTTTGGCCGTTCGTTGGGTCTTCGCTTTCATTGCCCGGATCCTTGAGCTCCGCTCAAACAAAGGCACAGTCACCCCACGCGCGGGAGCCGGCGGGAGGAAGAGGGCCGCGGACGTCCGATGAGCTCGGTTCGACTCATGGTACCTACCCACCTGTCTGCATGCGGACACCTGCCCGCGCCCTGGCAGGCGGGCGCACAGGCAGATCGGCCGCGGCCCGGAGTCCTGCTCCCCGAGCCCGTTCGACTGCGCTGCTTTCGGAGGAATGACGGAGGGATAGACACGCCTTTCGAGAAGGCTTTGTCAGCAGGCTGTCTCGATCGAGCTTTCAAAAAAATAAGAAAAGTACCTTTCCTATTCTCATTCCCTGGAATCAATGCTCTGGTCTAATAAGGGGCTGGATTATATTTTAGTGGTATGTTAGTTGCTGGCCTATAATCGATTCCTTGTCTCACCGGGAGCGGACAGAGAAGCCATTTCGAATTATATTTTGGCGCTTTAACAGTGAGGGCTCAGCAATGAGAACTTTAATCAGGAGCTTGTTTGGCGTTTTCTTGCTCGTAAGTTTTCCCGCACTGCTGCACGGTCAAAGCCTCTCGAAAGTAACGGTCGGCTACAGTTCCGTAAGCACCTCTTTTCTGCCTCTGTGGGCCGCGAGTGAGACAGGCATCTTCAAAAAAAACGGCCTGGACGTGCAAGTAGTTTTTTTTAACACCGGAACCACGGCTGTCCAGGCGCTCCTTTCCGGAGACAGTCCCATCAGCCACACCGCAGGATCGGGAATCGTAAACAGCCGGCTTGGCGGCTCGGATGCGGTGCTCATCGTGGGTGGAACAGTTTCGCTCGACTGGTGGCTGCTAAGCCGTCCTGAGATCAAGACACCTGAGCAGCTTAAAGGCGGTTTTGTGGCCATAAGCAGTTTTGGCTCATCCAGTGATTTCGTGGCCCGCTTTGCTTTGCGCAGGATCGGGCTCGAACCGGACAAAAACTTGACGATCGTCCAGGTGGGGAGCCCGCTCAACCGGCAAGCTGCTCTGGAGACCAATCGGGTGCAAGCCACAGTGCACGTTCATCCCTCGACATTTATTGCGCAAAAAAAGGGATTTAATGTTTTGGCTGACGTGGCGGCGCTCGGGCTGGCCTATCAACACACGGGGGTAGCCACGACCAGGAGATTTATCGAACAGCACCCGGACATCGTTCGAAGGTACGTTAAGTCCCAGCTCGAATGCGTGCACCGTCTTAAGATTGATCGGGAAACCGGAATCCGAGTCCTGGCAAAGCACATGGGTGGCATAAAGGACAGGGAGATTCTGGAAAAGAGTTATGATCTCGCTGTCGCCGACAACATGCTTCCGCGCAACCAGTATCCTACGCTGGAGGGCATCAAGACGATCCTGGATACCCTTGCGGATAAAGCTCCACGAGCAAAGGGCGCCAAACCTGAAGATTTCGTCGATATGCGCTTCGTTCGCGAATTGGAGCAGAGTGGCTTCATCAACAATCTCTACGGCGGCAAATAGGCTCGTTGATCGGAGGCGAAGGAAAAATTTCATGGCAGCCAGCAAAATACCGCTCGTCATCAAGGGAGGCCGGCTGATCGATGGCAATGGCGCTCAACCCGTCGATAACTCCACAATCGTGATCGAAGGCAATCAGATCCGGCGAGTGGCCTCGGGAAAAGACATCCCTTTCCCTAAAGAAGCCCGGGTTATCGATGCAGCGGGCAAAACCATTCTTCCAGGGCTCATCGATAATCATGTCCACTACCGCAATCATCTCGGCGAGCTATTTCTTGCGCACGGGATAACCTCTGTCCGCGATCTCGGTAACCCGCTCGACTGGATTTTGGCACAAAGGGATGCTGCCGCGATGGGCAAGATCGCAGGACCGAGGATCTTTTGCGCCGGCGGCGGGTTTTACGCCAGGGCCACTGCAGAGCACCACATGGTTCCGGCTGATCCCGACCAGGCGCGAAAGATGAGCCGAAGCCTGATCGACATGGGCGTGGACTACTTGAAGATTCATCTCGGCGTCTCGCTCGAGGTGACCCGCGCGATTTCCGAGGAAGCCCGCGCCGTAGGAATGAAGCTATTGGCCCATATCGATACAAGCATCATCCCTTATGCAGACGCTGGAGTTGACGGCGTAGAGCATGCCAGCGGGTGCGCTGAGGCGACGATCCGGAGTGAAGAGGGAAGAAAAAAATTAGCCTCAATCAAGCTCTGGCTGGCGAAGTTTCTCGCGCCTTGGGCGCTGGCGGAAAGGGAGCATTTTTCAGAGGTGACGTCGCATCTTGCGGAAAAGGGGACGGTCATCGAGCCGACGAGTGTGCTCTGGGGCGCGTCCCAAGGCATGAGGGAAGAGTGGGAGAGGGTGGATTACGCGTTGGTGAAAAGCCCGGGTCTTTCGTATATCACTGACAACGAAAGGCTTCTCTGGCTCGATCATTACTACCTGGCCTATGGAGTGAGGGCCAAGGAGGAGCCCAGGCAAGACGCCGTTATAGGAAACCGTTATTCGATCTACGGTATTTATCCCGAAGATCAGTTGCGCGAAGGATATAAGCGCCTGGGAGAGTTTCTCTGCCAGTTAGTGAAGGCGGGCGGTCATGTTGTCACCGGAACCGATGCGCCCGCGGTTGTTCCGGGAATCAGCCTGCACCGGGAAATGGAGTTTCTGGTGACCTTGGGTCTGACGCCGATGCAGGTTATCATGGCGGCCACCAAGATAGGCGCCGACTACCTTGGCAAGGGCAAAGATCTGGGAACCATCGAGGAAGGGAAACTGGCCGACCTGGTTATTATCAAAGGCGATCCGCTAAAGAACATCCGAGAGACGCGAAACATCGAGACCGTCATCAAAGACGGAGAGATCGTGGACAGGTCCTATCACGCAAATTTTTCAAACCCGATCCGTCGTCCCCATGACAGGGAGTTTTACGGTTACCCGGTTCCCAGGCTCGATGCGGCAACTCCCACACAAGCCTTCATGAGCGATCCTGACATTGTTCTGACTCTAAAGGGAAAAGATTTTTTTCCCGACTCGGTCGTATGCTTCGGCGGATCTCCGGTCTTCTCCTCCTTCGTCAGCCAGAATGAGCTCGAAGCTAAAGTCCCGTCACATCTGCTCAGAGTGGGGACGATACCGATCTGCGTCGTCAACCCCAAGCCCCATGAGCTCATGGAACAGGGAGCGACGTCGAATCGCATTCCGTTTATTGTAAGGTTTTCAAGCCGTTAGCAGGCTGCTGAAAAAGACTCATATGCTTCGTTGCGCTCAATCGCCTCGCTACGACGTACTCGCTAAGTACGCCTCCGCTCGTCGATTTTTTCGCGCCTGCCAGCACGGCAGACAGGCGCCTCGCCTCTGAGATCTTTTTGAGCAGCCTGCAGCAGAGTCATCAGCAATCTGCTAGTGAGAAAAGGAGGACTGGACCATGTATGGTTGGAGAGGGATAGTAGGTTTGGTGAAACCTACTTACCGGGCCGGCTCTCTGGATCGTTTCATCCGGCTGATGCCTGACGGGGTCTGTGTGATTCCCCGCTATGTCGGCGTTAGCAGTGGGACAGAAAAAGAGTTCCAGGAGGCTTTAAAAATCGGCGAGGAGCGAGTGGCGGAACTGGCCAGGCTCCGCGTGGATCTCATTCTTATTCAGGGAGTCCCCCCGATCATGTTGCGGGGATACGCTTTTGACGCGGAGTTAAGAAAGAGCCTCGAGGAGAAATATCATGTGCCGGTGCTGACCGCGACGATGACTCAGATCGAGGCCTTCAACGCGCTGAAGATCCGGCGCCTCGTAGGGATCACGTACTTTAAGGACGATTTGAATCCAAAGTTCAGCAAGTTTTTTGAAGAAGGCGGATTTGAAGTCGCCGCCATGAAAGGCTGCTCGGACGTGCCGTTCTCGGATCTTGGAAAGATCCCAGCGGAAGAAATCTATGTTAACGCGAAGAAGGTATTTGTCGAGTCGGGCGGCGGCGACGGCATTTACCTGCTGGGAGCCGGCTGGGACTGTCTCCCCGCAATAGAGCCTCTGGAGCGGGATTTGGGAGTGCCTGTTGTATCCAACGTGAACGCGGATGTCTGGGCTGCTCAAAAGCGGTTGCATATCCGCGAGCCGGTTCAGGGATTCGGAAGGCTCCTGGCGGAAATGCCGTGAAAGAGTTCCCTTGTCGATTGTAACGGTCTTATATCTAAGGCTTCGTTTCAGGTCAAAGGAGGCACAGTTATTATGTATGGTTGGAGAGCCAAAGTAGGCCACATATCGGCTTCCCGGGGCGATGCCTTAGTTTATGAGTTTTATCGCATGATGCCCGATGGCTTTTTTCTTTTGAACACGACCGGGAGGATCCGCCAGCTGGCCGACGACCATATCAAGCGGCAGATCGATTTTATCGAAGATGCCGCTATCGACCTTGAGCAAACAGGCGCCGACGTGGTAATCGCGAGCGGCTCCCCTATGTGGACGCTTATGGGGAACGGAAGCGAGGTGGAAACAGAAAAACGAATTCAGGCGAAAGTGAAAATTCCTTTCGCCACGGTGATCACGGCAGAGATGGAAGCCATGCGAAAAATGGGGATAAAAAAAGTGGTCGTGGCTACTCCGCACCGTGATGATATGAACGAGCGAATGGAGCGGTTTCTCAATAATGCCGGCTTCCAAGTTCTCAGGATCGGAGGGCTTGGATGTCTTAGAAACACCGACATCGCGGCTCAACCGATACACGCCTCGTACAAGCTTGCCAAGAAACTCTACTATGACGCGCCGGAGGCGGACGGAGTTTTTATCCATTGTCCACGCTGGCCGGCGATCGATGGCGTTCCTCTTTTGGAAAGAGAAATCGGCAAGCCGGTTGTTTGCAGCTCCCAGGCGACTATCTGGCTTGCCCTCGATATCCTGAAGATCCGCGAGAAGATCCACGGATGGGGAAGATTGATGGAAACACTGGACGGGGCATCATGAGAACGGAATCCAAAATCCTGACGCGGCTCTTAGCCTTTTGCCTGTTGTTCTTTTTCGCCGTTCCACTCCACGCGCAAAAGGCTCAGAAAGTGAGAATCACCTATGCCTCAATAGGAGGCCAGACTCTTTATCTCTGGATTGCGCAAAAGGAAGGGCTATTTCGCAAGCACGGACTTGAGGCTGAGGTCATCTATGTCCCAGGCAGTTCGGCGGCGGTCATGGCCCTCCTGGCCGGTGATGTTCAGGCCGCCATCCTGGGTGGCCCTTCGATCATCAGCGCCAACCGCAAACAGGTCGAGACCGTGGTTGTTGCCTCTTTTGTGAGCCGTTTGGTGATGAATCTATACGGCGCAAAAGAAATTACCTCGCTGCCGCAGCTCAAGGGCAAAAGGATAGGAATAACGCGCTTCGGAACGACGTCCGATTTTGCCGCGCGCTATGCTCTGAGAAAAGCTAATCTGGCGCCTGAGACGGACGTCGCTCTGGTCCAGATCGGCGACCAGGCAACGAGAGTTGCCGCTCTGCGAAAAAGCGTTGTGCAAGCGACACTGGTTCAGCCTCCGGTTACGCTTCTCATGGAGCGGGAGGGATTCTCAAAGCTGGTGGACATGACCGAAGAGAAGCTTGCGTACCCGCTCTCGACTTTGGTCGTCAGTCAATCTTTTTTGCGTAAGAGCCCCGAGACGGCCCAGGCGATGATCGCGGCGTTGGCCGAAGCAATTTTTCTGCTTACCGAAAATAAAGAAGCCGGACTTCGTCATCTCGCTGAAATGATGCGACTCGATATGAAACGATCGGATCATCGAGAGGCGGTCGAGGAGAGCTATCGGGCCTACACGGCTGCCATGGAGCGAATTCCGTATCTTGCGCCCGAAGGGGTCAAAACGTTGGTTCAGCAGTTGTCCTCGCAAGACTCGGGCTGGGCCAACCTGCCTTTTGAGCGGCTTGGAGTGGATATGCGTTTGGTTCAGGAGCTCGAGCGCGCTGGATTTTTTCGCAAACTTACGGCTACAAAAGAGCGAGGGGGTCGTTAAGTTATGTCGCAAACAATCATCGTCACAGGCGCCGCGGGAGGCATAGGATCGGCGATTTGTCGTGGGCTTGCCCATGACGGTCACAGAGTCGTTGTCGGCGACTACGACGGCGAGGGAGCTGAGCGGCTGGCGTGGGACCTGGGAAAAGAGGCGCTGGCAGTTACGGTTGACGTGGGAGATCCTGCGAGCGTCCAAAAAATGGTTGAGGCGGCGCTGGATCGTTTCGGCGTGATCGATGTTCTTCTCAACGGCGCCGGAATCATGCCGCGCCATCCGGTGAAAGATATTTCTGAGGAGGAGTGGGACAGAGTCCTCAGAATAAATCTCAAAGGGGTATTTCTCTGTTCTCAAATGGTCGCCCGGCATATGACAGAACGCAAGGAGGGACGGATCATCAGCATCACTTCAGGCCGGGGCATTGCGGGCGCCCCTGGCGCGGCCCATTACGCCGCCTCGAAAGCCGGAGTGATCGCCTTTACCAAGTCCCTCGCCATTGAGCTCGCGCCTGACAACGTTTTAGTGAACGCCATTGCTCCGGGAGTCACGGATACACCGATGTCGCAAGCGGGATACACGGAGGAGGAGCGACAGAAGCGAAAAGCCCTTTCTCCTCTTTTGGGCGGCTATACCCCCGTGGAGGAGATCGTCGGGCTTGTGCGTTATTTGATCTCCGACGTCACCCGGAGCGTGACGGGCCAGGTCTTTCTCTTAAAAACTCCGTAATCGTCTCCCGGGAGGAGTTAGGGATGATAGGCAAAAAACTTACCCTGACAGCAGCGGTGTTTGTTTATCTTTCTTCGTGGTGCTTGAGCGTTTCGGCCCAGGTCGTCAAGCTCAATGCGGGCTACGTAGGGATCAACTCAGACAACGTGATCGCCTGGGTCGCGAAAGAGAGCGGAATCTTCGCGCGGAACGGCTTTGACGTCCAGCTCATCTACTTCCAGGGTGGCACCACCGCCGTTATGGCCCTGGTTTCAGGAGAAACTCCAATCTCTCAGACGGCTGGGCCGGGTGTGGTGAACGCCGTTCTCGGCGGGGCTGATGCCGTGATGATTGCCGGCGGAGTCGTGACACTCGATTACTGGCTCCTGAGCCGGCCGGAAATTAAGAACCCGGAGCAGCTCAAAGGAGGGGCCGTCGCAATCAGCCGTTTCGGGTCGGCTTCTGACTTTATCGTCCGCTATGCGCTTCAGCGGATCGGTCTTGTGCCGGTTAAGGATGTTGCCATTCTTCAAATCGGCGCTTTGCCGGATCGATTGGCGGCCATGGAAACCAAGCGTGTTCAGGCCACTGTCCTGGCTCCCCCTGCGATGTACCAGGCGCAAAAAAGAGGATTCAATATTCTGGCCGACGTGGCCGCCCTCGGCCTCGCCTATCAGGCAACCGGAGTGGCGACCACCCGGAGATATATAAAGGAAAACCCGGATATCGTAAGGAGGTACATCCGAGCCCACGTCGAAGCCGTTCACCGCTTTAAAACGGACCGGGAAATGGGGATCGCGGTTCTGGCGAAATATCTTCGACTCCAGGACAAAGAGATTCTTGCCCGGACCTATGAGGGCGCCATTGCCGAACACAAGCTGCCGGCCAAGCAATATCCGACAATTGAAGGAATCAGGACCATCCTGAAGCCTCTGGCCGAGCAGGACCCCAAGGCGAAAGCGGCGAAGGCGGAAGATTTCGTGGACATGCGCTTCATCAAAGAGCTCGATGACAGCGGTTTTATCGATAGCCTGTACAAGGCTAAGAGGAAATAACGAGAGAAGCCTGACATTTGTTGGATTTAGCCGATTCCATGCCTACCCGCACCAGGACGTGACGTAGAGCTTCTGTGAATTTCTCCGGGTCGTAGCCGCGGCAAAAGCTTCACTCCAACAAACCTCATGAACGCGCGCGCCTGCGCAGGCGCGCGCGTTTGATCGCCAGCGACTGCACTGACTGATTAGAGCAAACCACGGACGTCATCAGTCCGGCGTCTCTATGGCTGTCACTTCTTTGTTCTTTCTGCTATGAAATGACCTGACACTTGCCCGCATATTTCAATCTTCTTCAGGAGCATAGATGAAATTAGGTATCGCGTTGCCTCATTTCGGGCCTTTGGCAAATACTGAGGCAATCATCACAGTGGCCCGGAAAGCTGAGGCTTTGGGTTTTGACTCGCTCTGGGTTTTAGATCGACTGCTGTGGCCTTTAGAGCCTTCGTCAAAATATCCCGGAAACCCGCGTGGAGAAATGCCTACGCCGATGCAGATAACGTATGATCCGTTGACGGTCCTGAGTTTCGTTGCCGCTCATACGCAGAAAGTGAGGCTCGGGACAAGCGTTCTCGTAGCCGGTTATCGCAGTCCGGTCGTGGTGGCAAAGATGGCGTCTACCTTGGACGTGCTTTCCGGCGGGCGCTTGATTCTCGGACTGGGTTCCGGTTGGAGCGCGGATGAGTTCGCTTCGGTCGGGCAAAGCTTGGTCGAAAGGAACGAACGGACTGACGAATTTCTTGAGCTCCTCGACGAGCTTTGGGGAGAAAAAGCCGCCTGCTTCCCCGGTTTTGAAGGAAAGTACTATCGTGTCCCAAGGTCTATTTTCTTGCCGAGGCCGGTGCAGAAACCTCGTCCACAGATATGGATTGGTGGCAACAGCGTGCGGGTGCTGCGGCGGGTCGCAAAATTTGCCGATGCATGGCATCCCACAAGCCGCCTAAGCCCTGCTGAGTTGGCTCAGGCGATGAGGCGCATCCGCGAACTGGCCCGTGAAGAGGGGCGGGATACTTCCAGTGTGGCTCTGACTTTGCGCTGGAACGCCTTCCCGGACATTACCGAGCGGAGCAACATTGCCGTAGCGGCGCAGAGATTGCGCGAGTACCGGGAAATAGGCATAGAGCATATTTGCATCGACCTCAACATCCCTCAACCCGTATCCCTGGCGTACATGATTGACATCATGGAGGCGCTTATGCGGGAAGTTGTTCCAAGGATTTGAGCGCAGATCCTTGAATGCCGTGGACGGCGAGTGTCGCCGCAAAATTTCAAGGCACTAAGAACAAACTTTGTGTCTTCGTGCCTCCTTCGAAAATTGGGGGTGGGGCAGGGGTGCAGGATCGCGACTCCCAAAGGCGTCACCCTCGAATGTCTTTATCGGGGGTCCAGCTCCGGTTCCCCTGGATTCCCGATAGAAGCATCCGGGAATGACGGACTCTTTGAAAATTGGGGTTGTGTGGGAGGAATATGCCTCCATTTTCATCCTCTGTGGGCGAGCGTACATCATGAATCACTTAGTGGCGAGGACGACTTCGGGCTGTAAGGCTAGAGTCCGACTGACTTAGAGAACGGCCATTCCCTCTATCTCGACCATACACCTGGGCTCATAGAGACTTTTCACTTCAACCAGCGTCATGGTGGGGAAGTGTTTGCCCATGTGTTTCCGGTAGGCCTGGGCTGTTTCTCTGCCGGCGGAAACGTAGGCATTCTTATCGGTGACATAGATGTTGAGCTTGACAATGTTTTCAGCCTGGCCGCCTGCTTCCCGCACGACACTCAGGATGTTCTCCAGAGCCTTATCGAATTGGACGCCGATGTTCTTTTCCCCGACGAGTTTTCCCTCCCGGTCCCATGCCACCTGACCGCCTAAAAAGAGAAGCGCGGAAGTTCCAGACGTCTTGATTCCGTGATTGTAACCTCTGGGCTTTACCAACTGGTCCGGATTGATGACAAGCGTCTCCATTCCTTGTCCTCCTCAAATCAATAATCTTATCAACTGCTCCGATGAGTAGCTTCGCGGTAAGAAAAACAGGTGGCTGGCGCAGCCTGCGACGCAGTCGGACGAGCCGAAGCCTCTCAGGATTGTTTTTGTCTCAAAAAGAGCGGCAATTCTCTGGTTTTGGACGCACTCACGGCGAAGTGGGCCAGGATAAGCTACAATCGCTGTGATTTTAGCGCCGCGCGCTCGGACCAGATAATCGATGTGCCAGCGGGATTTCTTTGTTTTACGAAGGTGATGCGTCAAGCGGCGTCGCAAGCCGTTCATGGCGCTTCCCGTATAACAATAAATTCCCGGCGGGAAACAGCCTCTCCCCAACTTACCAACCCGGATACACCTTTTGTCCCTCAGGCTGATGATCAGAGTGTAAGTACCGCCCCAGGACAAAAGCGTATTCCACCCCGCAACCATCCCTTTCCGACGCGGGAGGTCATGAACCGGCTGCGACGCCGCGTGTAGAGTCAGCAACTTTGATGCCACTTGTTATAGGTAAAGCAGGCACACAACTTTTGCCTTGGCAGCCTAAGCAGAGCTTCCAGATCTTGGAAAAAAAACAGCGTGTTTTCTCACGCCGTGGAATGAGCAGGCGGAATTCGACGTGCTGCAGAAGGATAAAACAGAGTCGGCGCGTGGCATAATGTTTGCTCGCTTCCATTAGCCAAGCTGACGTTCCCGATTCGAATTCTTGATACAGGGAGATCGAAAAACGTTAAGTTTTAAAAAGACTTCCTGCCTCCTTCCTCTGCTCCTATACTTCTTTGGCCTTGCGCGAGAAGGTATTTCGGCCGAAAGGTTGATCGGCATCCATTCCGCGCGCGTAATGTCTCAATCTATGCCCTGGATCGCTCAAGAGGCGGGGCTCTTCTCAAAGTATAATCTCGACTTCCAGCTCGTTTATATAGCCTCTTCCGGGATGGTGACAGCGGCAATGCTGAGCGGAGAGGCCGAGATTTCGTTGACGGGCGGCGTTGGAAACGTTCGGGCCTACGTGCAAGGAGCCACTGATTTTGTTTTTATCGGAAATGTGAAGAATGTCATGACCCAGAGCATTTTGGCCCCTCCCGAAATAAAAAGGCCGGAAGATCTGAAAGGAAAAAAAATCGGCGTTACACGGATCGGAAGCAATACCCATTACTTCACAATCCAGGCTCTGAGGCGGGCGGGGATGGAGCCGGAACGTGATGTGACGTTCATCCAGACCGGCGGAGAATTTGAGACGCTTGCCGCTCTTGCACGAGGAGCCATCCATGCGGCGACCATGACAGCCCCGGCTGATGCGCGGGCGCTCGCTCAAGGATTCCGGTACGTGGTCTATGGCCCGGATCTTCGGATCCCCTACGCGGCAACATCGTTCGTAACGCGTCGCTCGGTAATCGCAAAGCGCCCACAGGCCATTGGGCAGTTTATGAAAGCGATGGCAGAGGCAGCGAAGATTTTGCATACGGACAGGGAATTCATCTACCGGGTTTTAGGTAAACAACTGCGTGTAGACGACAGAAAAGTTCTGGACGCTGCCTACAACGCCGAGATTAAAGCGCTGGAGCCAAGGTTGGAGATCAAGCTCGAAGCGCTCCAGGCAATTCTCGAAGAGGTCGCGCAGATCGACGCCCGTGCGAAGAAGGTAAAGCCGCAAGACCTCATAGACTCCCGCTATTTGGATGAAATGGAAAGAAGCGGCTTTTTTGACAGACTTTGGGCGGTAAAGCGCTAAATATTTATTAAATCCATTGGATCGCCTGTGTTCGGCGCGCCAATCTCCGTCCGGGGCTAAGCCCCGTGATGTGATCGCCGAGTCGGGCGGTCTGGGTTGGCTTTCCACCCACATTCTTCGGGTTCCCTGATCCAGCCGGTGAGCGAGCAAGAATATGAAATGCTTATGGTTGCCGGTTCGAAACCGGTTATGGAGTCGAACTGCCGACTGAGAGTTGTTTTCTCCAGCGCGATAATGGGCAGAGCATGGATTTGATAAAAGAAGTTTTTATCCAAGGAGGAGAGGCATGACAACGCCAAAAGAGGACGTTTGGATTCACAGCGTGTGCGATATGTGTTTTTCCGCGTGCGGCATTTTAGCGCATCGTAAGGATGGGGTTCTGGTTAAGATCGAGGGTGATCCGGACGATCCGGGGAGTGGGGGGCATTTGTGTGCCAAGGGGCAGGCGGGGCTTATAGGGGTTTATGATCCTTCCAGAGTGAAGGCGCCACTCAAGCGGACCAATCCTGAGAAAGGGCTCGGAGTAGATCCAAAGTGGCAGGAAATCACGTGGAATGAGGCTTTGGATTTGTTGATAGCGAAGCTCACGAAGCTGCGGGACGAAGATCCGCGCAAACTGGTGATTTCAAATTTCGATCACATTGCCAGCACGTACTTCATTCCAGGGGCCTGGGCTCTGGCTTTCGGCACGCCCAATACTCACTGGACCGGCTATTACTGCGGCAATTATCTCCACGCATCCATGTATCTTACCAACGGTTCTTTTCATTCCGATTTCGATCTGGACTATTGCAATTACGCTATTCTGCTCGGAAACCAGCAAGGATTTATGGCGGGCTTGAATGCCAATGTTGCGGCGCGAAAGATGGCAGACGCGCGCCGGCGCGGGATGCGGGTCATCGTGGTGGATCCGGTAGGGACTAATGCCGCGGCGAAGGCAGATGAGTGGGTGCCGATTCGTCCCGGGACGGATGGGGCTTTTGTTTTGAGTCTCGTTAATGTCTTGGTGAATGAGCTGGGTTGTTATGATCGGGAGTTTCTGAGCCAGCGTACCAATGCTGCGTATCTTGTTCGGGACGACGGGAGCTATCTCAAGGAGAGTCCCAATGGCAAGCCCCTGGTATGGGATCGGAAAAGTGACGGAGCTGTTCCATTTGATCAGGAAGGCATTGAGCCGGTGCTTGAAGGCTCATTTGTCGCGGGCGGGGAAAAATGCAGGCCGGCCTTTGTCGTATTAAGGGAGCAGGCCAAGAGTTACACTCCGGAGCGGGTCGAATCGATCACCACGATCCCGGCGGCCACCATACGCCGGATAGCGAAAGAGTTCGGCGAAGCCGCGCGGATTGGCTCGACGATAGTCATTGACGGCAAGGTGCTTCCGTATCGGCCGGCGGCGATCAACATTTACCGCGGCGCAGGCGCTCACAAACATGGCACCCATACGGCTTTGTCTGTACAGACGCTTAATATGATCATGGGAGCCTATTATGTTCCGGGCGCTCATAGAGGGGTCAACCTTTTGGGCCCATCGGGTCGCTGGAAACCGGGACAGACGGTTGAAGGTCTTGTCACTCCGCCTCCGATAATCGGCCGAGCGGCGCGGTATTATGATTTTGAAGAGAAAAAACCGGAAGGACTCGAGATGCACGAGCTTTTTCCGATCAGTACCAACCGCAGTCCGATGAACCAAATCAACATCCTATATCCCGAGAAGTTCAAGCTCCCTTATCAGATTGAGATGTTGATGGTTTGCCGGCGCAACCTGCTGATGAACAATGTGAACCCGGAGATCACCGCCGAGACCCTCAGGAAAATTCCTTTCATCGTCACCTTCAGTGTTCATCTAGATGAGGTGGCGGAGTTCGCAGATCTCGTTTTTCCCGAGGCCCACTACCTCGAAAGGCAGGATCTTTTTCCCAACACTCTAACGCACACGATGAGTCCCGCGACCGGGCACTTTTATTGGGGTTTGAGGCAGCCCATTGTCGAGCCGATGGGTCAGTCCCGACGCTGGATCGATGTGCTTTTTGAGATCGCCGATCGAATGGGCTTCCTGGGGGATGTCTATAAACTTCTGAACGTCAAGTGGGAACTCAAAGACCCTTACAAGCTTGACGCCAATCAGCGCTATTCCATGGAAGAGCTTTACGATCGCTGGACCAAATCCCTATTCGGTCCTGAACGCGGGATCGATTGGTTCAAGAAGAACGGTTACCACGTCGTGGACCGCTCAGTCGAGGAGAAATATCCCGGCCCGTTTATTCGCCCCCGCTTTCCCATCTACTTTGAGAACATGCTTAAGGCAAAGAAGACCGTGGCTAACGTTGCTGCACAACTGGGCCAGAAAAACTGGGAGCTCTCCGACTATCAAGTGCTACCCGAATGGAAGCCGTGTCCTGCATATGGGGAAGGCGACGCGCCGTTTGACCTCTACGTTGTCAACTTTAAGATTCCGTTTCACGCTCTTTCCATCACGACCCAGAATCCATGGTTGAACGATCTGGCCGAGCACCATCCTTACGCTTACAAGGTATTGATCAACACCGAGACGGCGGCAAGGAAGGGGGTAAGGGATGGACAGGAGGTGTGGGTGGAGTCGGTAGCCGGAAGGGTCAAAGGTCAGGCGAAGCTCACCGAGTGTATTCACCCGGAGGTAATCGGCATCGCAGGGGTATTTGGAAGCTGGGCGCAAGGTAAACCCGTGGCGAAGGGAAAAGGGGTCCATTTCAACAGTCTGTTGCCGATTTCTTTGGACCGCATAGATCCAGTTTCAACGGGCGTAGACTCTTGCATTCGAGTCAAGGTCTCCCCGGCTGCCTGAGCGAATAGGAGAGGCGCAAGATCATAGCCCAGATTCTTAGAACATGCGGGCTGCCTGTTCTGATAGCGGAGTTTTTTTACTGAATCCGGCGAGACAGCTCGCATCGCGGCCGGCGGGTTGCGGTTGCAGCGTTCGCCAGCCGCGCATTCTTTATCTCTCTCGCGCGCGCAAAAGTTTTCTTGTCCTGCTTTTTGTTATCCAGCTTCTTGCCCTGCCGCTTTGGGCGGCTGAGCGGCTCCTGGTTGCGAATAGCGCCCTTAATTTGCTAACAGCGCCGATTTGGGTTGCCAGGGAAAGAGGGTTTTTTCTCAGGCACGGCCTTGATGTCGAGACCATTTACATCCCCAGCGGAACCCTGGCTGTCCAGGCACTTCTGAGCGGCGATATTAAAATCGGTTTGGTTGCTGGAAGTCCGATCGTCAATGCGAATCTCCAGGGCGCGTCCGTAAAAATTATTGCGGGCAATACGAACTATTATCCCCTCGCTTTTTTCGCCACTGCTGACATTAAGGACCCCCGGGACCTCCGCGGGAAAAAAGTTGCGGTCACTCGAGTAGGCTCGTCTTCGTATACCGCCACGGTGATTCTCCTGAGAAAGTTCGGTCTGGAGGAGGGACGAGATTATGCCATCCTTCAACTGGGTAGCACACAGAACCGCCTGGGAGCGTTGACCAAGGGGATCATTCAAGGGACAACTTTATCCGCTCCCGAGAGCATTATGGCGAAGAAAGCCGGGATGAAGGTTCTTATCCCCGCCGCCGATATGAAAAAGCTCGGCGTGGTTATCCAACACCAGGCAGTCGCTGCAGCGGAGAAAACTTTACGGGAAACGCGCTCCTCCATGAAAGCTTTTCTCATGGGTTATCTGGAAGGGGTTCGTGAAGTATACCGCAACAAAGAAGCGACTTTGCAGAGTGTGGGCAAGTACACTCGCGTCTCAGATCCACTGGTCCTCTCTGCGAGCTATGAAGAGAGCTACGATGCTATTGATAAGGAGGGCGCCCTTGTGGATGAAGGAATCCAGGTCATTCTCGCTGAGATAGCGAAGAGCGACCCGCGAGCTCTTAAAGCACGCACCGGTCAATTCTTCGATCCAACTCTGCTCCAGGAGCTTACCAAGGAAGGATTTATCAAGGCCCTCTGGTCGCCAACAAAGTAGCCATCGCGCGAAACGTCTCGCTCTTGCTTTGCATCAGTGTGCGTGACTTTCCCGCGGAATCGCCGTGCCTTACGGCTTAAGGCTTCGCGGCAGGTCAGGCCGCAAGATCTGGTGGACCGCCGCTACCTGGAGGAGATGGAAAAGAGCGGCTTCTTGGACAGAATTTGGGGAGTTAAGTCATAGATCGTGGCGGTCTCGTAAGCATGTGCCGCTAAAGACTTCACAACTGTACCCCACCGAACGATCAGATTTTAATTCAAGGGGTTTTAGATGAAAAAGATGCAGTTCGCGATTCCTTTTCTGCTGCTGATTCTGCCGGGTACCGTTGGCGCGCAAAGAAAAGTTCCCCTCACCGTTCCCTATTCGGGAACAAGCGCGAACTTTCTTTGTCTTTGGGTCGCCAAAGAGGCGCGTCATTTTGATGACGAAGATCTTGATACTCGACTTCTCCAGGTTCGAGGCGGATCTCTAACGGTTCAGCTTCTGGTTTCGGGCGAGAGCGCGATCGCCACGGTAGGAGCGACTGCCATCGCTCACGCTTACCTGCAAGGCATGAAGGATCTCGTGATGGTGGCCGCCGTTACCAATGTGATGTCATACGTATTGGTCTCAAGGCCGGAGATCCGTGGACCGGAGAGCATGAAAGGAAAAAAGGTGGCCGTCAGTCGCTTTGGATCCACCGCGGATTTTGTTGCGGAGTACGCCCTGAAGCATTTGGGTCTCAAGAAGACGGATGTCTCGATGGTTCAGATGGGATCAGAGATGGACCGGCTCGCTCTCATGCAGAGAGGAGGGGTCGATATGGGCGTTTTTACTTCCAACAGCATTCCTGCTCTTAAAAAAGCAGGATTGCACACGCTGGTCGATCTGCAGGAACTGAAGATCCCTTACCTCTTGAACGGCGTTGCAACAACTCGGAGCTTCCTGGCAAAAGACCGCCCCCTTGCCGTCAAGTTCATGAGAGCTCTTATTAAAGGCATCAAAACGGTCAAGTCCGACCGTCCACTGGCTCAAAGGGTTCTTGCCAAATACTTAAAGATCAGCGACCCGGAGCTTCTCAAAATAGCTGCGGAGGAGCAGGTGAAACTCCTCCCGGATCCTCCGTTTCCGACAGAGGGTGGCATCAGGACTATCCTGGAAGATCTTGGCCGGAATATCTCTGACGCGAACCGAATCTCCCCCACTGCGCTGATGGATCCCACGATTGTCAGCGATGCAGCCAAAGGACAATAGTGGCCGAACGGCTGTTGCGGCTTCTCTTTCGGCACCGCTAATTTTATGGGCTACGAAATTGGCATTGATGTGGGCGGTACGTGGGGCAATGGCACGAGGTCTCGGTGCCAACGGCTTATTCGCTGAATACAGTTGAGGACATTCGTGAGATTTTCGATAAAACCTATTCAGCCCATTATGGAACCGGGAGCACGCACTCTGGACTTTCGGTGGAGATTATAAGCGCGCGCATTGATGCGGTCGGTGAAGCGGCGCAAAAGGCAACTTCGTTGGCCAATTTTTCCGCTCCGCAAGATCCCCTGAAGGGCTGCCGGGAAGTTGTTTTTTCCAAAGCGGGTGGAAAAGCGTGGAGTCCGATCTATCGAGGCGAGGCACTCCGTCCGGGCGAGCTGGTTTCCGGCGGTAGTATCGTTGAATACTACCGCACGACCGTGTCTGTTCCTCCCAATTGGTCCGCTACCGTCGATCCCCAATGCAATCTTAGACTGAAAAGAGCCACACCTGATGGTTGATCCAATAACGGTTGAGATCGTCCAGAATCGCCTCATAGAAATCGGCAAAGAGGGAGGCATCACGCTGGTCAAGACTGCGGCTTCTCCCATCGTTGTCCATTCGAAGGACCTCGGATTCAATATTGCCGACCACAGAGGATACACGCTCGCCTATTCGTCGTGGATGCCCCGCCATGGAACAACGCTCCGCTACATGCTTCAAGCCTGCATCCGCGATTTTGGAGAGGACATCCATCCCGGCGATATGTTCATGCTCAACGATCCTTATAGCGGCGCTCTGCATGTCTTTGATATCGCAGTGATCGCCCCAGTTTATTTTGACGAGGAACTTATCGGATGGACGGCGTGTGCAACCCATCACCCCGACATCGGAGCGAAAGCTCCGGGAATATTTTATGATGCTGAAGACTGCTGGCAGGAAGGGCTAAATATTCCGCCGCTGAAACTTGTCGAACGGGGCCGCATTCGAGAGGACGTTTTTCGCCTTTTTCTCAAGAACGTTCGGTTGCCGGATACTCAGGCGATCGATCTTAAGGCCCAAATCGCTGCCAATAATGTGGCGAAAGCCCGTCTTGTCGAGCTTGCCGCGCGCTATGGGGTTGACACGCTCAAGGCTTGTTATGACGAGATCATCCAATTCTCCGAACAAAAGACCAGGGAAAGAATCGGCCTGCTCCCGGATGGCGCTTATCGTTATGAAGACGTTATAGATTTTCGCGGGCTCCACCGGTTGCAATGCGTGCTTGGAGTGGAGGGTGACACCCTGCATTTCGACTTTACCGGAACCGATCCTCAGGCCGAAAGCTTCATCAATTCAACTCTGGCTTGCACCGTGGCCAATGTCCACAACATCATCATCTGTCTTTTGATCCCCGACATCGAAGCGAACGAGGGGTGCTTTCGCCCGATTAAAATGACCATTCCCGAAGGGACTCTTTTGAACTCTGTCCCGCCCAATCCTTGTTCCGGAGCGTCGATCATCGGAGGAAGGAAAGCTCAGTCCCTGGCGCTGGGGGTTCTCAGTCAAGCCATGCTCAGATCGTCACTCAAGTGGAGAGCGACCGCAAGCTGGTCTTCGGCGCATTTAGAGCTGAATCTCGCCGGGAAGGATTATCGGGGAAAATGGTTTTTCACGACGGTACGGGAAACCTCCATGCTCGGAGGCGGGGCTAGGGCCATGAAAGACGGGCTCGATGTCTCCAATATTGCAGGTTCCACGAATACGTCGGTGCCTAACGTCGAGCAGACAGAAGAGCGCTACCCGTGGCTCTACCTAGAGCGTTCGTTGCGCACCGACGGAGAAGGCGCAGGGAAATTTCGCAGCGGTTTCGGCGGGGAGACCGTAATTAAACTCCACGGCACCGACGCTCTGACGCTGCGCGCTTCTGTTATAGGAATGACAGTGGTTGACAGCGGCCTTGAGGGTGGTTGGGGAGGGGCAAATATGAGAATTGAGATAAAGCGAGAGACGGACGTGGCGGAGCGGCTGGATCAGGGCAAGTGGCCGGAGTTTTCTACTGCGAGTGGAAAGCTTGAGATTTTGGGTCCAAGGACCGATCCCTTGCATGTCAGCCCAAAAGATATTTTGAGAATCGCATGCTCCAGCGGGGGCGGGTTCGGGAAGCCTGAGGATAGAGAGCCTGAGCGGGTGCTCTCCGACGTGCTCGAAGGCATGGTGACCCGCGATAGAGCAAAAAAGGTTTATGGAGTCGTCCTTATGGACAATGGCAAATTCGAAGTAGATATCGATGAGACCAACAAACTTCGGTCGGCTAGAAACGGCAAGCAAGAGGAGGGAAGGAATGGGTAACAAAAAATTCAGGGTAGCGGCGGGCCACTACCATCTTTTTCATCGCGTCGCGCCCGCTGTCGCGATGGCCAAGGGCTACTTCGCGCAGGAAGGTCTGGAGGTTGAGATCGGAGCAACCGGTACCGATGTAAAAAGTGCGCAGGCCCTGGCCCGAGACGAGATCGACATCGTCATTGATCTCAAGACACCGGTGGCTCTCCAGGCCAAGGATCGAGGAGAAGATCTTTTTCTTATCGGAGGTTTCTTGAATACCTACCCCGGGATCCTTGTTGGAGCGAAAGGAATTCGTTCGGTCAGGGATCTCAAAGGCAAGAAAATCGGTCTGAGAGAACCCAATGGCGTGGGTCTGACCATGAGTTCGATGATCGTGAAGAAGGCGGGCCTCGAGCCTGATGGCGACGTGATTTTCATCGCTCATACCGGAGCCTCTTCTTTTAGATCCATCGCGCCCAGACTGGAAAGCGGCGAAATCCAGGCGCGCATCGCCCACAAGGCTTATGCCGATGATTTTAAGCGAGCCGGCTATCCCATTCTGGCCGATCTGGAAGAATACCTGCCCAATGGTTATCAGCTCCGGGCAATTGCGGCGAAAGGTTCGTTCCTGGATAAAAACCAGGAGGCTGTCGTCGGGTTTCTTAGAGGCACTATTCGCGCCTACCGCTTCATGAAGAATCCGGCGAACCATCCTGAGATGATGGCGATCATCCAGAGATCCGATCTCGAATTCGAGGAAGACATGGATCAGGGCATGTGGGAGGAGGAATATCCGCTGATCCCGGCGATCCCCGCGGATGCCTCCATCAATGTTGTTGGGCTGCAGATAATTCTGGACGAGGAGAAGTTAGCAAGGAGAGTTTCACCGACCCTTACCGTTGACAGGATCGTTCGTCCTGAATACGTGAAAACGGCCTCAGCTAATTTGTGAGTTGGGGCTGCCGTTGAGAATCAGGACAACAAGCGCTGTTGGCCATCAAACGTAAAGTCGTGGAGCACTTGCAGAATTTGGAAAAGAGCTTTTGTTTTTCCCAGTTCGTGGAACGGGGGCGTCTTTTCCTCCGCTAAGAAGGGAGTTGGCTAATGGCATGCCGTTTGCTCCATAGACGTACGTTCAAATCAACACATTCAGAATCAAAAAATTCACATTCCATGGAACCCCGCGTTCATGTTTCGTATCTAGGCCTCGTTCGCAATGTTATTGGCTGCAGGGAGGAAGAGGTAGACGCGGGACCCGGCATTACGGTCGGAGAGTTTCTTGATCTCCTGGTCAGCAGACACGGCGATCCCTTCCGCCAAAGCGTCTTTAGAGGCACTCGTGAACTTCGCGCAACCACGCTTGTCTGTGTCAATGACTGCGACATCAACCAGCTTCAGGGCTTTGACACCAAGCTGGAGAGCGGCGAGAAGATCAGCATCGTAGTCGGGGTCTACCCGCCCGAAGGAGGATAGAAATGACGCCCGCAAGGGAAGACGTCTGGATTCATAGCGTCTGCGACATGTGCTTCGCGAACTGCGGTATCGTTGCTCATCGGCAGGACGGCGTGCTGGTGAAGATCGAAGGAGATCCGGACTGCCCGGCAAGCGCGGGGAAGATTTGCGCCAAAGGGCAGGCTGCTCTTATCGGTGTTTATGACCCGTCGCGCGTCAAAATGCCTCTTAAGCGGACCAATCCCCATAAAGGGATCGGTGTAGATCCGCTGTGGCAGGAGATTTCCTGGGACGAAGCGTTAAATTTGCTGACGGAAAAGCTCAGAAAAGTTCGGGAGGAAGACCCGCGCAAGCTGGTGGTCTCGAGCTTCGATCAGGTGGCCCTCTCTTATTTTATCCGTCCGGCGTGGGCGATAGCGTTTGGCACTCCGAATAACGACTGGGTCGGCTATTACTGCGGCAACTATCTTCACGCCTCAATGTATCTCACCAACGGCTCTTTTCACTCGGACTTTGATCTCGACTATTGCAATTATGCCATCCTGCTTGGAAACCAGCAGGGATTTCTGGCGGGATTGAACGGCACCGTTACAGCGCGCAAGATGGCGGACGCGCGGCGCCGCGGGATGCGCGTGGTCGTTGTAGATCCTGTCGGAACCAACGCTGCGGCTAAAGCAGACGAATGGGTTCCAATTCGTCCGGGCACTGACGGGGCTTTCATTCTTAGTATGATCAATGTCCTGCTCAACGAGCAGGGTTGTTATGATCGGGAATTCTTGCGCCATCGCACGAATGCGGCCTATCTGGTAACCGGCGATGGAAGTTACTTAAAAGAACCGGGCAGTGGAAAGCCGCTGGTTTGGGACGAGCGGAGTTCCAGCGCCGTCCCGTTCGATACGGAAGGCGCCCGCCCCGCCCTGGAAGGTTCTTTTGTTATTGGTGAGATACCTTCCCGCCCCGCGTTCGAAGCGCTGAAGGAGCAGGTCAAAAAGTATAGCCCGGAAGAGGTCGCTTCGATCACCAGCATTCCCGCTGCTACGATCCGCCGTGTCGCCAAGGAATTCGGCGAAGCCGCCCGGATCGGCTCCACGATCGTCATCGACGGGCAGGTGCTCCCTTATCGCCCCGTGGCAGTGAATATCTATCGGGGAGCCGGCGCGCACAAGCACGGAACGCATACAGCGCTGGCCGTTCAGATCCTCAACATGGTCGTCGGCGCTTTCTATGTCCCGGGTGGGCACCGGGGTCCTAACCTCGTAGGCCCCTCCGGAAAATGGAAACCGGGGCAGACGGTTGAGGGGCTCATTACTCCGCCGTCAGCCATCGGCCACGGCGCGCGCTATTATGATTTCGAGGAGCGCGCTCCCGAGGACCTCGGGCTGCACCAGCTTTTCCCTATCACCACAAATCGCAGTCCGATGTACCAGATCAACCTAAGCGATCCGAATCAGTTTCATCTCCCGTACACGCCCGAAGTCTTAATTGTTTGCCGGCGCAACCTCATGATGAACAACGTGAATCCGGATAGCATGGCTGAGATATTGAAGAAGATTCCTTTTATCGCGACCTTCAGCGTGCACCTGGATGAGGTTGCCGAATTTGCAGATCTGGTTTTGCCGGAGGCTCATTCTCTGGAGCGCTTTGATCTCTTTCCCAACCGGCCCAGCCACACGATGAGCCCGGCAACGGGCTACTATTACTGGGGCGTGAGACAGCCGGTCATTGAGCCTTTAGGACAGGCCAGACGCTGGATTGACGTGCTTCTCGAGATCGCCGACCGGCTGGGTTTCCTCGGAGACGTCTACAAGCTCCTCAATATGAACCTCGGGCTCCAAGATCCCTATAAGCTAGACCCCAACAAGCGATACAGCATGGAGGAACTTTACGACTGCTGGACAAAGACTCTTTTTGGTCCGGAACGCGGTATCGCCTGGTTTAGAGAGTTTGGCTACCACAAGATTGCGCGCTCCGCGGATGAAAAATACCCTGGCCCGTCGATCAGCGCGCGCTTTCCCGTCTATTTCGAAAATATGCTGAGAGCGAAAAAGTCCGTCGCCCAGGTGGCCGCGAAGTTGGGTCGCACGTGGGATACGTCCGACTACAAGGCTGTACCGGAGTGGAAACCCTGTCCAGCGTACGAGTCGGGGGCTCCTCCTTACGATCTTTACGTGGTGAACTTCAAGATCCCCTTTCACGCCCTTTCTTTTACCACACAGAACCCATGGTTGAGTGACCTGGCGGAACATCATCCGTATGCCTATAAGGTTTGGATTAATACCGAGACGGCGGCGCGCAAAGGGATCAAGGATGGGGTGGTGGTTTGGGTGGAGTCGGAAGCCGGCAAAGTCAAAGGACAGGCCAAAGTGACTGAGTGTATTCATCCGGAGGTCGTGGGCATTGCGGGAGTATTCGGAAGCTGGGCAACAGGAAAGCCCGTCGCCCGAGGGAAAGGGGTCCATTTTAACACACTGCTGCCGATGTCCATGGATCGGATCGATCCGATTTCCACCGGGGTTGATTCATGTGTGCGTGTTAAGGTTTCCCCGGCTGCGTAGTAAAGGAAGGAGGAGGATATGGCGATACGGTTAGACGAGTTTCTGATCGACGTTAAGCCCCAACGCGAGTGGGGTTGGCTCGTGATCAGCTATCTATTTTTCGGGGGCGCTGGGGCGGGCCTTTTTCTGGCATCGCTCTACATGCGTCACCCCTGGGGAGAGGGATTGGGACTCCTATTGCTCATCCTGGGCACGGTGCTGCTGCTCTTGGACCTGGGAAGACCGGAACGTTTTTGGCGCGCTTTTTTGCGACCACAAACTTCCTGGATCAGCCGGGGTTGCTTCTTTATCACCGCGCTGGTCCTCATCGGGGGTCTTGAGATGCTCCTTGAACTTACAGGAGATGCGGGCGAGCTTG
Organism: Deltaproteobacteria bacterium; assembly: GCA_016210115.1. Classification (GTDB taxonomy): domain Bacteria; phylum Desulfobacterota; class Binatia; order UBA9968; family UBA9968; genus JACQUW01. The sequence continues at coordinate 2,394 of JACQUW010000061.1, read as the reverse complement.
GCACTTTACGGACTTTGATAAGAGCTGTAGCAGCCGGTGCAGCCGTTCTGGTCATGATCTATACCGGTTTCGTTCTTTCTCCTTCTCCGGCGATTCCTTTCTGGAACTCGGCGTTTTTTCCTGTGATCTTTTTCGCCTACTCGCTTCTGGCGGGAATCGATTTCCTGATACTTGCCTCGCCTGTCCTTCCGGGACCTGCGATTGATCTTGCCGCTTTGGAGAGATTGCAATACTACCTGGTCCTCGCCTGTTTTATTCTCGTCTTGAGCCACTTCTCAATTATGTCCAGCTCCGCTGTGGCCGCTCGAAAATCTATTCAGCTTCTCACGCGGGGCAGGTGGGGTGGTCTCTTTATTGGAGGTGTGATCGGCGCGGGTTTGCTCCTCCCGCTGGTTCTCGCCTGGCCGTCGGTCTGGAGGTCTGAGTTCCAAACAGTCTTTGCGATGACGGCGATTCTGGCTTTACTGCGGCTTCTGGGTGACTACCTCTTCCGCTTTCTGGTCATTCGGGCCGGACTTTACGATCCTTTGCTCTAAGGAGGTTTCTAATGACGCGCTACGGGATGTGCATTGATCTCAATACGTGCATCGGTTGCAATGCCTGCACCATGGCTTGTAAAGCCGAACACGCTACTCCGTCCGGAATTTTTTGGGCGAAGGTCCTCGAGAAAGAGGTAGGAAAATTTCCGGCAGCCCGGAGAATCTTCCTGCCCGTACTTTGCAATCACTGCGAAAACCCCATCTGCAAAGAGGTTTGCCCAACGGGAGCCACCTACAAACGGGAGGATGGGATTGTTCTGATCGATTACGATCTGTGCATTGGCTGCCGTTCCTGCATGGAGGCCTGTCCTTACGGACCGAGGGCCTTTTACGAATCGAACGGAGCCTATTACCCACAAGGACAGACCCCCTATGAAAAGGCCAAACAGGATTTTCCTGAGGGGATTGTGATGAAATGCAATTTCTGCGTGGATCGGGTCGACCAAGGGCTGCAGCCGGCTTGCGTTCAGACGTGCCCCACGGAGTGCAGGGTTTTCGGAGATCTCGACGATCCCGAGAGCAAAGTTTCCCGTTTGGTAGCGGAGAAAAAGGCGCGTCCCCTTTTGGCGGAAAAAGGGTTGGAGCCGTCCGTTTTTTATATCGGGGGCTAAAAAAGATTTCCACGGCACTGGACGCGAATTCGATCGATGCTCGGCGGACTCGGGCGTCTCCGCCATCCTTATGCCCTCTCGTAAACCTCTTCGCGGTGGGTTCAGTGCCGTTTCCCCGGTTAACCAGCACTTCCTCAGCGCTTCATCTATACGCGAGTGAAACCAATCTGCCTCTGCGGCATTTGGTTTGATTGACAAGGCGCTTCGAAATCCAACGAGGTCTCGCATGGTATCCTTGAAGTCTCAAACGTGCGCAAAAACGGCGATGTTCGCTGTCACTGCCGCTATCCTTTTCCTCGCTCCCCCCTCAGTTCCGGCACAAAAAGTGACTGTCTTGTACAGCAACGCAACGTTTACAGGCACCGCTTTGTTCGTCGCCAAGAATGCTGGACTGTGCAAACAGAAAGGAGTGGATCTCGAGTTAGTCCTCGGCGGCGGCTCCGCGCCCACTGTCGGAGCTGTCTTAGGGGGGTACGCTCAATTCATTCAGGTTTCCGCCTCTTCGATCATGAATGCGGCGATCCAGGGCGGTCCTGTCGTTATCGTGGGTAAAGTCATGGGACCCCCTCCGTATAAGCTCGTCGGTGGTCTGTCGATCAAACGCGTTGGGGATCTACGGGGGAAAAAGATCGGAGTCAACCGGTTCGGTGGCGCTCCCGACTTCCTCCTGCGTCACGTTCTGGCCAAAAACGGCTTGGATCCCCAAAAGGATGTTACGATTCTACAGACGGGCGATCCGGCGGCAAGACTTGCCTCTTTGTTCGGCGGCGTGACGGACGCCACGATGCTTCTCGTGCCTGAAGAAAAAATTGCCATTGAAAAGGGTTATCCGGTCGTCATTGATTTTGCCGCCCTCGGGCTGCCCTTCGTGAATATTGTTTTTGGCGCGTACAAGAGATTTCTCGAAGAGAATCCCGCGCTGGTAAGGACGTTTTTGGGCTGCTACTGGGAAGGAGTAAAAAGAGCCAAGGCGGATCCTGAATTCACCAAAAAAGCGCTGGCCCATTGGACGCGCACAACGGATTCGTCCCTGCTTGATTATACGTACAAATCATGGCGCGATGACTATGCCCCGGATTCACTCCGGGTCGAGAACAGCGAGTTGAGTCTCTTGCTGTCATCGGCGCCAAAACCGGCAGGCAAAAAGGAACTCCCTCAGCTCCTGGATATGCGCTATCTTCCTTAGCAGGCTGCTGAATAAAGACTCATATGCTTCGTTGCGCTCAATCGCCTCGCTACAACGT
>JACQUW010000054.1 GCA_016210115.1 Deltaproteobacteria bacterium | reverse complement strand
TAGTAGGACTGAAGGTTCTGTAACAGAACTGGACCGAAGGGGCGGCGTCGTCTGGTCTTATCGAGTAGGCAACCCGCGAGGGGAGGACCTGCATGGATAAGCCAAAACCGTTTGGTATTGCCAAGCGTGAAGTGTGGGAGGCCTACAAACGGGTGAAGGTCAATCAGGGCACGGCGGGTGTCGATGGCCAGTCGATCGAGCAGTTCGAAGGGGATTTGAGAAACAATCTCTATCGGTTGTGGAATCGGCTGTCCTCCGGCAGTTACTTCCCGCCGCCGGTGCGTCGGGTGGATATACCGAAGGACGAGAAGAGCACCAGGCCGTTAGGAATTCCCACGGTCTGCGATCGGATCGCCCAGACGGTGGCCAAGCGTTACCTGGAGCCGATCCTGGAACCGCTGTTCCATGGCGACTCGTATGGATATCGCCGAGATCGGTCAGCGCATCAAGCGCTGTCAGTAGCGCGGCAACGTTGCTGGCGCTACGACTGGGTGTTGGATCTCGATATCAAGAGTTTCTTCGATACCATTGATTGGAAACTCTTGTTACGGGCGCTGCGCCACCACACCGACTGCAAATGGGTGCTGCTGTATATCGAGCGCTGGCTCAAGGCGCCCGTGAGCATGCCAGATGGGGCGTTGGTTGAGCGGAAGCAGGGGACGCCTCAGGGGGCAGTGATTAGCCCGCTGTTGGCAAACTTGTTTCTGCATTATGTGTTCGACTGCTGGATGGCGCGGCATTATCCCGACATCCCCTTTGAGCGCTATGCCGACGATATCGTCTGTCACTGTGTGAGCGAGGAGCAAGCGCGTGCTTTGCAGGATGCGCTGGCGCAACGTTTTGCACAGTGCCACCTGGCTCTTCATCCGCACAAGACGAGGGTTGTTTACTGCAAGGATGCTAACCGGCGCGGTAGTTATCCCGAGCAGCGCTTCGACTTCCTGGGGTATGGATTTTGCCCTCGCTCGTCGAGGAGCCGTGAGGGAAAGCTCTTCGTGAGTTTTGCTCCCGCCGTGAGCGCCAAAGCGGCCAAAGCCATGCATCAACGGATACGTCGCTGGCGTCTGCATCACCGCAATGACCTCGCCTTGGAGGAAATCGCCCGATGGGTTCAACCGGTGCTCACGGGTTGGGTTCGTTACTATGGGCGTTTTCATCCCACGGCACTTCGGCGTGCGCTACGCACGGTAGATGACTTTCTGGTGCGTTGGGCGAAGCGCAAATACAAGAGGCTCCGGGCGCGTCCTGTGAGAGCCTGGGGTTGGTTACGCCGAGTGCAAGCTCGTCAGCCGAACTTGTTCGCGCATTGGGCGCCGCTATCAACGGTTGGATGATAGGAGCCGGATGAATCGAGAGGTTCACGTCCGGTTCTGGGAGGGCCTGGCGGTGAGATTCCCCTGGGCTACTCAACTTTCTGGAGTTGGGGAGGTGCTAGCAGCGGCGGGAGCGAATGTGAGCACGGGGAATATTTTTTAATGATGAGGGTGAGTCCAGCAAAGAAATGAGAGAAGCTCCTTACGATACCGAAGACATTTTGCAGCGCCTGCTCGTCCTCACGCCAGATCTCTTACCAGGAGATCAAATCAGCCCGGACACCCGTAGCGACTGGTTGCTGGTGAAAAGAGAGTTGGGAATTCCCGATGAGCAGAACCGAGGAGACCGGTGGAGCCTGGATCATCTGTTTCTTGATCAGGACGGAATACCGACATTTGTTGAGTGCAAGCGGGCCTCCGATAGCCGGGCTCGCCGCCAGGTAGTTGCTCAGATGCTCGATTATGCGGCGAATGGCCTGGTCTATTGGTCTATCGACAAGCTCCGGCAGGCTGCCACGGAAACCGCGCAGTCTGCGGGTATCAGATGAGTCGGGACGCGGAGAATGAAGTGGAATGAAGGCACGGGGACCGGACTCGGCATGGCTTAATGTCCTATCGGCTTTACATTGATACTTCGGTTTTCGGTGCACTTTTCGACAACGAGGACCCGGACCGCGTCAAATTGACCGCGTCCGTTCTGCGTAGGATAAGTACGCACCGTTTGAGGTGTTCATTGGGACGCCCGTATTGGAGGAGATCAGTATTGCGCCGCAGAAACTTAGAGTCGCCCTCGAAAGGCATGTGAAGAACTTGTCGCCGATTCTTATCGAAGAAGGGCCGGCGTCGCTCTTGCTCGCGGAAGCATATATGGCCGCGCGGTTGGTCCCGTCGGTGAAGCGAAACGACGCCAGACACATCGCTCTCGCAACCGTCACCGATCTTGACGCGATTGTCTCATGGAACTTTCGTGATATGGTCAATCTGAGAAAGAAGGGAATCGTCCATTCCGTGAATGCGAAATTTGGTTATCGACTGATCGACATTGTTTCGCCGCTAGAGGTGCCGCATGAATAAGAAAAGCCAGCGAACAGAAAGATGGGACTACCCCTCCCTGGAATGGATCCATCGCGCGCGCGCGCGAATATACAAAGCTGAAAAGGGGCAGCCATTGACAGAGTTAACTCCCGGCCTTTCGGAAGACGCGGCGGCGCTTGCCCGCCGTCTAAAACTAAAGACGATCCGTGCCATGGAGCTTCCCAAACGGAGGAAGAGGACCGGATAGTGCTCGGAACGGACGAAAGTTGACGCAAGGAATGTTTAAGGATAGGATTTTTCATCATGACCGCAATTGCCAAGAAGCTAGATGAAAAGCTAAGCCGGTGGTCGCCCGAAACGGCTAAGAGGGTCGAACAGATCGTGGCTGAAATCATTGACTTGGCTGACCATGATGGTCTTGACCTAGTTCGGTCCCGCAAGGTGGAGCAGGAAGTGCTCGACATCATCGATGAGCCCGAAGCCAGGTGAAGTGTGGCTTGCAGATCTCAGTCTAGCGGCGAAGACCCGTCCCGTTGTTATTCTCTCGCGTGATGATCCTCAGGCTCCCCGAGCACTCGTGACCTACATTTCCACTTACCACGCAAAATCGCCGCAGCCGTTACGAAATAGAGCTGGGTAATCTGAAGTTCTTAAGAGAAATGTCGGTCGCGAACGTTCAAGGCATCGGTTCTATTCCCGTAAGTCGATTGCAGCGGAGACTCGGTTCAGTTCCTACCGAAACTCTGGAGAGGATCAAGCAAACTGTCCGTTTTGCTTTAGATCTGTAAGGTGCTCGCCTAGCGAAACCGATTTCACGAGCCCGCCGATAGTGGGGTTCGGCGCGAGGTGTGGTTGCTCACACCGTTAGCGGATTCTTAACGGGTCAGGATCCCCGGGGTCAAGGTCTTGGATCTTAACATTCGTCAGTCAAGAGAAGCAGAGCATAGCGTGCCGACCATGAGTCGATGACAATTTCATCTTTTGAGAATTCTCAAAACGGCCAGATTTTTGTGACAAGCCGGGAAAGTTTAAAATTATGGTCGAGGTCGTGGGCATCTTCGGCAACGATACTTCTCAGATTTTCGGGGCGAAAGTGTATGACTTTTAGGATGTAATAATGAGCATCGAGAAAACTGTCCTAGAAAGACTTAACAAACTGCCTGTTGAGAAACGGCAGGAGGTCCTCGATTTCGTCGAATTCCTAGAAACGAAAACGCGTAAGAAGCGCCCTCGACGCAGTCTTAAGGGGCTATGGGCCGACCTTGGGATCAAGATCACGGCTGAGGACATCGCCGAGGCTCGCCGAGAAATGTGGGGAAAGTTCCCCCGGGAAGATATTTGATGAGCGCCGTCGTAGTAGATACGCACGGGGCGATCTGGTACCTCCTGAGCGACCGTAAACTGTCGCGGAACGCGCGAACAGCGCTCGATCAAGTGGCTTGAGCTGGAGATCCCGTTTACGTCTCTGCCATCTCGATGGTGGAAGTCATCTACCTCGTTGAAAAGGGCACACTCCCAAAGACTGGCATTGACCGTCTGTCCACGGCGCTGAGTGAATCCGAAACTGGTTTCGCCATAGCTCCAATTGACCTGCCTGTGACTTTAGCTATTCCACGGATAGGACAATCTGGTGAGTGCCAAACTCCCGGCCCCAAAAGCATTTCGACAGCGGCTTGCGGAATTTTCATAATGTGTAGAGGACGCTGGTGAATAGTTGGATCCTCTACGACAACCGAGGCGTTATTCCTCGGCCAATAGCATGGGGAGACAATCCATGAAACAACAAAGAATAGATTCGAAAGATCCGGATATTCGAGCCTCAGAGAAAGCGCTGCGGCGGGCAGCACGACGGGCCCTGGAGCTTGGCATCCAAACAGGGACGGCCGTTTATGTGCTGCAACACGGCGAAATCGTTGATCTGACCAAAAAGGGGCGTGTAAAGGGGAGAACCAAAGAACTTCCCAAACGGAGGAAGCGTACCGGATAGTGCCCGGAACTGTTTAGATTGTTCCGTCGTGAGATGCTACGCAAAAGCGTGCATCTTTTGGTTGCGGCCGAAGGCCGCCTTAGGTGGCTGGGTTAAATAACTGCCGGTTTTAACCTTTTTAGAATTCTCAAACATCGAAGCTGGCTTGTTTGTTGAAAACACCAAAGATTAACCGAGGTCACCCATACTTCCACGTTTCGAGAATTCTCGAAACATCGAAACAAATCGTGACAGCCACACCTCCGTTTCACGATTGGGAAATGTTTTGACGAAGTTGAATCTAGCAGCCGCCATGATAGTGAACATCGGATGTCGGATGTACATAGAGGAGAGTGGCTATGCGTGCGACTGCCTTTAAACATAAGCATCTAAAACTGGACCAGAAGAAGATCGACTTCGCCAAACGATACTTTGGCGTGGACTCAGAGCAAGAGGCCATCGATCGGGCGCTCTCGCTTCTCGTAGAGGAAAAACAAGTCCTTGCCGCCATTAAGCCGTTAAAGGGCAATTTGAAAGACGACAGGCGACCATGGCCGTATCGGTAATCGGCAAGCTGCTGCTCGATCCCTCCTTGTTTATCGATTACCTGCGCGCAGATCTTAAATGATGCGGGTCGGCTTTAGCGTCGGAACCCATTACTACCTGTCTTTATCTCTCCTATCTCTATCTCTCCTGTCTCTATCCTGATCCCGGTCTTCATATCGCCCCGGCGGGTAACGATCTCTGATTCTTGCATGTCGGGTATGCGGTTCATAGTCCAAATCCAGTTTGACCCTCCCACGCGGTTCAAGAGCGTATCTCGGGGGCGGCTGGGGGCCATGTCTCCAGTCTCCGCGATCGAGCCAATAATACACTCGAGCGCTCGGATAGAAGTAAACTTCGTAGTCCGGATAGTAGTAGTACGTTTCGTAGCGGCCATGCCCTCCCGATCTCTCCGCGACTACGCAGCCGGCAGAGAATGAGAAAAGTGTCGCCACGATGGCGAGGAGAATTATTCCTCTTGCTTTCATCGTCGTACCCTCCATAGTTCGTCTTCCACAGCGAAGAATGCAAATCTGTTGCCACACAACGTCGGTGGAAACAGCACGTATTTCAGGTACCCGGCACCCTTAGACGGCACCCAGATTTTGACAATTCGCAAAAGGTCAAAAAAAGCTCTTCCAGCTCTCGCAATTGTGAAAATGAGGAAACGTGGTTGGTCAGGGAGAATTGAGTTGGCGCCGATCCGGAGTCAGATTCTATGAAATTCTCCTTGCCCGCGAGGGAGCGCGAGGAGAGGACGCTCTCGAATCGAGCCATGGTCCGAGGAGCGAATTCTTTACCGGATCAAATTAAACTATTTAAGAAAAGCCCCTTCTCGTTCCAATTTTTTCACAAATCTATCATCCACCAACGCTTCGGGCTTTAAGGAGCGAATTTTCTCGTTTGTCATCCCTACGACCTGGATGGCGTTACGTATTCCATCCATCGTAGGATAGATCTGCCGCTCATAAAGAGTGAGCATCCCCTCATATCCTTCCAGAGCGTCTCCCGTTCGCGGCAGACGAAGCCCCTTAGCCAGACTCCGCATCACTGAAGCTTTGTTGCCAGGATCCATCACGAACGCAACACCATCCGCCAAGGCTCTAAGGAATCTTTCGACTATTTCCGGCGAGGAGTTCACAAAACCGCGACGGACTATGATCCCTGTGTTCTGGTACGGGATAGGAAGCTTTGCCAGATCGGCCAGAATCCGAAATCCCTGACGCTCCACTTTTGAAGCAAACGTGTACGTCAAGTAAGACGCGTCGATCACGCGAGAAACGATCGACTGAGCCAGCACGGAAAGGTCCCCGACCACCCTGAGCCGGATATCATCCCGCTTTGGGTCGAGTTCCCAATGGTTAAGAACCATCATGGTAATCATCCACACCCCTCCGCCAATGCTCTGGAGGCCGATAGTTTTGCCTTTCAAGTCGGAAGGACTTCGTATCGATGGCGCAACCACGAAGGCGCCGTTGAGTTTGTTGATCAAACCGGCGACGAAAACCACATCGAGTCCTCCCGCAACCGCGCCGAGGGTCGCCCCTGTGGGAGATCCGGTGTAGAAATGAGCGTCGCCTGCCGCCAAAGCTGCAAGGGCGACAGACCCGCTGGATACATAGACATGTTTTACATCCAGGCCATGTTTGCGAAAAAAGCCTTGATCTGCGGCAACGAAAAGCGCCCCCTCCTTCTCGCTGAAACTCGCGTAGGTAGTAACGACTCTTGGAAAAGAGGTTGCCGCCTTCAGCGTTAAAGGGGTTAGGAAGAAAAGGCAAAAAAACGCACCCGCCATCGACAGTGCCAGGACTTTCATGGATGCAAGCCTCCCTTCGTTTGGCCGAAAAACGCGCTCAGAACAGCAGTCCTTCGTCCTCCGAGGTGTCAATCATGGATGCGGAGCACGCGCTTGATGTTTCCGGCCATTATCTTTCGCAGATCTTCGATCGGCAGCTTCAGGTGTTTTTGCGCGTGCTTGATGATTTTCTGAACTTCCCAGTCCATCGGGTTGAAGGGATGGTCCGAACCGTACATCACGCGATCGGTTCCGGCCCAGACGATCGACTCGCAGAAAAACGGCAGCCAGCCGACGGCCGAGCTGTCCATGTACACGTTTTCGTATTTTTTTGCTTCCGCGACCGCTTGCCTCACTCCTTCGACTACGCCCGAGTGACCCATAATGACCGGCAGCTTCGGAAAATCTCTGGCTACCTCCGCGATCCTTACCGGGCTTGCAAAATCGCCGAGCCCGCAATGAAAGAGAACAGTGAGACCGTGATGCTGCGCAGCTTCCATCAGCGGGTAAACTTTGGCTCGATCGTTCGCCGCCACCTTCTCAATCAGCGGATGGATCTTTATGCCCTTCAGGCCTAGTTTCACCCCTTCTTCCAGGACGTCCAAAGTGTCCTGGGGTCCCAGCGCCGGGTTCAGTCGCATGAACCCGATGATGCGGTCGGGATATTTTTTCATCGCGCCGGCGATGTAGCGGTTGGTCTCCCGATAATCCGAAGGCTCCCCGACTCCGATAGCGAACGTAACCACTCGATCGACGCCGGCTCCGTCCATGGAATTGATCATGTCTTCAGCCATGAATTTCATGATCTTTGGGATCTGGTGAACCGCCAGCTTGTGCCTTTCCCCCATATGCGAGTGGGCATCGATAACTTCTATCTTCTCTCCCTCGTACGTGATCATGGGTTCCTCCTGCTTAAATCGAAGACTTCTTCAATGGGCACACTCTTTTGCCGTGTTCATAAGCAACTTCACGTTCTCCAACTGCCGCGCAAAGGCGTTTTCGTCATTCCCGCGAAAGCGGGAATCCAGGAGGTGGGGCAGAAGACTGGATGCCCGCTTTCGCGGGAATGACGGAGAGAGGCCGGTTTGGCGACAAGAGAGAGCGTAGCGCCGGGGTGGCCTTCTCTACTTACTAGCGAAACCATTAGAACTCATTAATGTCTCTCGAACAGATCCTTCCACTTATTTAGAACCTTCTGCCTTTCTTCCTCGCTCGACTCCGCAACCGCGGGAAACTCCTCGATCCAATCGTAAGGCCTGCAGGCGTCGATGATCGCCCGGGAGCCGAAGAATTTTCGCGCCCCTTTCGGATAGACCGGATCGAGCGTGCTCGAGTAGGTGTTGCGCAGAAGATCGATGTCCTTTTCCGGATTGGTCCTGGTACCCATGGCCCAGATGACGTCTCCCAGATTCGACGGGTCGATATCATCATCCACCACGACCACATAGCGCCCCAGGTGGCCGGCGGCCGCCTGACACTGCGCGGTCAGGCAAGCTGCCTGTCGCGCGTGCCCCGGAAAACGCTGCTTGATCGAAACCACGGCAAAAAAATTCACGCCGGATACCTCATGAAACCATACGCCCCGGACGTCGGGCACTCCGTCTCTGACAAGCGACTCCTTTACCATCACCGACCGGATCAAGGAGTACATATACGAATAGTCATGGGGCGGACGACCGGGAGGCGCTCCCAGATTGATCGGGTCGCTCCTGAAATAAACCGCCTTGACCTCGAGAAGGGGCTCCTGCTCTTCGCCCGAGCCGTAGTATCCGGTGAATTCTCCAAAAGGTCCTTCGCTTCGAGTCTGATTTGGAGAACAGAAGCCCTCGAACGCGAGCTCGCTATGCGCGGGGATCGGAAGGCCGGTCACTTTACCCTGGATCACAGGGACCGGTTCTCCGAACATGGCGCCCAAATATTCGTACTCCGAGACTCTGTAAGGAATACCGAGCCCGCCGATCACCAGATAAATCGGATGGTGCCCCAAGGAAACGGCGACCGGCGCCGCCTCATTTCGGGAATGGTATTTCTTGAGGTTGATCGCGCCGTGGTGCGCGGACGAGATTTGAATCGTCACGTTTTTTTCGTCCTGCGCCATGACCCGGTAGCAACCCAGGTTGACCCGGCCTGAATCCGGATCCCGGGTCATCACGACGCAGCCCGTGCCGATGTAATTGCCTCCGTCATGCTCGTGCCATTTAGGCGCGGGGAACTGAAGCAGATTGATGTCCTCGCCAAAGAGTTGGTTCTCCAGAACGGGTCCGCTCTCAACCTCGCGCGGGGGGTAATTCGAAGACGCGAGCTCGTATTCCGTCATTTTCCCTTCAAGACGAGAAACCAACTCTTGGCTCGATCGCATCCCCGGGTAACCCAAGGCGAGTCCCAAACGCGGCGCGTCGAGAATGGTCCCGGTGAGAATCCGCCGGCCCTGGGGAAAACCGCGGATGTTGTCGAACAGAAGCGCCGGCCCTTTGCGCCGGCAATTCAGCTCCGTGATAATCCCGATCTCGATATTTGGATCCGCGTCTTGAACCCGCTTGAGAGATCCCAGGCTTTCAATCGCTTGTAGCCATGAGCGTAAATCGTGCATGGTCATTTTTGGGAAAATTCCGCCCCAAAGTCACTGAGGCACTGAGTGAGATAGAACAAACTTTGTGTCTTGGTGCCTTAGTGGCGAAACGAGCGGGCTGTGCCTTTCGCGGTCAGGAATCGACGCGATCAGGCTCATTCCCGCTAAAGAAATGCCGATTAACAGATCGCGCAACGGCTGTCAACGTGGTGTCGGCGAGGAGTAGACAAATAAACTTGACAAAAACCGCCTGCTGTGAAATCAGTTCATATCTCGCGAGAGGAAGTGCATGTGATGAAAAGGCTTTCCCGCTTCGTCTCAGGTCTCGCCGTCATCGTCTGTTTTATGTTCAGCCCCACTCCCGGAACGCCGGCGGAAAACATCGTCGTGGCTTACAGCGGCGTTTCCGGCTTTCAGGGGCCGTTGTGGGCTTTTGCGGAGCTAGGGCTTTTTCCCAAGTACAATCTCAATCCGGAAATCGTCCTGATCAGCGGCGGGACCCAGTCCATGCAGGCGCTACTCTCTGGCTCCATTCAGTTTGCTTTGGCCTCGGCAACGCCGCCGATCAGCATCCGGTTCCAAGGAGGCAACGTGGTGATCGTTGCCGCCGCGCTTAACAAGTTTCCGTACAGCCTGGTGGCGCAAAAGGAGATTGATCACCCTTCCAAGCTTACGGGCAAGAAAATCGGCATCGTGAACTTCGGCGGATCCAACGAGCTTGCCGTTGTCCTTGCTTTGAAGGAGTGGGGCATTCCTCGTCAATCGGTGACTCTGCTGCGCAGCGGCGACACGGCCGGCCGGCTGATCGCTCTTTCGAACCGAGCTCTCGACGCTACTTTGTTGTCGATGCCTTACACGATCGAGGCCAAAAAATTGGGTTTCAACGTTCTCGCGCACATGGGCGACATGCAGACTTCCTTTCCGATGACGGTGGTCGCCGTCAATCGGAGTTTTCTCGAAAAAAAGCGCCCGGTCGTGAAGCAATTCCTCGCCGGGTACAGTGAGGCGATTTACCGTCTCATGCAATCCAAAGAACTCGGTAATAGAATCTATCGAAAATACCTGAAGCAGGAGGATGCCAGAATCCTTGAAGCAACCTATGAGGACATCGCCGGAAAGTTCTCTTTCCCCCCTCGGATCAACCAGGAGGGCTTGCGCAATGCCGCAGAATTGGCTGCAAAAGGCGGCGCGACGGCCAGGGGGGATTTCAACATCCACCAGTTCGTCGATGAAACCGTGATCGACGAACTGGAACGCGAGGGCTTCTTCGAAGGACTAAGGAAGAAATAAGACATGTCAACGACCGCGCAGTCCGAAAATGGGGTGGTCACTATGCGAGAAACGATTGCCCTGACGCTTCTCACGATTGCGTTTTTCGGGGTCTTCTCTGCGCCGGCGGTTTCGGCGCTTGATAGACTGCGCATCGGCGTGGCGGCTTTCAGCCCGACCAACAGCGCCGTCTGGGTCGCGGAGGAGCGGGGTATCTTCAGAAAACACGGGATTGAAGCCGAAGTGATTTTCATCGGCGGCGGCGCGGCACGCGGGGTGAATGCTCTGCTCGCCGGGGACATTCAGTTCGCCACGGCGGGTGGAGGAGCGGTGATCACATCCGCGCTCAAGGGGGCGGATGTGGTGATGATCGCCGCGCTCAACAATAAGGGGGTCCATCGCTTGATGGTGCGGCCCGAGATCAACACTCCAGAGGCGATAAAAGGGAAGAGGATCGGCATCACAACGTTCGGCTCATCGTCGCATTCGGTGCTGACGATGATTCTCGGCGTCTGGGGCATCCGGCAGGACGAGATCCAGGTGCTGCAAATTGGCTCGTCTCCGACCATGCTCATCAGCCTGGAAAAGAAATTCATCGATGGAGCCGTGCTCACCGATCCCTCGTATTTCATCGCCGAGGACAAGGGATTCAGAATACTGGCCGATCTTGCCGCTATGAAAATCTATTATCTGCAGAGCATGCTCGTCTCGACGCGAAATTATCTGCGCGCCAATCGCGACCAGGCGATCCGGCTCCTCAAGGCCTATGTGGAGGGAATCGCCTATTTCAAGAAAAATAAGAAAGACAGCGTAAGGATCATACTAAAGAAAATGAGAATGGAAGCGGATAAGGAGAAATACGCGGAACGTACACATGAGCAGTACGCCAGTCAGTATTTTGAAAGCGTGCCTTATCCATCCGTTGTCGGGATAAAGACCGTATTGGAGTCCATCGCCAAGGAGAACCCGAAGGCAAGAGGCGCTGACCCGAATATGTTTACCGATCCAAGTCTCTTAAAATCGATTGAAGAGAGCGGCTTCATCAAGACGCTCTACGAATAAGAGTAAACCAGAGGCGCAGAAGTCGCTCCTGCGCCGCGCAGCGGTCGTGCCGAGTGTGTTCTCTAAAACGAAACGAGGGCCGTGCCGATCGCGCCGGACCGCGTTATGCGCGTCTTAGGAACGTCCGGCGCCGTTTTCGGAGGGCGCGATCGAGACCCCAAACGACCGTTCCCCTGCTCGCGATATACAAGAAAACGAAGCAATAGAAGACCGCGCGCTCCCCGGTATTCAGGATAGGCCAGAAACCTTTCGGAAAATGATTCTGAAAGTAAGCGACCGCCATTTCCCCACTCGCAATAAAAGCGACAGTCCCTGTGAGCAGCCCCAGTGCGATGAGGAGCCCGCCGAAGAACTCGATCGTGCCTGCAAGTCCCATCTGCGAAAAAAGGGGGGCCGCCTGACCCGAGGCTCCCATTCCCCCAAATACCCCGAAGAGCTTTCTGGCGCCGTTGCAGGCAAACAACAAACCGACCACGATCCGCATGATCGCGTAGATATAATCCGAGTACTTACCGAGGAATTTCTCCACCGTTCATCCTCCTTTGCCCCAAACAGTTTCGCTGAATTTATAAGAACCTAAACTTGGTTGCAACTTTTACTTTCTCGGAACAGCGAGTGCGTCACGAGTTGTTCTTCATGATTATCGCTTTCGGTTATGATCGCTTGCTTTATAGCGTTCTGGAAGAATAAGCTTGTGAAAGACAATTGGAAGCACATGCTGCCACGTCGGAACAACGATGAATAATTTTCCGGCCACATTGCCCCTGGTCCTTTTCTGGTTCACGTACATGGGCGGTTTGGGAATTTTTTTTCCTTATTACGGTATCTACCTCAGGGAGAATGCAGGACTCTCGGGAACCGAGCTGGGCTTGGTTCTGGCTATGGTGCCGCTTGTGGGCATCGTCGCGCAGCCTTTCTGGGGCAGGGTTGCCGATCGGACCGGAGCACGCAGCCACGTTCTTAGCTTTCTCTCTTTCGGCGCCGGGCTGGGTTATCTGGCGCTCGGGACGGCAACCGGATTTCCATCGATTATGGTCGCCAATGCGGCCCTTGCGATCTTTACGACCGCGGTTTTGCCGATAACCATTTCGGTAAGCCTGGCGGTGCTCCGCGACGCCGGCCCGCACGCATTCGGCTTCGTGCGCGTGTGGGGCACCGTTGGTTTTCTTCTTCTCGTGGTTGGGTTTCCGTGGATGCTGAGCCGCTATCAGATGATGTATGGCTTGGTTCCGGGTTCAGGAGGAGCTTCGGAACCGGGGTTGGGGGTGATGTTCCCCGTGGCGGCGGGAATGGCGTTGATTGCCTCGCTCATCGGCTTAGCGTTGCCTCGGGAGGGGGCTGTCTCCTTTCGCGCGGTCCGAGGGGACTGGAGAGTGCTCGTGCGAAATGGAGCTTTTCTCCGGTTTCTGTTGTTCACGCTCGCATCCTACTTCCTTCTTCAAGGCCCGATGTGGCTTTTCCCGATTCTTGTCCGCGCCCGCGGCGGCGATCTCGAGACGGTCCGAGGCATGTGGATCTTGATGCTGGCCTTTGAAATCCCGCTGGTGCTTTTGACCGGAAGCGGCATCAAGCAACTGGGAGGGAGGGGACTGCTCGCGTTGGGCGTGCTTGCGGGAGGTCTTCGCTGGATCCTTTGCGGGCTCTTCAATGACATTTACCTGCTCTATCCTGTGCAGGCGCTTCATGGCGTCACCGTTGTCGGGCTGATGCTCGGTGGGCCCCTTTATCTCGACACCGTGACGCCGGAGCCGCTCCGATCTACGGCTCAGGCGCTCGTCTCTATGGTCGGGATGGGAATTGCCGGGATTGCCTCGAATACAGCGGCGGGCTGGCTCTTAGACCAACAAGGGCCCGATGCTCCGTATGTCTTTGCCGGAATCGGTTGCCTCGTCCTTGGCTGCCTCGTCTGGTGGATTCTGCCGGCAACCCAAATGGCCCCGCACGGCCGGCTCGAGGAGAAAGAGACCTGGGCCTAAGATCAAATCCGAATTGTGATGTCATTGGATTCCTTGACTGAATTACCAAGCACGGCGTCGTGTTCAAGATCAAGACCGCAGTCAAGGACGGCCTCACCAGCCTCTCTATTCGATCGGCCGGCAAAATTTACCTCTTCAATCATGCCTATCCGCTACTTAATTTCGAATTTGTGAAAGGCTGTCCACGCGGGGATCGACACCGGGCCTGAGAATAATTTTCTCCCGGAGAGACCTTATGCGAGGAGAGTGGCTGGCTCTGTGATGCCCTTCAACCTTGTGACAATGGCCCTCCTTTTCGAAGGCGGCCTCTTTATCCTGGCATGGGCTTTGGGGTGGTTTCTGGACCAACCTGTCCTTGAACGAATCAATTTGCGATGGGATGCAATCATCCTGGGAGTTCTGGCTACGGGACCTTTGTTGCTCGGGATGTGGTGGTTTACGGCGCTCCGCTGGGCGCCGGTTCGCCGGTTGATGCGCGAGGTGGAAGAGAAGATTGTTCCGGCATTCGCCCGGAGTTCGCTTTCTGAGCTGGCGCTGATCTGCATCCTTGCCGGGCTTGGTGAAGAGTCGCTTTTCCGGGGCGTCATCCAAACAACTCTCACCGATGTCTTCAATCCCTGGACCGGCCTGGTTTTAACCAGCGCGGTTTTTGGCATTGGCCATCTCGTCACCCCGTCTTATGGAATTTTGGCAGGGGTAATCGGCTTATATCTCGGCGCGCTCTCCATGCTTCACCAGAACCTGCTCCTGGTGATAACCGTGCATGCGCTTTACGATTTTGTGGCGCTCTTTTACCTGATAAGAAAGCACAGACGGAAATGCAAAATGGAAATTGCAAACTGAAAAAGCAAAAAGCAATCGGGAAAGAACAACCTACCCATGAAAAAAGTCTCCGCGCTGGAGATGCGTCATGTCTCCTATGTAGTTAATCACAAGAGGATTCTTGATTCGGTTAGCTGGACAGTCGAGGCCGGGGAGCACTGGGCTATACTGGGCCCGAATGGCTCCGGAAAGACCACGCTTCTAAAGATCGCCTGCGGCTATTTATGGCCGAACGACGGTGGTGAGGTGTACCGGAAAGGGCAGGACCTGATTAATCTCCCTGAGCTGCGGAAAAGCATTGGCTGGGTAACCGCTACCTTGGCAGCGCAGATTCCAACCCGGGAAAAAGCGTTGAGGACAGTTGTCTCGGGCAAGTTCGCGCAAATCGGGCTGGTCGAAGGTCCCTGGGGCGCGCCGAACCGCACCGATTATCTCCACGCCGAACAATATCTGGGGCAGATGGATTGCGCCGCTTTAAGGGATCAGGAGTTCGGGACCCTCTCTCAGGGTGAGCAGCAAAAAGTCCTCATCGCGAGAGCAAGGATGACCAAGCCGTACCTAATTTTCCTCGACGAGCCCTGCGCGGGGTTGGATCCGGGAGCGCGGGAGAATTTTCTCGCGACGCTCCGAAAATTGGGAAAAGCGCATAAGGTTCCTTCGCTGATTTATGTCACGCACCACATCGAGGAGATTCTTCCCCTTTTTCGGAAAACTCTGGTCTTAAAAGGCGGAAAGGTGCTGCAATCGGGAAGCACCAGCGCGATTTTAAAGCCGGATCTTCTCGAACAGCTATACAATGTGTCGTTAACCATCGCCAAAAAGAAAGGCCGTTATTGGCCGATCGTTAAGTGAGGGTCATGGGGGAGGCGTGAGCGAGGATGAGCAAGCGGAGATTCCGTAAGGGGAGTTCCAGATTTGCACGACCGCGCCGGCTCTGGTAAAAGGATGGCGGAGGTAATAATCATGCCGCTGCCCCGTATGACTGAACTTCATCGCAAAAGATCCCGCCGGGCCAAACTTGCCAAGCTACGGCGCCGCTACAGGGAATCAAAAAGTCAGGATGAAAAGGCTAAGATTCTCGAAAAAGTTTCCCGCGTGGCCCCGGGAGTGAAGCTTGCCTGATCTTTTTCCATCTCCATTACAGCGCCGGCTGATTGGAATTTAGAAATTCAGCGGATACGAGCGTTCATCCTCTCTCCGCCATCCTCTGACAGGCTGCAGGAATTTTTGAAAGAATCCGCCTTCTAAGGCAATTCTGCGCGAGTGTTTAAGAACAGAAACGAATCTCTTGGATCTGGAGGCCGCATGAGACTGTACCTTGGCTGTCTGGAAAGTTCGCGACTGCAACATTGCCGCATCTTTGGCGATCAGGAAGACGGGTTGGTCGATTTAAACACCGCCTACGCGGCTTATCAGGTTTATGCCCGGGGAGAACCGGCCCATGCTTACGAGCTGGCTGATGTTTACTTTCCGAGCACGATCTCTGCCCTTTTGGAGCGAGGGAACGCTTCGCTCCAGGCGCTTGCCGAACTGTCGGATTTTTTAGCCAGGGAAAACCGGAAGCTGTTGCGCGGGCCGTCCGGGGAGAGAATTTTCTACAACCCAAACGAAGTACGAATTCTTCCGCCGATCACCAGCCCGGAGAAAACTCTTATCCCTGGCTTCTCCGACCAGGTTGAGGATCCGGGAGTTAAAATCAGATCAAGAATGCCCACGGCTTTTTTTAAGCTGCCCTCGACCTTTGCCTTGCCCGGGGAGCCTATCAAGTGTCCGGAATTTTCGCGGGAGCTTGACGCCGGCGCGTGTCTCGGCGTCGTGATCGGCAAGGCGGGGAGAAGAATCCCACCTGAGCGCGCGTGGGAACATGTCGGCGGGTGCCTCTTGCTGCTCGACATCACGGCGAGAGATATCAGCCGGCGCGAGAGCTTAACGCGGAACACTCTTTTGGGTAAGAACTTCCCGTCAAGCACTTCGCTAGGCCCTGCGCTTCTGCTCGGAGCATCCAGGGAAGCAGTTATGGAATTGGAAGTGAAGCTCGCGGTCAATGGCGAAGTTCGGCAGAGCTTCAAGCTGGAGGATTTGCTCTTATCTGTCGAAGAAGTCATTTCTCACTGGTCTACTCTTGAGCTTTCCCCGGGGGACATTATCGCTTTGGGACCCGGTCTTGCGCTGAAATCGAGCCCGCCTCAGGTTCCGGCGGCGATCGAGCCGGGCAGCGCGATCCGATGTCTCTGTCCTGAAATCGGAGAGCTTAACCACTCCGTCATTAACGAACCGAAGGAGGGCCGCGTCTCATGAGACTCCTGACGTTTACACCTGCCATTGACCGGCGGCTTGGCGCGTTGCTGAAACCGGATCTCATTATTGGCTTGCAGGAGGCCTACGCCTGCTATCTTAGAGTCGCGGAGAAAAACGTTTTAGGAAGAGAACTCGCGTCTATCTTGATTCCCAACGACATGACCGCTTTCCTGAGGGGAGGCGATCGTTCTTTGGAGGCTGCCCGTAGAGCTTCTGACTTTGTTGTCGACAGGCTCGCGTCAAGAGACGAGGTGGAAGCCTTTAGAAGAGCAGGCATCCTTCACGATGAGAGCGAGGTCCGCATCCATGCTCCCGTGCCGCGACCCGGAGCTGTCATCAGCGCCGGTAAGAATTTTTCGGACCACGTCGGAGAAATGTCCACACGAAGCGCTCCTGCTTTTCCCGTTGCGTTTCCCAAGATGCCTCACACCATCACGGGCCCTACAGAGAATATTCCTTATCCCAAAGAGACCGAAAAACTCGATTACGAGGTGGAACTGGCGATCGTCATCGGGAAACCCTGCCACAATGTCCGCAAAGAAGAAGCCTTTGAGTACGTAGCCGGGTATACGGCCTTTAACGATATCAGCGCGCGCGACGTGATTCGAAGGGAGAACGAAACCGGAATATTCCTAATGGGGAAAAATTTTCCCGGGTTCTCTCCCATGGGACCGTGCCTCGTGCTCAGGGACGAGGTCCCGGATCCGCAGAGCCTGAAGCTCGAATCCCGTGTAAACGGCGAAGTGCGGCAGAGCTCAGATCTCAGTTATATGATTTTCAAGATCGCCGATCTCATCGCTTACTGGTCGCAAATCGGCCTGAAACCGGGCGATATCATCACCAGCGGAACTCCGAGAGGCGTGGCGGCGGGAAGAAAAGAGGGTCAGAGCCCCTGGTGGCTGAGACCAGGGGATCTGGTGGAAGCCGAGGTGGAGACAATCGGCTGTCTTCGAAATCGTATCGTACCGGAGCCATAAATGGTTGTCATGAAAAAACTTTGTTACGCGGTTGCCACAGGGGTTCTCTTATCAGGGCTGCTCTGGTTTGATTTCGTTCTTGCTGAACCGAACAAGCTGGTGGTCGCCTACGCTTCGCCCTCGGCAAGTTTTTGTTCGGCCTGGATTGCCAAGCTTGAGGGCATATTTTCCAGGTATAATCTGCAGGTCGAACTTGTCCTGATGCAGGGAGCCTCGACCTATATGCCCGCGCTATCGGGTGGAAACATACACGTCCTTTACGGCGGCGGGACCGCAGTTTCGCGGGCCATTGGCACAGGCGGATTTGATTTAGTTGTGATTGCGACCGAAACGCGTTACGTGCCCCTGCGCTTGATGGTCCTGCCCTCTATCCGAACCCCAGCCGATCTGAAGGGGAAGAAGCTCGGAACCGGCAGAGCGGGACTGGATGAATACGCGACGCTACTCTATCTGCAGAAGGTCGGCCTGGTTCCGGGGCAGGACGTACAGATCGTCTACACAACAGGCGGCGTTCCTGCAAGGGCAGCCGCAATGAAGCAGGGGCTTTTCGATGGTTCTGCGGTCAATCCGCCCAACGAATATGAATTGCAAAAAGCGGGGTTACACGAACTGGCGAATTTCCTTGATTTCAAAATGCCTTACGCCGGCGTCCCGCACACAATCACGCGGACCTTCAGGGATAAGAATCGGAGGGTGCTGGAGGATTATGTGACCTCCATAGTCCAGGGAATCCGCCTTTTTCGCACGAATAGAGAGGTCGCTTATCGAGCTATCGCTCAGTTGACGCGGCAACGAGACCCGGTTCTGCTTGATAAGACTTATGATTCTTATCTCAAGCAATACGAGGCGATCGGTGGGTTGCCGTTTCCCTGGGAAGAAGGTATCGAGAGCATGATCACGGGATTTCACGAGCGCTTCACGCCCCAGCTCGTAAAGAACAGAGATGCAAGGCCATTCCTGGACGGTTCGTTTGTGCAAAAAGCGGCGGAGCGTCTAAATCTGAGGGCAAAATAATACCCCTCATCCTGACCTTCTCCCGCAAGGGGAGAAGGAATAAGATCGTGAAACGTGTCGATAAGCTAAAGTTCACAAACAACAGAGAATCGATGTCCGCCTTTCGTTACTTCTTCCTCCTCCTTGCGGGGGAGGATTAAGGTGGGGGGCTGGATTGAGGAGAAAAGGAAAACCCGAGGATCACAGGAATCGTTAGTAAAATGAAAAAGCACCTCATTTCTCTTTTGGTTTTTTTGCTGTTCATGATTGGGCACATTGAGACTGGAGCCTGGGGCCAGACAGACCCGGCTCGAATCGCTCTAGCAAAAAAAGAGGGGGAAGTAATCTGGTATTCGAATCTGGCGGTCGATCGAGGGGACGCCATCGCCAGAGGTTTCATGAAGGCGCATCCGTACGTCAAAGTGAAATATTTTCGCGCGAACGCGCCGCAACTGGCGAACCGGGTGATGACGGAAGCCCAGGCCGGAAAGTCACAGATGGATGTGCTTCTCATATCGTTTTTCTTCCTGGATCAGATTATCGAGGCGGGAATTCTGGAACCCTACTGCTCTTCGGAGCGCGCCGCTTTCCCGCCTGAGTTCAAGGACAAGGATTGCCTCTGGACCCTCATCAACGCCAATACCCATGTGATCGCCTACAACACTCAGCTTGTAAATAGGAATGAGGCGCCGAAAAACTACTCCGACCTCTTGAATCCCAGGTGGAGGGAGAAGATGGTCATCGACGACGAAGGATATCGCTGGTTTACGTATACGATCGATAAGATGGGGGAGACCAAAGGCTTGACGTTTATGAAAAGGCTGGCCGCTCAGAAGCTCAATTTCCGCCACGGAGACACGCTGATTTCGCAGCTTCTGGCGGCTGGAGAATTCTCCGTTTGTATTGTCTGCTACGGCTATCGTGTAGAGCTTATGAAGAGCAAAGGGGCTCCCGTAGATTGGAACGTTGATGAGCCGGTTACCGTCAGCGGCTCGACCGTGTCTCTGGCAAGGCGCGCTCCTCACCGAAACGCGGCGCAGTTGCTCATTGACTATATCTTATCTAAAGAAGGCCAGACGGTTTTAGCGTCGTTTTTTACCGTTCCCGCTCGCAAAGACGTGCCCCCGCTTGCGCCCCGGCTGATCCAGGGCCTCAAGCTACACCCAATCCGAGTCGAACTATCGAAGAAGCTAAGCTCGAGACGGGATCAATTCTTTCAGATTTTCAAGCATTAGAAAGGCTGCTTTTATGGACGCGATTACGCGCGAGGTGATCCGGGCGTCGCTCCTGGCGTACGCCGATGAGATGACAAAAAATTTTTGGCGAAGCTCTTACGGTTACATGAATTATGAGGTGCGGGATTTTGCCGTGGGTTTTGTAGACCCGGAAGGGCGAATCGTCCTGCAATCCAGATTCACCCACCCCGCCTTTACCGCTGATCTCGGTTTTGTCGTGAAGGACGCGGTGGATGAACAGGAGGTCATCGAGCCGGGCGACGT
>JACQUW010000004.1 GCA_016210115.1 Deltaproteobacteria bacterium | reverse complement strand
CGAATAGCCTATATCCTTGGCTGTAGAACTGCCTGGCACGAGCCGCATTCCGGAGTAGCCTACTACGGCTTGCCTATTCGGGAGTCTTTGCCGACCCTTGTTCATCCCAACGAGTTCTTGGACGGAGCGCTTACCTCAGACGCGCGCCGGGGAGGAAAGGGTACATGTCCGACGAACTGGGAATGGATGAACCATTCCATAGTGCTGCGGTTGCTCAGGGAGCATGGGAAACGGATCAATTTCGTGGGGGTAATTCTCCAGAAAACTCGCTTTGAAAGTGATTTTGGGAAGCAGGTAACTGCGGCTTGTGCCTCCCAGATGGCCCGGTTGCTCAAAGCCGACGGCGCCGTCATCACCAGAACAGGACCGTCAGGAAACAATTTCATTGACCTAATGCTGACCGTCCAAGCATGCGAAAGAAAGGGCATCAGGACGGTTTTGATAACGCCGGAATGGGGCGGTCGCGAGGGAACAGAGATTCCCCTGGTTTTCTATGTCCCTGAGGCGAGCGCCATGGTAACTACGGGCAGCTTAAACCAAATGATTATTTTCCCCACGCCCGCCAGGGTTATCGGGGCAGGAGATCCAGAGTCGGTCGAGCTGATGGCAGGAGATCCCCCAGTCTCGCCTTGGTCGAGTTTTGTCGGAGGAAAGGGTTACGTTCCGGCCGGCGGCGATTGGTGGGGCGGCACACAGCGTACTTGCAGTGTGGATTGATCGTAAGGTCGCAAAAAACACGGACAATTCACGGACAGCGAGGGAGAAACGGGGTGAAACTAATACCTTAGACCGGACCTGTTGATGTGCGATCAAAGGCTCCCAGGCTCTTTCTTGTGACCCAGGGGTGGCTGAAAGTCTTCGAAGACCCGTAATCGCCGAGGCCATCGTGGATCGGCTGATTCACCCCATGTCTGAAAATCACCTTGAAAGCCGAGAAGTCCTATAGAGAAAAACTTTCAGAGAGACCATTTTGCAGAGCCCGGGGACAAAGTTATTCCAGCCAGTCAACAAAGGCTCTGGACCGGTGCCTGAATTTCCCAATCAAAAATGACCTAGGCCCTACCCTTCACCACCTGCCATTTCATAGTTGACGTGGACAGGATAAGACTTGATTGACTGGCTGCTATCTCCATGCCATAGTTCGGCTGCTTTCTTTCCAGGTAGGTCTACGTGAACAGACGTGACAATTTCTGACCGAATCAGTGAAAGCCAACGCAGGTTGCAGCGTTTAAAGCACAGACGATTCAGGCCTCTGTTTTTTCTACCCTATACGGTCGTGCTTTAAAGTGAAGTTCTCCCGTTTTTGGACCGGTTAGTTAAGCTAAAGTTTACGAACGTGTGGTATTGTTTAGAAGCCGAAATGTGCTTATGGGGAGCGACACGGAAAAGAGCATACGGAAGAGTTTAAGACTAAGGTGGTTCTAGCGGCCATCGAATTCCCGAAAAGCCGTTTTCTTGGCCCCTTTACAGTCAGCAGTTTTGAAACCAAAACGGAACGGAGTCTGAAACACGAAAGGAGTGACAGGTATGGAAAGAGAGCGCGCAGAGCGTAAAGAATCTGAACTCTCCGAGAACATGCGAATCTATGATCCAGAAAATTATCACTATGCCGAACGGTGGATCAGAAGACAAACTGAGGGCGCGGTCGTTGTCCGCGGAAAAGAGCGGCCATACGATGTTCACAAGCAGAATGTTTCAAGGCGTTATTTGTCTCCATGCGAGCCGGAATTGGCCGATACGGTGCTTCAGGACTGGGAAGTATTTTTGGCCAAGTTCACAGGCCGCTCGGGCAAGCATCGTCACCAGGGTGGCTTGGTGATTTTCATTCTGGAAGGTTCTGGATACAGCGTTCTGGATGGCGAGCGGTTTGACTGGGAGGCGGGCGATCTTGTGGTACTGCCGTTGAAACCAGACAGGGTTGAGCACCAACACTTCGCTAACCCTGGAGAGATGGTGAAGTGGATTGCATTTATCTATTGGCCGTTTTTCAATCACGCAGGGTGCGAAATCACCCAGATGGATGCGTGTCCTTTGTATGAGGAAGTCATGAGGGGTGAGCATCCGGACATTAAGTAAAATTTTGCCGGGAGGTCATATCTGATGAGTAATGCGCAAAAAGATCGGAACCTATTCGATGAGCTTATGGAAATTCGGGATCAGCAACGGAAGCAAGCGAAAAACAAGCGAGTTGTCGTCCGAGGTAAGAGTTTGCCGCTCGAGCTCAATCCGTTAGGCACAATGAGATGGTACATGCATCCAAGGATCGATGACACATCCCACAAGGCAATGATTCTCTATGTGCAGGAGATCCCGCCCGGCAGCAAAGGCGCTCTTTACAAGACCCAGGGTGGAATGGTGATCCATGTGTGGAAGGGACGCGGCTACTCCATGATTGACGGAGTCAGTTACTCATGGGAAGCCGGTGATGTGGTTCAAATACCTATCCGGACGCCGGGTGTCACAGTGCAGCATTTCAATGATGATGCCGACGAAACCGCTCGACTTATCTGCTGCGAACCGAATACAGTCGATTCATTGTCGGTGGATCGTGGATCGGGGTGGGAAATTTTAGTACCAGCTCCTGAATACGTTCAAGACCAAGAGTAGAGGAGGCTGAGCAACGCTGAGGGAGAAACATCTCGTAATAGCAGCCAGGAGCATCGAGCCATTCTTCTGGTGTCGCTCCGTTATCCTAAAATTTATTTGGACACCTGATTTTGCAATAATGTCACGTAGCAAGAAAGGGATATTCCCATGGCAAAAATCCGGATAGCCCAGAAAGATACCTATGAGGCTCACATGCTCTGGCCTCCTTCGCCCGTAGTCTGGGTTTCCAGTTTGAGCAAGGATGGCGTGGCTGATCTCGCTCCGTTTTCACTGAACCAGTTCTATAGTTACCTCGCCAACTGGCCTCAGGTTATCGTTATCGGTATCGGCGGCCACACAGGTCCAATTGTCCGAGGCAAGGGCACGAAGAAGACCTACCAGAACATTACCGCGACCAAGGATTTCGTCGTGAACATCCCTTCTGAAGAGCACATCGAGAAAATCAACCTCACAGCGCTTGAGAAGCCCCCGGGATTCGACAAGTTCAAAGCCTACGATTTAACACCCACGCCCTCACAAGTCGTAAGATCGCCCTCCGTCGGAGAGTGCAAGGTGCACTACGAGTGCAAGTTGATGAAAATCGATGACTACGGCGGCCATAGCGAGGCCGTATATGGCAATGTGCTGGCCGTGGTTGCCGAGGAATCCGTCCTGTCGAAGAAGGCGGACGAGAAGGTCGCAGCGATTAACCCCATTTACTACTACGGGGTCGGAGCCGGCAAAGGCTTGTACTTCTCTGCAGGCCGGATTATCGGGGAGCGCGACGATAGCAAGTACACGTAATCTAAGGCCCGCTCGGTACTAGAAAACAGTTATTTCGGCATCATTAACCTGGCGCGACATCGTTTGATCTATCCCTTCAGGTCAAAAATGGACCTGAACTGTGTTCTCCATTCTGGCTCGCGGTCTGCCGACGAAGGAGATATCGGCAGGAGATGGAGATTTTTTGGATTCAGCTTTGGTGAAATTGGTTCCAGGTCTGATCTGGAAGGAGTGCGGTTCAGTTTCTGCAAATGCCTCTGGGCTTCGCGTGAAAGCAAGAAGTCAATCAACAGCTTTGCGGCGTTAGGATGCTTTGGCTTGGCCGCAAGCGCCACGGGATCGCCTATACTAATAATTGGATTCAACGTCGACACCCAGTCAACCGAAGCTCCCTGAGATTTAAAATACTCCGCCCTATGCGCGTAGATGAACCCGAGCGGATACTCTCCCGCCACGACTAGCTGCGCCACAAGCGTGTTTCCCTTCCGAAAGTTGATCTGCTGCTGAGATAACCTACGCAAGTAGTCCACGGCCTTCTCTTTCCCCCACTTCTGCTCGAGACCGCCATAGATCACATGGTTGTCAGGGTCCAAACCAATCTTGCCGCGCCACTGGGGGCGGAGCAAGTCTTCCCAGTTTCTTGGCGCTTCGGCACTAGAGACCTGTTTTGTATTGTAGCCGACGACGAGATAAACCTCGTCCACATAGGTCCAGTATCCTTCCTTGTCTTTCCAACCATCGGCGTAACCTTTTCTTTCTGCCGACTGATAAGGCTGAACGAGTCCCCTCTGGATAAGAAGACTCATAGGGAAAGTAGTCTGTAGGACGACGTCATAGTTGTAAACACCTGCCCGCGCCTCATTGAGAATTCGGTTCAGCAAGGGATAGGCAGTAGCCCTGACAACTTCAGCTTTAATAAACGGATAGATTTTCTCGAATTCCTGGCAGATCTGTTGGGATTCCGCCACGACTGTATAGAAAACCACCTTCCCCTCACGCCTGGCACCTTCCACAACGGCGCTATCTGCTCCCGCCAGTATTCCGTGGGAACCGAACAGTGCCACTAGAATCAACAAGAGCCGTCGTTCCATAGTTCGTTCCCTCCATCCATATTTAAATGGTAGAAACTTCCTTTTCACATTCAGACAGCGAAAAGCCAGAAATCACTCCCCCGACCCACTCACCAGCGCAGCGTTAAGCCGCCAGTTGTGTCAAAGAAAACCGGTTAGCCCGTGGATTACCTTAATTGGGCGTAGGGTACCCGACAAGGGAGCCTAATGTCAACGTTATGTCTGCCCCTCTTTGAGCGCAACAACGTATTGAACGGAAAAGCCGTACTCGTCGAAGAACTGTTTTTCAGTTCCCTCGCTCTTCTAACAAGGGCTTGCAACTTAGGAAAAAATCAAAACCACGAGCGAAACACTCAAAGGACTACGCCAAAAGAACTGGATCGTCTATGCGAAAAAGCCTTTCGGCGCCCCCGAAACTGTCCTCTCCCTCTCCGCCAAAATCTCTCAATCCTTCTGCGCGGCGCGCTTGCCTGGCTGGAATTGGCAATGACAGTCCCCGCTCGTAACTCCAAAATCCCGATTCCACGTTTTTCTGTCTCTCAGCCTGACACGGATCATGAGTAAGACGCGATTCCACGGCGCTGGAACGTGGCCCGGCGTGGTTATTTCCGTATTTGCGCAATTGCGCAAACATGCCAGGCTTGTAGCTTTTGAGGTGCTTTACAGCAGGATCTTTTTTTCATGGGACCCGTGGTGGGTGCGGGCGTGCTGGTGGCGATTATTGAACAAAGGGTTGCTTGGGAACCAGTGCTCGGAAGGGGACAGTCTGCAAAACCTGGTCGTTGCAGATAAGGGCAAACTCATACTGCCCTGGCCTGGGAATCTTAAGATTGCCAATTTTAAAAATTATTGTCCCTACGGGAGCGTTTCTCACTTCATCGACGCCTCTTGCCTGAGCTAAAGCTTTTAGCTGTAGAATCTTTTCCCCTTCGATCGTGCGGAGCTCAATTTCAAGTGGGTAGTCGCCTTCTTGTTCAAAGCTGATTTGGGCAAAGATATGAAAAGGAGGCAACGGTTGTGTGAAGTCCCTGACCTGAAACTGATTGAACAATCCCATGAGGCTGAACTTGTTTCCCTGTTCTATCCTTACATCATCGCAGAGGACTGCGAGGAGAGTCTTTGGCATGGGCGTGCACTATTGCTGGCTATGCGGCGTCTTTGGCAGCGTTGATATTGCTGACCGTTGGTAGTCCCTGGGAGTTAATAGTTTCAGCAGTTTTTGTTTCAGTGCCTATTTCTTCGGGGAGGATGTTTCCGAGATCCGCGACAATCGGGTCTTTGCCCATAAGTGTCCGATCGACCACAACGAGTGGGTACGGCGCGTCCTTTTGGATCGGTTCTGGGACCTCGAAGCCCTGTTCCTGTGCGGTTTCCATCCAGCCGAAGAGAGCTTCCTTGAGTTCACGAATCGCTTCCGCAATAGTAGCGCCAAGACCAGACAACCCAGGCAGCTCTATAAAGGATGCCACAAACTCCTTGTCCTCCTGGGACCAGGTAATATAGTAACTATATCGCGGGAATTCGCCACTTGGTTTCATAAAGGCGAAACCTCCATGCCGTGAAAGGCGCTAACTGATTATCCCCAATTCTCTGGCCATTTCTAACATCTGCAAGACCTGGTACGCCTTTGCTTTTCCACTACTGCCCCGTTGGAGATTTAAGGGACGGGGAAAGTTGCTTCGGATCAGATTGGCTCTGGGGTGACGGAATATCACGTGGCTGCCCCTGGTCCGTTCCTCAATCCAACCCATTTGCGTAGCCAACTTGCATGCGTTCTCAAATCGGATTCCAGACGGATTCTCTATTGCCTGTTTTAAAAGATCCTTGTCGATTGACATTCACTTTAATACAGGCTTAACCGCAGTCCCCGCCGAGGTTACTAGCAAGGACTTGGCCTCGTCATGGGTTGGTAAAAGAAAGTATCCAACGGAGGAACTCCTGTCAACCTGCGGTCACTGTGACGTGCTCAAATCTGAGGTTGAGATTAGTTTGAAATTGGCATTGACTTTTGACATTTTGGGCTAAGGCGGAAGGGAATGTCAATCGCTGTGGGTCAAGAAAAATTGTGGCCCACAAAGTGGAAAAGGAGAAGCTGATTGTGGAGAAGCGCTCGCTCGGTACATCGGGGCTCGAAGCGAGTCTCGTAGGGCTCGGTTGTAACAATTTTGGTATGAGGATAGGTCTGGCGGAAACCCGCGCGGTCATCGACGCAGCCTTGGATGCCGGTGTGACTTTTTTAGATACGGCGGATGTCTATGGCAACGGCCTATCCGAGGAGTTTATCGGTCAGATTTTGGGCGCGCGCCGCAAACAAGTTGTGCTGGCAACTAAATTCGGATCAGCCGCCCGCAAGCGAAGGAGCGGCGAGCGTTGGGGAACGCGCGCCTACATTGCTGCTTGTATTGAAAGTAGTCTCAGGCAATTGCGGACTGATTGGATTGACCTCTATCAAATGCACTACCCCGATCCGGCGACACCGATCGAAGAGACTCTTCTGGCTTTGGAGGATCTGGTGCGCCAGGGCAAAGTACGCGCCGCGGGTTGCTCGAATTTCTCGAGCAGCGAGATTGCAGAAGCGGCGAGCCGTGCGCAAGAGCGTCATTGGGCCGGCTTCCTCACGGCTCAAAACGAGTGGAGTTTGCTAAACCGGCAAGTTGAAAACGACGTAATCCCTGTCTGTGAACGATTTGGTCTAGCGCAACTGCCCTACTACCCTCTGGCCAGTGGGCTGCTCACCGGAAAATACCGATGGGGAGAGCCGTTTCCGAGCGGGACACGCCTGGCCGCGATGGAGTATTTCCGGAGTCAGGCGACGGAGGAGAATTTTGCGAAGGTCAAGGCCTTGGAAAATTTTGCGAAGGCACGTAACCGAACCATCCTTGAATTGGCAATGTCGTGGCTGGCCGCGCAACCCAGCGTTGCCTCGGTTATTGCGGGTGCCACGACGCCCGAGCAAGTCCGCGCCAATGTCGCGGCGGTCAATTGGAAATTTTCAGTGGAAGAGCTAGCAGAGATCGATAGGCTCGTACCCCTGGCCGCTGTGTAGGTTCAGACGGCATGCTGGCTGGCATACGATTTGCGTCACCAGAAACACGCATATATGCTTGAAGGTGTAGTAGATAACGAAATCGAAGGAGTATTTGTGAAAACAATTCTGTATGTCATATCGGTGGCTCTCGTTATTATGGGAACCGGCTGCAAAAGTGAGATGCGGAAAGCTGCCGTAGCGGCCGGGCAAGAGACGGAACAGAAGGCCGGCACGGTCGTCGAGTACATCAATGCGGGTAATTATACCTACGTCCATGTCGATACCGGCACCGAGAAAGTCTGGGCGGCGGCGCCCGCTTTTCAGGTCAAAGTCGGCGATCACGTAGTAGTTCCAACGAATATGCCAATGAAGAACTATCGTAGTGAGAGCCTCGGGAGGACGTTTAATGTGGTTTATTTCGCCGGAAGCATTCCAGGAGCCGGTTCCAAGGACGCCGGCAGCCAACTTCCAGCAGGACATCCGCAGATAACGGCCAGTGACAACAGGGCTGCTGCCGCCCCGATCGACCTCTCAGGTATTGCAAAGCTCAAGGGAGGAAAGACCGTGGCGGAGGTCCACAATGAAAAGACCAACCTTTCCGGCAAAGAGGTTGCTGTGCGTGGAAAGGTGGTCAAGTACAACTCTGGCATCCTGGGAAAGAATTGGATTCACCTGAGAGACGGTACGGGCGCTGAAGGCACGAACGATCTCACCGTTACGACAGACGGCGAAAGCAAGGTCGGCGACACCGTTGTGGCCAGAGGAGTGCTGGCTACGGATAAAGATTTCGGTTCTGGTTACAAGTACGCCGTGGTTCTTGAGAACGCGCGCATCGCTGTGGAATAGAGAGAAACTACTACTGCTCTTCCGAAATCTAAGAAATTAAACTGGAGCCGTTTCCTATCCTTGAGACAAAACTGATGATGAATTCGGGAAGCCCGTAGGGGGGACAGTCCCATTTCTTTATGGGAACTGTCCCCTCTCTGTACTACCGGGTTTGTTTCGCCTCGCGAACAAAACTCCAATCTACGACTTGCGAAAGTGGAACTTCTTTATCGATTTTCAGGGCCTGTTTAGCCAGGTCAATGTCGGCCCGGAGAGTCTCGTCAGGGAACTGGCCGTTCACACTGAGAGAACGGATCGTAAATTCGAAGATCTTTCTGGCGTCTTCATCCGTTAGTTTCAGGTAGGCGACCATCATTTTGACGGCTTCGTTCCGGTTATCCCGGATGAATTGCATGCCTCTAAGAGTTCCTCGAACCAGGCGCCGGATCTGATTCGGATTGTCCCGGATTTTTTTTTGCGAAGCTCCAATCCCGGAAAGAGGCAACGACAATACGTCGCCCAGATAGGCCAGAGTCTTTAGCCCCAGGCGCTCGGCTTTCCCGACATAAGCCAGGTCCAACGGGGTAGCTTCTACTGCCCCCGCTGCGATAGCCGCCAGGCGAGTGCTCGATCCTCCGACCGATAAGATTTGAACGTCTTTTTCGGGGTTCAGACCGTAATGTTTGAGAGCGGCCCTGAGCAGGACATCGGGTGTGGAGCCAAAAGAGCTGATCGCAATTTTTTTTCCTTTCAGATCTTCAACCCTCTTGATCTCCGGCCTTGAAATCAGCATGTGCAGGGGCTTGCCATACATTCCTATAACCACCCGCACGGGCATGCCGGCTACTGCGGCTCGGAGCGTGGCGCCCCAAACCATGCTGTAGTCAATATCGCCGGCCACGGCGGCCTTAATGATCAGATCAGGCTTCATTGACACCTTTTGGACTTCCAGGCCTTCCTCTTCGTAAAACCCCTTTCTTCGAGCCACTTCGGTGGGAAATTCATACAGCCCTACAGTGCTCATCCCCACAATGACGCGCTCGGCGAGTAAACGATTCGGCGCCAGCGCTGATGCAAGCTGCAGTATTGTGAGCGCGCCTGTGATGAGCAAGCACATGGAAAGGTTACAAGGACTACGGGCCTTATTTGGAAAAGAAAGCCTCATCAAACGATTCTCCTCGTGATTTGAGTATGCCAGGCCTGCACTGTTGTCAAGATGCGCGTTGGCAGACTTGAACTCGGACGAATGCCTTCGCTGAGACCTTGATTTGGGCTGGGATCCGGGCGGTCAAACTGGTCTGATCAGCCTGCTGTCTTCCGAGACACATCCTCCGGTTTGAAAGTTCCCGACCACGGATAAGACTTCAGACTATGGCTGGTCTTGCTGATAACCATCAGTTCCGCAAAACGAATCGCAACGGCCTTGGTATTGATCACCGGAACTCCGACCTCATCCTCCACTTCCTTCGGGTCAACTTCGTAAGGGAAAAGCAATCCTCCGAGAGGAATGATGGCCTGGGCTCCCCGATCAATCATTTCCCGCGCGAGGCCGATCGCGCGTTGCACGATGGACTGATGCTGCTTGGACATGTCCGCCTCATAGACGTTCACCGCTTTAATGTCAGTGACGAATCGTTCCATACCGTAAGTTTGCATCAGGCGCGCCACGTAAGGAGCATGGGTTTCCAAAGGTACGATGAACCCAAAACGATCGCACAAGCTGGCAGCGAAGTGGCATGACGAGCGCAGGGGGCCGACGACCGGAATTCGCACGGCCAGACGGGCAGCCTCCACCCCGGGATCGAAGGTGTTGCTTTGAACGACGGCATCGAAGCCGTTCCGTTCGGCCTCAATGATCTTCTTCACCAGGGCGGGAGTCTCGACGATATGGTGCAGGCCCGAAAGAGCCTTCCGCTCCTCTAATTGATGGAATACCGCGCCTCCCCCCAGATCGTCCGGGTAGTGTTGCTCGATGGTGGTTCCCGCCGACGCGTAACCGTTGAGCAGCTTTAAAATGTGGGCTTCTCGCTTGGTATCGCCCTCATGTTTATACGTGTGATTAAGGAACATAATTTTCATAGCAAACTCCTCCCCGTGTCCTTATTGCATGAACGGGCTTGCGAGGTCAATTACCCCGGGTCTGATATCGGGCGAGAGGCGGTTGCCTCTAATTTAAAGTACCGTTTTCGCGTAGATCAAGGATTCACCTAATTGTGGTTTACAGCGTACAGCCCTACCTTCAAGCAAGCAGAACACTTAAAGAGGGAGGTAAATGTCCGATGCCCAATGCCGCGCAATTACTACGTCAGGATCATAAAAAGGTCGAAGGCCTTTTCCACAAGTTTGAGCAGGCCAAGAGCGCTCAAACCAAAAGACGGATTGCTGAAACCGCCATGTCCGAGCTGGAGGCTCACGCAGCGATCGAAGAGGAAATCTTTTACCCGGCCGTGAAATCTGAAGTCGGGAGCAGTATGACCAACGAGGCGTTCAAGGAACACAAAACGGTCAAAAACCTCATTCAAGAACTGAAAAACAGCGATGGAGACGGAGAAGACTTTGAAACAAAATTCGCGGAGCTGATGGAAAACGTGAAACATCATGTCGAGGAAGAGGAGGGCGAAATGCTCCCTCAGGTAGAAGAGAGCGAAGAAATAGACCTTAAGGCCCTCGGCGAAAAGATGGCCGGGCGCAAGCGGGAATTGATGGGGAACGGGAAAGGCCGCAGCTCCCGGTCGACGCGGAAAAAGAAATAGGGTGCGTAATTCCACGCCCCGAGCTGTGGAAACACTTAAGAGGGAGGAACTAGGAAATGAACGAAGGAATGGAATACATCAAATCTAACAGTCCAAGAACGACCGAGGATCAGTTTACAAAGTCGGTGGAAGAATACACGGCCGCCATTCCGTCCTCGGCTTACCTTGCCATAGCTGTCGGCGCAATGGCGGCCTCGCTGGCCATGCAGATTCTCGGGCGGGGGAAGTGGGGTAACTTTCTCGCCCAATGGGTCCCTACCTGGCTCATTATCGGGCTGTACAACAAGATGGTAAAGCTTGAAGGCCACGACCACACCGATCGTAAAGACGCCTATTCTCATTAGGCTTTAGGGAGGGGCCGCGGTGAAGAGTGATGGCGGCCCGGTTCCCATCACCGGCCTTCGACGATCTCTAATAATAAACTGGCCAGACACCAGATGTCCGGTTGACAATTCGAACGGGTTTACAACCACCGCTTCGACCGGTGGCATACGTTCGAAGAAATGACCTCCCCAGGTTTTGTGCTTTTTTCCGCCGCCCCGGCTAGGTCATGAACGCTATTTCCGGTCGCAGCGATGACCGCGGGCGGCAAGCGAGCCGCCCCGCAGAGATTCCCCGAAAAGGGTGGCGGGACATCTACGTCCGTGTCAGGCGAGAAATTTCCGACGACAATCTCAAAACCTATGGCTCGTTGGGAGTCGTTGTCGTTCTCATGATGTGGTTCTTCGTATCTGTTTACGCCGTGTTGATCGGCGCGGAGATCAACGCGGAAATGGAACATCAAACCGTCAAAGACACGACTGCGGGCGCGGGAAAACCCATGGGCCAGCGTGGGTGTACGTCGCCGATACGGTCGGGCGGGCGGCGGAAGAGGAGAAAGCTGCCGAAGCGCGAAGTGTTAGCAGATTGAGAATGGCCCGCGCAATGGAGGAACGGAAGGAGCAAGGTAAGGAAGAACCCCGGAGCCGCGAGATGCATGCGGCAGGAAATGGGCAGGGAGACCTTGCCGGCCGCCATGCGGAGTCAGAGGAATTTGCATTTGCGAAATCAGGAAAAGGAAATATGACCATGGGACAACAAACGACATCTTCTAATATGTATCCAGCGCATCCCTCCGGGCCAGAGCGATCCGAGTCCATCGCCGGTTTGCTACGCCGGTTGATCGATGAAGTATCAGTCCTGTTTCGGAAGGAAATCGCGTTGGCCAAAGCGGAGTTCTCGGAAGCAGCTACAAAAGCGAAAATCGGCGCGGTGACCCTCGCCGCCGGAGGCGCGGTTCTTTTTTTGGGAGTTCTCGTGCTTCTGGCCGCGGCCGTCCTTGGTTTGGCAAAGGTGATGGAAGCATGGTTGGCGGCGCTTTTAGTGGGTGCACTGGTCGTGATCATCGGTGCCGTAATGGTGCTGCGAGGCAAAAAGAATCTCGAGCCTTCGGGCCTGAAGCCCGACCGGACTCAAGAAGCTTTACGCAAAGATAAGGAAATGGTGCAAAGGAGGATTGCATGATTTCGGCTACAGATAACCGAGACGACGCCCACAAAGATTCAGCGACGCTCGAGCGGGAAATCAACCAAACTCTGGCCGAGATGGACCGGACTCTCGATGCGCTGGAGCGGAAGTTGTCGCCACGAGAGTTGCTGGACCGATCCTTGACGTCCTTGCGCGCGCGGGGCCGAGAGCTGGTCACCTCTGTCAAGCAGCACCCCGTGCCAAGTGTTTTGCTTGCGGCCGGCGGCATTCTCTCCGTGACCTTTCTGCGCCGCCGGGTCGCCTTGAACCACCGGGCCTACAGCAAAACAGCGACTCTTGCCGGGAGTTTCAGCAAAGCCGCGCAACAAGGTCGTGGCCTTTTGAAAAACCGGGGTTTGTTGTTGCGCTTCTTGCTAATCCTTTTTGGGCTCGCAATGAGGAATGCATTCTCGCCGGGCGCTCCCCGGGACGGCAATCAAAATCGGTTGTTCAAACCGGAGAAAGGACACTTCTCATGAGTTTAGATCTTCTGAAAGAAAAAGGCATCGAGCTGGATCGGCAAAAGTTTGATCGGCGACTTCACGCAAGCCTACGTTATCGCGCACGAAGTAGGCCACCATGTTCAAACGTTGTTGGGAAATTCTCAGAGAGTGACGAAGATGCGTGAGCGGGCGCATCCCCTGGAAGGCAACAAACTTTCCGTAAGGCTCGAACTTCAGGCCGATTGCCTCGCCGGTGTTTGGGCTCATAAAGCGCACAGGGCCCGGCAAATTCTCGAAGCGGGCGACATCGAGGAGGGCCTCAAGGCAGCCGGTGCGATCGGTGACGACCGGATTCAGCGGCGAACCAGAGGTCAAGTGGTGCCCGAATCGTTTACTTACGGCAGTTCGGCACAGCGCGTCCAGTGGTTTCGCCCGGGGCTTGAACGGGCGCATCTTAGGCTGTGCAATGCCTTCCAAGGGGATGTCGGTTAACCCAGGCCTGCACCGAAAGCGCGGCCGAGCCGCGGTCGAGGCCAGCATTAGCGCGAGCCACCAGAGACGACCTCTGATCGTCGCCGCTGGTCTTGTTCTCCTGGTTACGTGCCTGTACTGGGCGCAAGCGGTTTTGATTCCGGTTGCCCTGGCCATCCTGCTGACTTTTTTATTGAGCCCGTTAACAACCGCCCTGGAAAAGATCGGACTCGGACGCGCTCCCTCCGTAGTTCTTGTTATACTCCTCACGTTTCTTGTCTTGACGACAATCGGCTGGATCGGTGCTTCTCAGATCACTACCCTCGCGAGCGAGTTGCCCGATTACCGGCATAACATCATGCAAAAAATCCGCGACCTGCGTAGTATGGTGAAAGGCGGGGCTCTGGAGAAAGTCCAGGAAACGGTCGAGGAGGTAAAGGAGGAAATCGATCGGAGCCAACCCGCATCAACAGCTAGCAAACCACTGCCCGTCGTTATCCAACCGGATTCATGGCGTTCACTCTATGTCGGGCCGCTGGTTCAACCCCTCGCCAGCGCCGCTTTGGTATTCGGCCTGCTGATCTTCATGCTCGCCCAGCGCGAAGAGCTGCGCAACCGTTTGATCCGAGTGATTGGTTACGGCAAGTTGACCGTTACCACGAGGGCCATGGAGGACGCGGGCCGGCGCATCAGCCGCTATTTGCTCATGCAAATAACGATCAATAGTTGTTTTGGAGTCATTATAGCAACAGCTCTCTTTCTCATTGGCCTGCCGTATGCCTTTTTATGGGGACTTTTAGCCATTCCCTTGCTTTTCATACCGGTCGTCGGATTCTGGGCGGCGACCGCCCTCCCGACCATTCTTAGTCTGGCGGTATTCAGGGACTGGTGGTGGCCGTTGGTGGTGATCGCCCTGTTTTTCGTCTTGAAATCGGGCATCAATATGCTTCTGGAGCCGTTGCTATACGGGAGAAACGTCGGCGTTTCCCAAGTCCCGTTGCTGGTCATGATTGCGTTCTGGACATGGCTGTGGGGTCCAATCGGACTCCTTCTGGCTACACCCCTGACCGTTTGCTTGGTTGTCTTCGCCAAGCACTTCCCCCAGTTGGAGTTCATCCAGGTGCTCTTGAGCGACGAGCCGGTAATGGAAACGAGAATCAGCTATTATCAGAGGCTGCTGGCCATGGATCGAGCCGAGGCTGAGACCATCATTAAGGATTACCTGAGAAAAAATCCCCTCGAACAGCTCTACAGTGAAGTGCTGCTGCCGGCTTTCACCTATGCAAAGAAAGATCGTCTTCGTGGTAATCTGGAGGAACGGGAAGCGCGCTTCGTCGTCAATACGACCCGGGAGATCTTGGATACCCTGGCTGATGCCGAGCTTCAGTTCCAAAACGACTCACCTCTCCCATCTGGGGAAACGTCCCTGCCAAAAATTCGGATACTGGGCTGCCCGGCGCACGATAGTGCGGACGAGGTTGGGCTCATGATGCTGCGCCAATTACTCGGATCCACATGTGAAATGGAGGTTATTTCCGTTGAGACGCTCGCCTCCGAGGTCATATCGCGAGTTGAGGACGGCCGTCCACCCGTCGTCTGCATCGTCGCGCTGCCGCCGGGGGGGCTTGCGCAGGCGCGTTATCTGTGCAAGCGGCTACGGGCCTTGTCCTTACCACTCAAGATCATTGTCGGACGATGGGGGTTAAGAGCACATTCCGAGGAAAGCAGCAGTGCCTTGCGCTCGGCAGGCGCTGATCAGTTGGGAACGACTTTGCTGCAGACGCGAGACCAAATACTAAACTTGCGGCAACTCCTCTCCGGCGCTCCCTTCTCCTCAGAGGGCGGCAAAACCCTGGTGACTTCCACCACCGGGTGATGGGTTAACCAAAGCCGCAGCGCCGGTGACCCTTTAAACGATATCCGCCACTTTGTGCACCCCATCGCCCCAATCCTCCACCTTGAAATCTTTGAAGGGGACAAGGATGCGATCCTTCTCCTCAATCGAAATCATTCGTTTGCGGTATTCCAAGAGCAAGGAAATTTTGAGAATCAGATTGTCGCCTTCGATTCCCAAAAGAGAGACCTTTTCCTCGAGAAAGGAATACTCCTTGTTGATCAGGATCTCTTTGATGCGTTCCCTGGTCAGGACCTCCTTCTCTCCCAAAAAACCAGCCATAGCACCTCCTGTCTTGTGATTGATCGGTAAACCTCGCGTCAGCCCAGGAATTCCAGGGCATGACCGCGACGGCGATAATACTTCTTAATCTCCTCAAGAACCAGCAAAACCAGCGTGCCGTGGAAGGCGAAAAGATAAACATGCCACGGTACGGGCGCGAAGTAGTAGACAGCAGAGAGAGGCGTGTAAAAAAACAGATAACAGAGCAGCAACTCAAACAGGATGCCGAGGTCGATGAGAGGGTTGGAAATAAGATTCAGTACCAGATCATGGCGCTCCAGAAAACGCGCGGCCCGGGTCGTCAACGGGGTGATGAGCGGCCGCTCCAGGATGACCATTATTCTCGAGAAAAGCATCAGCAGGATTTTGAAAGGGAAGAGAACGACAGCCTTAAGGATCGCGAAAACGGCTCCGATAAATTCGAACTGGCTGATTCGTGAAATATGATAGTCGATTCGAACCCTGGCGCTGTAAGGACGAGGGCGCCAATGGGCCAATGCCTCAAGAATGTGTGCTCTGTGCGTGGCGCTGAGAAAGTCCTTGTGGAAGAGCGAGGTCTTCCAGGAGCGCTTGCAAAGGACATTGGCGATCTGTGTGGTCACCGTCGGGAAGAAATAGGCCGTCAGAGTTTGGAGATAGGCTGGCGAGGCGTGGCTGAGATTTAGATCGGGCGGCGAGGATGGCATAGCGCTCAACGGGAGACCGGGTTTCCAATGACCCAGGAGCCATCCCGCATAGAGGTAAGTTGCGTAGCAGCTCAGCGCCAGCACGGTTCCCTGAACGAAATACGACCGCAGGATAAACGGAAGCGACAGGAGCTTCTCATCCCGGCGGCGCGGCGGCCTCTCCATGATCCCCTTTTCCGG
The DNA here is from genome assembly GCA_016210115.1 of Deltaproteobacteria bacterium. Classification (GTDB taxonomy): domain Bacteria; phylum Desulfobacterota; class Binatia; order UBA9968; family UBA9968; genus JACQUW01. The sequence goes on along the minus strand of JACQUW010000004.1, from coordinate 89,398 downwards.
GGGCTCGATGCCGATTCCCATGGCCGGGATGAGATCGGTGCCGACGTCCACAGCCAGGACACCCATGACGGTCATGGCCAGCGGTATGCCGGGAAACAGCATCCAAAAAATGTACGGATACATTTCCTGCGGATTGCTGTTGAGGACATAGGCCGCGAAACGTTTAATGTTGTCGAAAATGGCGCGCCCTTCCTCGATGGCGGCCACAATGGAGCTAAAGTTGTCGTCGGTTAGAATCATGTGCGCGGCCTCTTTGGCCACGTCGTTGCCGCGCACCCCCATGGCGATTCCGATGTCAGCCTTCTTGAGGGCCGGGGCGTCGTTCACGCCGTCCCCCGTGACGGCGACGATCTCTCCCATCTCCTGCAGAATCGAAACGATGCGGAGTTTATGCTCCGGGGCGACACGGGCGAAAATAATTTCGCCCTCTGCCAGAACGGCTTTCAACTCGGTCTCGTCCATTTCGGAGGCCTCAGCGCCGGTAAAACTCTTCAACGGGCGGCCATTGCCCAGACCGATTTGACGGCCGATGCTCGACGCAGTCAGCGCATAATCTCCTGTGATCATGATTATCCGGATCCCGGCAGTATGGCAGGCGCGGATTGCTTGCGGAACCTCAGGACGAATGGGATCCGCCATGGCCGCAAGGCCGACGAAAACGAGCCGCTCTTCTACCTGTTCCACCGAATACGTAGTCCGTGCCTGGAATTCCGGATCGTCTCGATAAGCCAGAGCGAGCACCCGAAGGCCACGGCCGGCCATCGCGTCGTTTTGCGCCATAATCTGACGGCGCTCGGCTTCGCTTAAGGGCCGCGTCTCATCATTGCGAAGGACGCGATCACAGCGCTGCAGGGTTTCCAGAGGGGCTCCTTTGGCATAGAGCCTTTTGTTTCTGTCTCCTTCGAGTCTCACCACGACGCTCATCCTCTTGCGCGTGGAATCGAAAGGGTTGACGTGAAGACGCTGAAGGGCTCCCCGAAAACCCCCTTTTTCGGCCAGGCAGAGAAGCGCCCCCTCAGTTGCATCCCCTAACACCCTGTACTCGGAACCGGGTTTTTCCAGCCGCGCATTGTTGCAGATAAACGAGCACTCCAGGAGCCGGCGCAGTGCGGTCCAGGCGGAGATGTGATCCAGGGAAAGGCTGCGGCCGTCGTGAGAAAAACTGCCCCGGGGCTGATAACCAACTCCGGAGACTTCAATAATCTTACCGTCCACGTAGAGCTGATTGACCATCATGAGATTCTGGGTCAGAGTTCCGGTCTTATCGCAGCAGATCACGGTAGTGCAGCCGAGGGTTTCCACTGAAGGCAAACTCTTGACCAGCGCATTCCTTCTCGCCATTCGAGTCACGGCCATGGATAGCGAGAGAGTGACAGTTGGGAGTAAACCTTCGGGCACATTGGCGACGAAAAGTCCGATAAAAAAAATAAAGGCCTGCACGAAAGACAGACCGGCGACGAGCCAGCCCAGAAAGAGAAATGCCATTCCAAGCCCGGCCGCCAGCGCCGCGATTGAAACGACCGTCGCATGGAGCTGCTTCTGGAGCGGGCTCTCCTCGGCTTTAATTGCCTGGGTCAGCCCCGCAATCTTACCGATTTCCGAATGCATTCCCGTGCCGAAGACCACTGCGCGCGCGTGGCCTCTGACGAGGGCTGTTCCCGCAAAAACAATGTTGGGAAGCTCGATCCAGAGGAATTTACCTGAAATCAGGATTGGACGGTCGGATTTATACCGGTGCGCCGGCGTCGACTCTCCGGTGAGAGAAGAGTTGTCGACTTCCACCTCAAACGCTTCTATGAGCCGGGCATCGGCAGGGACGAGGTCTCCTTCATCGAGGAGGATCAGATCTCCCGGCACCAGTTCGGCCGCATCAATTCCCAGTGTTGTTCCTTCTCTGAGAACCCGGCATCTCTGCGAGATCATACGCTGCAGGATCTCTAGGGCGCGGTCGGACTTGTGCTCCTGAAGAAAGGCAAAGAGGCCGTTGACAAGGACAACCGCCAGTATAGCGATTCCCAACTGGGGCATATCCACGCCCGGAACGAAACACAGAAAAGCCGCGATCCACAGAAGAACAGCAAAGAAGCTGACGAAGTTTTTGAGCAGTTTTAGATACCACGGGATCTTTCCAACCCGCTTGATCAGATTCGGTCCATGCTGCAGGAGCCGGCGCCGGGCCTCCCCCAGCGTGAGTCCCTGTTCCAGATCGGTTTGCAATTCAAAGGCAACCTGTCCCTGGGTTAAGTTGAAGTACGTGGCTTTTCCCGCCTGCGGCTCCGCCTTGGCGATTACTCTCAGCGCGTTTTGCGGGTCCCGCTGCTTCAAGAGGTCTTCTTTGATTGCAGGCAACAACGCGGTGAGCCTTTGCAGAAGCTGAAGATGCTCCTCCGTCTGATCCGCTGGAGTGGCGAAGAAGAGCAGGATTTTGACGGAATGGCCGTTGAGCGGGATGCCGCTGCGGGAGAGGCCTAGAATCATCTCCGGACGAGGGAGGCCTTCCAGACGCACATGGGGAATGGCGATCTCATCCCCGACATAGCTGTAGGGATTGGCATTTCTATGCAGGGTGAGGCCGGCCCGGAACTCTGCGATTCGATCGGGAAAAGAGGAGCGACGGAGGAGGTCTTCCAAAGCCTGATGGACCTCTCCTTTCAGTCCAACCACGACCTTCTCCGATTTGAGCAGCTCAGCGATCATGGGAAAGACACCAGCAAGGCCATGTGCTTGCTCGGTTTGATCAGAGAAGGGGAGAGCGAGCTTCTCGAGAGAACTTACTGAGGGCCTGCGAAAGTTTTTTCGTTAGTGCTGGCGACATAGCGTAAGATATTCGTAAGCGTAATCAGACCCACCAGATTGTTACCCTCCAGGACGGGAAGGCAGCCGATTTTTTTTTCTGCCATCAGTTGAGCCGCTTCTTTCACTGTGGCTCCGGCGGAGACCGTGACCACTGCGGTCTGCATAATCTCTCTGATGCGAAAGCTCTTGAGGAGGTCCCTTTGTTCCTTGCTCTTCAACCCGATCACGACGCCTACGGCGGCGCCGAAAAGATCGCGTTGGCTCAGCACGCCCACCAAGAGATTGTTGTCCACGATCGGAATGTGACGTATACGACCGAGAGACATGATGTCGTTCGCCAAATCCAGGGTATCGTCCGGCGAAAGCGTGACCGGGGCCTTCATCATAATTTCCGCAACCGTCGCCTCTTTCATCTGCGGCCCTCCTTCTGGAGCTGCTCCATCATTGTGTCGATCATAAACGCTCAAGAAACGCCCGTAGAACATCCACGTAGGAAACTATGCCTACCAATCCTTCATCTTCATCCACCACAGGGATGGCGCCAATTTTTTCATCGATCAGAACCTCCACGGCATCGCGCAGATCATCGTCAGGAGACAGCGTAATCGGCTTAGTGGTCATGACCGCCGACACTTTCGTGTTCATTGCCTTTTCCCGCTCCTCTGGTGTGCCGAAAAGCCTCCCGCTCAGAAACGAGCGGATGTCGCGGTCCGTAATAATCCCAACCAGCTCCGTACCCTGAAGAACGGGAAGCTGACGAAAACCCCGTTGGTCCATGAGTTCCTCAGCCTGCCAAATGGCATCAGTCGGTTGTACGCTTGTAGGATTCTCAGTCATTACTTCTGTGACTTTCATTCTTGGTACCCCTCCTCAAGGGTCGCTTATGATAAACAGCAAGAAACATGCCTCGAATCAGGCTCTCTGATTATAGATCAGTAATCGGGCAAACAAGCAACAACCTTATCAAACATGAAATCGAGGACTATTGATCTTTCTCAACGATGGGAATGCAATGTCCCAGCAGGGAGCTAAGTGGACGAAACTTCCTTTTGCCTTCCAGGTTTTCTGATTTTGGCATAGAATGTGCCTTGGAAAAATCGTAGAGAATAGGAGATACCTATGGAGAACGAAAAGGATCGTTTCGGCGAAAAAATGAGGCTCGTTGAGCGGGCCAAGGAAGATATCTACTTCGCCGCGAAAGACCGGGAGCTCATCGAGCGCCTCAAATCGGTCTTAAAGAAGGTCGAGGGGAAGCCCGGAGAAGAGCGGTTCGTCTGCCCGAAGTGTCGAGGAAATCTTCAAACGTACAGCTTTATGGAATTCGTCCTCGATCGTTGCCAGAGCTGCGAGGGAATGTGGTTGGATAAGGGCGAGCTGGAGGGAATTTTGCGGAAGGCCTCGCGTGGGCTTCTGGATAGTGTGGTGGACTGGATCGTTGGAAAAGAGGAAGCGAACGCGGGTGGAGCAAAAAGATGACTCGAGTGGCGAAAAGGTACAACATCGATTACAAGAAAAGAGTGGACAAAGACAGAGACACATACCTTCCGCGCTGGTCTCCAGGGGGAGTACTCTATTGCCGGGGTTGCGGATCGACTTATTACCGGCGGCGCTGGACTCTCCAACCGCCCCAAGAGGTGCTGGACTGGGGAGCATTTCGCAACGAGATTCGTTTCGCCCTTTGTCCCGCCTGCCGGAAGCTGCGCGAACATTACCCATCCGGTGAGCTCCGGCTGGTTGGGGTTCCCGCGCGAGAGGAACAAGAAGTGTTCAGGTTGTTGAGGAATGAGGAGGAGAGGGCGCGGGAGAAGAACCCCCTGGAAAGAATCATGCGCATACAGAGGGATGCGGAGGAATGGAGAGTTGAAACAACAACGGAGAAGCTGGCCCAGCGATTAGGTCGTTGCGTTCGAAAAGCGCGCGGCGGAAAAGTCGTTTTCAAATGGTCTCACAATAGAAAGTTTGCTCGCGTGCTCTGGCAGAAAGAGGCTGCGGTTGAATAGCTGGTGTGGGAGTTCGGGCGTTTGGTTCCCGCCGATCGATCTCGATTCTTGAGCCGATAAATGTCCGCGGGCTCCCTGCTCGTTCTGCCCGCAGGGGTTTCGCAGACAAAATTGGCTCTCGAGGAAAGCCTGTGAAAAGATATCCCTTTTTCACTCCTTTCCCCGACCGTTCGGAAACGCCTCCTTAGCTTATCACGAATGCAAAGAACTGGGCTGTTCGAGTCTCGATCTTGCAAGAAATCATGCGCTTTATGGGAAGAAAATCTTTGGTTTCTCAAGAGCCGTGGGAGGTATAGATTTTGCTCTATCCAGCGGCAGGGTTTAGATTTAGAAAAGGAGGATCGAAGTATGGCCAAGCAAGAAAGAGAAAGGGAGACAAGGGGGTTGGTTCCCTGGCGGCCATTTACCGAGATGACCCGTTGGGAGCGAGAGATGGAGCGGATGTTTGGAGATTTCTTTGGGCGAAGACTGCATCCTTTTTGGGACGAGCGTTGGTGGCCCGAAAGGGGTTTGGGCCTCTCAGCGCCGGCCGTAGATCTATACGAGGAAAAGGACGAGATCGTGGCGAAGGCAGAGCTTCCCGGGATGGAGAAAGACGACATTCAGGTAAACATAACGGATCGTCTTTTGACCATTACAGGGGAGAAAAAGAAGGAGGAGGAAATCAAACAGGAGAACTACTATCATTCGGAGCGTGCCTACGGGTCCTTCAGCCGGAGTCTCGAGCTACCCGCGGAGGTTCGGGTAGAGAAAGCCCAGGCGTCTTTTAAGAATGGTGTGCTGGAAATTCGTTTGCCCAAGACTGAGGAAGCCAAGAAAAAGGAGATCAAGGTAAAAGTGCAGTGACGTGCCGAAGAAGAAGATACAGAAATCCTTGTGCCGCTGGACGACCCGGCCCCGGGGTTAATGTTAATAGGGTTAAAGCCGCGACCCAGTAGCAACGGCTTCATTGATCAAAAAGCAGAGATCGCTATGGGCGCCAGGAATCAAAAGGGAAATACGCTGCTTCATTTTGCCGCCGCAGACGGCAACGTCATCTTGATTGACTCCCTCTTAAGGGGCGGGCAGGAGATCAACGCTCAAAATAAGCGAGGTCAAACGCCCCTGCATGTCGCGTATGAAGAGGGTAAAGTAGAGGCCGCGCTGCACCTTATTGGGCGAGGTGCAGACACAAATATCCGAGACGACGACGGCAATGTGCCGTCTTACCACCAGCCTTGCGGATAGGCCAGGTTGCCAGGACGGTATCTCATAACAGTTCGGACGTCATTCCGGCCTGCCGGCCCTGGCAGGCCGGCGGAGCAAGCGGTAGCACGCGAAAGCGGGAATGTCCATGATTTTCGCTGGATCACCCTTGACGATGAAAGCCGCGGACATGCTTTCGCGGACATGACGGTGGGAATCGCCGATTTCTTTGCGAACTGCTGAGATGGAGCGGGTCAAAGTCATCATCATAGGTGCAGGCGGGAGGGATTTTCACAACTTCAACACCGTGTTTCGTGGCAATCCCCGCTATGAGGTTATAGCCTTTACCGCTGCCCAGATACCGAATATCGCCGGGAGAACTTACCCCCACGAGCTTGCAGGCCCGCTTTATCCTGACGGAATTGCGATTCATCCGGAGAAAGAGCTGGAATTTCTGATCAATGCTCACGGAGTGGACGAGGTCGTCTTTTCCTATAGCGACGTATCTCACGAATCGGTTATGCATGCCGCATCCTTGGCGGTAGCCAGCGGCGCCGACTTCAGGCTCCTCGGCGCAAGATCCACGATGCTGCGCTCCTCCAAACCGGTGATCTCGGTCTGCGCGGTTCGCACGGGATGCGGGAAGAGTCCGGTGGCGCGCAAGATCGCCACGGTGTTGAAGCGTGAAGGCCTTCGGGTGGGAATCGTTCGCCACCCCATGCCGTACGGGGACCTCTCCAAACAGGTGGCACAGCGGTTTGCGACGCTGGACGATCTGGAAAAAGGAGATTGCACGATTGAGGAGATGGAAGAATACGAGCCGCATATTCGGAGCGGGCACGTGGTATACGCGGGCGTGGACTATGAGCAGATTCTGCGCCAGGCTGAAGCCGAAGCCGATGTCATCCTTTGGGACGGGGGCAATAACGACATCCCTTTTTTCGTTCCGGACCTTGAGATCGTGGTTGTCGATCCACATCGAGCGGGCCATGAAGTTACCTATTTTCCCGGCGAGGTCAACTTCCTGCGGGCCGATGTCCTTATCCTCAATAAGCTCGATACCGCGGACGCGGATAAGATCGAGGTTGTGCGCCGAAACATTCACAGGCATAACCCCGGGGCGATTGTCATCGACGCGGCGATGCCCGTTGCCCTTGATGAGCCCTCGCGGGTCCGTGGCTGCCGTGTTCTGGTGGTTGAGGATGGACCGACGCTGACCCACGGCGGGATGAACTTCGGTGCCGGCGTTATCGCGGCCAGGAAGTTCGGCGCCAGGGAGCTCGTGGACCCACGGCCCTTTGCGGTCGGCAGCATCAAGCAAACTTTCGAAAATTATCCGCACGTCCGCGAGCTGCTTCCCGCCATGGGATATGGGCGCCAGCAAATTCACGAGCTGGAAGAAACAATCCGGAATGTGGATTGCGATCTTGTGGTGATTGCCACTCCGGTCGATATACGCAGGATCATGAACATCAAACAGCCAGCTTGCCGCGTCACGTACGAAATTGAAGAGATCGGCAAGCCGACTCTCAAAGAAATCTTACAAGACTTTATCAGGGAAACGAGCGCGCGTGGCTGAGAAAATCCTGGTTGCTCTCGGCGGGAACGCCATGATCAAAAGCGGTCAGCGAGGAACGATCCAGGAGCAAGCCGCCAACCTGCAGGGATCCCTGGCGGGAGTTGTCGATCTGATCCGTTCCGGGCACCGGATCGTGATCACACATGGCAACGGGCCTCAAGTCGGGCACATACTGATCCGGGCGGAGGAGGGACGTGGAAAAGCCTATGATCTTCCGCTTGATGTTTGCGTCGCCCAGTCGCAAGGGGAGATCGGTTATCTCATCCGGCAATCCCTACAGGAACTGCTCCGGCAAAACGGCATTGTTCGGGAGATCGCGGCTATCATGACTTGCACGGTGGTGGATAGGAACGATCCTCGAATGAAGATTCCGAGTAAACCAGTGGGACCATTTTATGCGAGGGAACAGGCGGAGAGCTTGAGAGCCAGGGGATTCGACATTATCGAGGACGCGCATCGGGGCTACCGGCATGTGGTTCCATCTCCACTGCCGCAGCGAATTCTTGAAACGGAAATTATCCGGCGACTGTTCGAGGATGGCGTGGTGGTGATTGCCGTAGGGGGCGGGGGGATTCCGGTAAGCATAGAGCAAGATGGCTCCCTGGCAGGCGTCGAGGCTGTCGTTGACAAGGATCTCGCTTCAAGCCTACTGGCGTCAGCGATCGGCGTGGAAAAGATCCTCGATCTCACCGCGGTGGAGAGAGTCAAGCTCAACTTCGGCCTTCCCGACGAGCAGGATTTGCCGCGCATGACGGTGGCAGAAGCCAAGCATTACCTTGCCGAGGGTCACTTCGAGCCCGGAAGCATGGCGCCCAAGATCGAGGCAGCGATCGGCTTTCTCGAGCGTGGAGGGCGAGAGGTGATCATCACACTCCCGGAAAAGGCGCTTAAAGCTTATCAGGGCGACGCCGGAACCCACATTTTCCCGGACTGAGTTGAGAATAGATCACGAACGGTTTCTCTTGCCCTGGACCCGGGCAAACCTGTTCAGTGCCCGCCAAATGAGACCTCCTGTGGGCTTCTTTTTCCTCTCCCTTGACGGGAGAGGACGAAGGTGAGGGTGATAGATAGATACCCCTCATCCTTTCCTTCTCCCGCAAGGGGAGAAGGAACCAAGTTGGAGCCGATGAATCAGTTGAATCAATGAGGCTCGTCCTCTGCGGATTTAGAGAAACCTATTTTGGACAAGAGCGATATCTGGAATACTATCGGAGTTTGGCTCCGGGTTATTTGAAGGCGTCGTTTCTGATCTATGGCGGGGATCAGCAACAAACACGGTCAAAAACCTTCGTGGGCGCTTACCCAGAGCCTCGCGTCGAAATGAGCTGGGAGAGGCGGCCACAACCCGACAAAGTCAGTCGGATTGTGAGAGAGAGCGCGAGAATTTGAATTATGGGTTAGCGTGGTTGTAGAATCGCGCGACCTGTGGGAATAACGATTAAGATACGAATTTCAAGCCGCGCCCTCAAAACTCCCATTGAATTCCTCGAGGCTTCCTTGGAGACCGCGGTTTGTCGAAGGCGGGTCGGAAACCCCTTTCGTTGAATACCTGCGTGCCTTGTTCGCTGAGCGACCGCCCCATTTGCTGGTACCGTTCGGTGCACCGGCGATCAATTTCTTGCTGCGCCACCGCGATAAGCTGTTTCCGGGTGTTCCCCTACTAGTTGGAACCGTGGACAGGCGGCGACTAAGTGGGATGATTCTCGGTGCCAATGCGACCGCGGTCGGGGTCAATTTGGATCTCCCGGGGATTGTAGAGAATATTTTGCGGATTGTGCCTGTCACTACTGTTATTGAAGTAGTGATCGGCAACTCACCCCTCGAAAGATTTTGGCTGGCGGAATTGCGCAACGATCTTCAGCCTTTCGCCAATCGTATCCGTTTGAACTGGCTCACTGAACTCTCGCTTGAGGAGATGCGGAAGCGTCTCGCCGCGCTGCCGCGCAACACAGCCGTTTTATACGCTGTATTGCTGGTGGACGCCGCGGGCGTGCCGCACGAACAAGAACGCGCGCTCGAAGTTCTTTTCTGGCCGCCAATCCGGTCGACCTGGAGGAGGTGCGCGAGATTCTCAAGGACATCGTCGACGACAACAGCCGTGCGGGCGAGGTCATTCGCCGGATGCGCTCGCTGGTCAAAAAGGAGGAACTTCAGTTCGCGCCGCTTGAATTGGCCGGTGTCATCCGCGACGTTGTGATGATCGTTCACAGCGATGCCATCCTGCGCAATGTCCGCGTCTCGCTCGAATTAAATCCAGGCCTGCCACCGGTACGAGGTGACAGGGTGCAGTTGCAGCAGGTCCTCCTGAACCTTTTGCTGAATGCATTTGACGCGATGAAGGATCGTCCGGTAAACGAGCGCCAGGTCGTGGTGCAGGCGGAAGCCGATGGCGCGCAAATGGTAACGATAGCGGTGCGCGACCGGGGAACGGGCCTGACGGGCGATAAGCTCGCCAAGATTTTCCAACCGTTTTACACCACCAAACGCGACGGTTTGAGCATGGGACTTTCCATCAGTCGCTCCATCGTCGAGGCCCACGGCGGGCGGATCTGGGCGGAGAACAACCCGGACAGGGGAGCGACGTTTTACTTTACGGTGCCTATCTTTGAAGAATTGTCCCTTGATACAGAATCGGCTGAACGGACTACGAAATGACAGTTTTTCTCGTCGTCGACGACCCCTCTGTCCGCAAGGCGCTAACGCGGCTGATCAAATCGGCCGGGTACCAGGTGGAGGCTTTCGCTTCGGCACGGGAGTTTCTGGATGCACGGCCTGAAGCGAAAGATCCCACTTGCCTCGTGCTCGACGTGCGTATGCCCGGTCTCAGCGGGATCGACCTCCAACGCGAACTTTTGACGGCCAAGGCAATCCTTCCCATCATCTTCATCACCGGCCACGGCGATATTCCGATGAGCGTTAAGGCGATGAAGGCGGGCGCTGTTGATTTCTTGCCCAAGCCGGTCAAAGACACAGAGCTTTTGCGCGCCATCGAGCAGGCGCTCGCCCGCTCCGCCCGAGAAATTGCCGAGCGGGAGGAACTCGAAGACATTCAGAGCCGCGTGGACGCGCTGACGCCGCGCGAGCGCCAGGTGATGGCCTTGGTGGTGACGGGGATGCTGAACAAGCAAATTGCGTACGATCTCGGCATTGTGGAGAAAACCATCAAGGTTCACCGGGCGCGGGTGATGGAGAAAATGGGAGCCGAATCGCTCGCCGACCTGGTGCGGCTGGCAGAAAGAGTCGGGATACCGCACAGAAAAGCACAGTGATCAAGTTATCAGTGAACAGTAATCAGTCATCACAGTAATCAGTAATCAGTCAGCCCGGCCCGCTGATAACTATTTACCATTCACCGCTCACTGTTCACTGTTCACTGCTCACCTCCCCTCCCCACCCCCACCCCCCAATTGGACCAAGGTCCAATATACAAGCTTTTTACTCTTGGCTAGATTGAGCTCCGCGCAATCGGATTAGAACACCGCGAGCAAGCTTCGGCCTGCGCGGAAAGATCTTCCTCATGAGGAGAACCAAACCGCTGATCGCTATTGTGGATGATGATGAATCCGTATGCCGCGCTATGAAGCGGCTGGTGCGATCGTTGGGAATGAATGCAGAAACATTCGCTTCGGGCCAGGACTTTGTCGATCTCATCGAGGCGATGCCGTCGTTTTGCGCGGACTGCGTCATCCTCGACGTCCAGATGCCCGGCTTGAACGGACTTGAAGTACAGGGATGGCTGAGCCGCCGTGGGAACCCGCTTCCCGTCATATTTATTACGGCCCACGACGAAGTGGGGGCGCGCGAGCGGGCTATGGCGGCGGGCGCGGTGGCCTTCCTGCGCAAGCCGTTCGGCGATGAGTTGTTGATCGAGACGTTGGACGCCGCCCTGAAGCGCGGGACAGGTGAGGAGCAAGGAAAATGAACCGATTGAAGACTGGAATGATGAAATCATCGAAGATCGGAAAAAAAAGGAGGTCAATATAATGACACACTCAACGAATTTGATGCAACGAAAGGACGGCGGCGCATGGGTTCTTTATGGCGCCGACCGAGGAAGGAAGGTCCGCAATGATGACAAAACTCAGCGTCCGCGCGTTAACCTGGCTTATGATCGCGCTGGTTACGGCGCCTCCAGGCGCCATAGGACAGCAATCTGGAGCAGCACCCGTCTCTAAGCAGGAAGAGTTGGATCAACTCTTGGCTCCGATCGCGCTTTATCCAGATTCTCTGGTTTCTCAGATATTGATGGCCTCGACGTATCCGTTAGAGGTCGTGCACGCGGACCGCTTTGCCAAGCAGAACAAAAATCTCAAGGGCGATGCTCTTGCGAAGGCTTTGGAGAAGCAATCCTGGGATCCGAGTGTGAAGTCGTTAGTCAATTTCCCTCAAGTGTTGACCATGATGAGCGAGAAGCTTGACTGGACGCAGAAACTGGGAGACGCATTCCTTGCTCAACAAAAACAGGTTCTGGCGACCATCCAGAGTCTGCGCGCCAAGGCCGTGGCGGCAGGAAATGCTAAAAACCACGACCGAGCAAAAAGTTATTGTGGAAGAAAAAATCATCAAGATCGAACCTGCCAGCCCGCAGGTGGTCTACATGCCTGTGTACAATCCCACGGTAGTGTACGGCCCGTGGTGGTATCCAGCCTATCCTCCTTATTATTACTATCCTCCCGGGTATGTCGCGGCACCCGGGCTTTGGTTTGCTACCGGTGTCGCGCTCGGCGAGGGGCTACGCCTGGGGATCGACCAATTGGCGCGGCGGGGACGTGAATATCGATGTCAACCGAAATTACAATTTCAATCAGAATATCAACCGCACCAACATACAAAACCTGCCGGCGAGCGGTCAGGGCCAGTGGCAGCACAATCCGGAACACCGTAAAGGCGTGAGTTACAGAGATCAAGGGACAGCGCAGCAGTTTAATCGAGCGAGCACGACGGAAGCCGCCAAGTCGCGTGAAGCATTCCGTGGTCGCGCCGAGCAAGGCAGACAAGATCTCGCGCGCGGAGGCGCGGGCCAAGATGTTGGACGCGGAGGGGGAGCGGCCGGTCAAACAGGAGCTGGCGATTGGGGTGGCGCGGGCCAACTCGGTGGCGGTGGAGATCGAGGTGGGTCTGGTTCACGAGGTGGCGCTTTCGAAGGGATCAGTGCCGGCGGCAACTCTGCCAAAAGCGCGAGCCAGCGTGGCAGCGCCAGCAGAGGAAGCTCTGGTGGTGGCGGGCGCGGCGGAGGTGGACGCCGCGGATAGGGGGATTATGGCCGGACATTTAACTCAGTTAGGCGACTAATATGGAGGAAGAAGCGATGCTTCCAAATACAAAAAATCTGAAAAACTCGTTTTGGTCTGATCTCCAGAATATAGTAGGCACGGCGCTGATCGTGACCCTCGTGTTTTTTGAGGTGGGCTTTGCAGCGACAGTAGCGAAGCAGAAGAGCTTCGCGTCCGCTGAAGAGGCTGTCAAAGCGGTCGTGACAGCCGCCAAGAGCGACGACAACAAAGAACTCCTGGCAATCTTCGGTCCTGGCGCAAAGGATTTGATCTTCTCGGGCGACGCCGTTGCGGACAAGCAGAGGCGCGCTGAGTTTCTCAAGGCTTATGATCAAAAGAACCGACTCGCTCAAGAAGGGGACAAGGTCGTCGTCGTGATCGGCAAGGACGACTGGCCTTTCCCGATCCCGCTGGTCAAGAAGGGTGAAAGCTGGGTTTTTGATACGGACAAAGGCAGAGAAGAGATTTTGAACCGTAGAATTGGTCAAAACGAACTGAATGCCATTCAGGTTATTCTGGCCCTTGTAGATGCCCAGCGCGAGTATGCCATGAAGGATAGAGATGGCGACGGGATTCTGGAGTATGCGCAAAAATTTCGCAGCGATGGGGGCAGGAAAAACGGGCTCTATTGGGAAGTGAAAGCGGGTGAGGAGCAGAGTCCTCTAGGGCCCATAGCGGCGCAGGCCCAACGAGAGGGTTACAGAGGACAGCAGCAATCCACCGCTCAGACGGCCGTTCCCTACCATGGTTATTTCTACAAGATCCTGACGGCGCAGGGAAAGAACGCCCCGGGCGGCGCCTACAGCTACCTGGTTGAAAGGCAAATTGATCGGCGGCTTCGCCTTGGTGGCCTATCCCGCGCAGTACGGCAATTCCGGCGTGATGACCTTCATCGTCAACCATGGGGGCAAGGTTTTTCAGAAGAACCTGGGCAAGAAGACCGCAGAGATCGCCCAGGCGATGAAAGAGTACAATCCGGACAAGACGTGGGGACGCCAAGCTCTAACCCGGGGAAACCAAAAAGCGTCGAGTGGCGAGGGGCAATGAAAGAGCGCAGGTTTCAGCGTTCAGGTTTCAGGATCGGACCATGCCACTCGGCGGAGGCGCGGGCAAGCTTTTCAGAGTGGCAAACTTGCCCGTCAATGCGCAGCTCGCGGCCTATGGCAACGTGGCAAGACCGGAATTCGGCCCCGACTGGCAGTTGCGATTTCAGGTGCAGTTTCTGCTTCCGAAGTGAAAAAAGAGTGTCGAGAACAGGAAAATTAACAGGAGCAAACGGAGAGAACAGAGATTGATTTCGAAGAAGACTCTGTTTCCTCTGTTGCCTCTTGTGAAGAAGTGATGAGTGACGAGGGGCGAGTGTCGAGGGACAAGAATAGGCATCAGGCAACAGCGATCAGTGAACAGCGAAAAGAAGGTTTCAGGTTTTAGATTGCAGTATTGGGAATACGTTTCTGAAACCTGACGGCTCCAAGTGATTATGAATCAGCGATATTTACCGCTCTTGAGCAGCGCTTTAATTTCGTCGTGGTTGCCCAAGAATGACACGAAAAGGTCGGTGGGCCGGTCCTGGAATATGAATCGCAATGCGATGTTGCCGCGACACTCAAACAGTTTGTTACCTAGTTTGCGAATGCCCAGCCCGCTGTGGATATGCGGTTGGCCGAAGCTTTCCGATAGATCACATAAGGCTAGCAGGCATTCGACCTTTTCGCTCTTGGGTAAATGCCGCAGCCGCCGGAGCACGCCCGAGTCGATGGAAAGCGGCTTACTCAATCATTTTCCTCAGTTGTTCGACCGTAACGGTGACGAGTTTTCCAGAGCGCTTGAGCGTCCGGTAACGTCTGTCGATCGCTTTCTCCAAGGCTACGACTTGTTCGGGTGTCGCTTGGTATTCGCGCTGCGCGTAGTCCGTGGCTTCCACCTCCACTTTGCGCAGGGCGATGATCTCCGCCCCGCACACAATCCCGATGTCTTCGCCGCGGGAAGCGGCGACCAGCCACCGGCTGAGGTTCTTTTTAGCGTCCGTGATAGTTAAGGTCTTCATATGGTCTTTATACCGTCCCAAATAGAACTTGTCAAAAGTTGCCTGGCAGCGCACAGGCGGCAAATCCGGAATTCGGGCCGGACTGGCAGTTACGCTTTCAGGTGCAGTCTTTGTTTCCAAAATAAACAGCAGAAAACGAAAAGTAGGATTTGAACAGGAGGAAACTGAGACAACGGAGATAGCTTTTAAGGAAGCCTCTGTTTCCTTTGTTCACTCCTGTTGGATAAAAAACACCATGCATCCCTTGTTTCAGAAAGCATCCGGGTTGACCGAGGCCATTATCGGGGCGGCTATTGAGGTACATCGCGACAAAGGGCCGGGCTTGATTGAGTCGATTTATGAATGGTGTCTGACGAAAGAGCTCGAACTGCGCGGCCTATCTTTTGTCAGCCAGCAGACTGTGGTGATCGAATACAAGGGCTTCACGCGGGAAGAACCATTGCGATTCGATGTGCTTGTGGACGGTTGCGTGCTAGTCGAGGTTAAGGCCGTACAGGAGGCCTACCTGTCCATAAAGCGCAACTGCTCAGCTACATGAAGTTGCTTAACATTCCCGTCGGACTCTTGATCAACTTCCACGAAGTGAAACTTACGGACGGCGTTCATCGGCTAATCTTGCCGAGGGCGAACCGGTGAGGAAATTTGAGATAATGGAGACGAAATTTAACAGGAGGTAAAAGAGAGAGCAGAGGTAATTGTTATAGAGAAAACTCCGTTTCCTCATGGCCAAGCCGACCGACTCAAAGTGCAATTTGGATTGCGCCTACTGCTTCTACTTGAAGAAAGAGCGGATGTATCCGGAAAGCTCCTTTCGCATGTCGGAGGAAGTGATGGAACAGTACATCCGCCAGACGATCGAAGGCCACCGCGTTCCTGAAGTGACCATTGCCTGGCAGTGTGGTGAGCCCACGCTTATGGGGCTGGATTTTTTCCGCCGCGCTGTGGAAGTGGAGAAAAAATACCTCAGGCCGGGAATGAGAATCGAAAAGACCTTTCAGACCAATGGTGTCTTGGTTGATGAAGGGGTTGCCCTTGAACACACCGGTGATCTCTACTCGTGTGATCATTACGTCGAGCCTAAGCACTGGCTGGGAAATATAAAAGACAGCCCGATAGAGACGCTGGTGTCATCTGAGCAGCAGCGCAACTTCGGCCAGGACAAGTCTAGCACTCTACCTGAGTACTGCCGAAAATGTGAATTTCTCTTCACCTGCCACGGCGAATGCCCGAAAAACCGCGTGCTCACCACGCCGGACGGCGAGCCTGGCCTTAACTGGCTCTGCGCTGGGCTGAAGTCGTTTTATGCGCACACAGAACGCCCGATGCGCATCATGGCCGAGCTTGTAAAGCGCGGACGCTACGCGGACGAGATCATGCAGATCCTCGCGACGGAAGAGGCTGCCAAGCTGAAGCAGGCATTGGCGACAAGCGGGCGGAACGATCCCTGTCCCTGCGGAAGCGGAAGGAAGTTCAAAAAATGCCACGGACATACGAAGACCGAAGAACGGGTGGCGGTTGAAGAGGGATGAGTGTCGAGGGTCCGGTGACGAGGGACAAGTGGGCGGGTGTAGAGAGAAAGCATGGAACATTGGAAAAGTGGAACAATGGAACAAACGCAAACACTTGAAAAATGGAAAGCGGTTTTCCAGTGTTCCACTATTTCACTATTCCATCATTCCAATCCCTTGCCTCTGTTTCCTCCTGTAAAGAAGTGACGAGGGACAAAGGGCTGGTCGAGTAGCGAGTAATCAAGACGGCATCATACAGGGAACCATGTGTCGGCTATACCGGTGATAGTTACGCCGCCGCCAGCCGTGCAAGACGGAGATAAAAATAACGACCTCTCCGTCGGCCTGCAGGCGCCGGCGGGAATCGGGCAGAACTGGATTCCGTCCGTCCCCGGCAAGGCGTGGTTCTGTTATTTCCGGGTCTACGCGCCGACGGAAGAACACTTCAACCGGAAGTGGACGCGGATTTTGAGAAGGTGAAACGGCGCGTGTTGAGTGACAAGGCAGGCGTGTCGAGGAAAGAGACATGAGTCGGGGATTAGCGGCGTTACGCGAAAGGGTCCAGCACCTTCACGCCGGTCTTCCTGAAGTCGCGCGTGTTACGCGTGGCAACGGTGAGATCGTGTTGGAGCGCCGTGGCAGCGATCATGCTGTCCAGCAGAGGCAACGTGTCTCCATTCTGTTTCAAATCCACCACGAGTTTAGCCCACCGTCGGCTGATCGTGGCGTCCCATGGAAGGCAATCTATGGTTTTCACCACTTCCCCAAACCACTTCTCGAGTTGCGTCCGCTTACGTCCGCGCGGCAGCGCCAAAATGCCGACGCACAGTTCACCCAGAATGATGGAATCCACGACAAGATCCCCCTCGTTCGCCGTCAACCAGTCGACGACCTTGTTGTTCGGCACCGGCTTCGTGGGCTCGCTGAGCACGTTCGCATCGACCAGGTAAGTCATGCGAGTTTGGGTACTTTTATGTGGGCAGTTGTTTCCCTGCGATCCATCGGCTTGAACCAACCTTTAACGGGACATGCGAGCAGCAGCTTTAACAGGCCTTCATTACGCCGCCGCTCCTTTCGTTTTAGTCGGTATTCGCCGCGGTCGATGCGTTCGACCTCGAATTCTTGCCCCGGCTCGATCGCATCCCGCTGGCGGATTTCGGCGGGGAGTATGATCTGGCCCTTCGTGGAAACAGTGGTTTTCATGGTGAGTAAGATACTGTCTTACTTAGCCAAGGTCAACCCAATCCTCGACATTTGGTTTCAACCCTCTCTCCTTACTGAGAGGAAAAGAGGGCTTCCAAGTTAGCGAACTGAGAAATTGAAAGGAGACACCTATGGCACTTAAAGAATACAAACCAGGAACCGCATTCGCCGGCGTCATCGGGCGCACGGTGGATCAATCGTCGCCAGCTTGGCCGCAACCGCTGCGCGCTAAAGAAGGCGCGCCCAACGTGCTCTTCATCGTTCAGGACGACACGGGTTTCGCGCAACTCGGCTGCTACGGCAGCCAATCAAGACGCCGAACCTGGATGAGCTAGCCGCCAACGGTCTTCTCTTCAACAACATGCACACCACCGCGCTCTGCTCGCCTACGCGCTCGTGCATCCTGACCGGGCGCAATCATCATTCCAACGCGATGTCCTGTATCACCGAGGGCTCGACCGGGTTATCCCGGCGGCAACGGCAATATCCCGTTCGAGAATGGCTTCCTTTCAGAGATTTTGCTGCAACACGGTTACAACACCTACGCCCTCGGCAAGTGGCATCTCACACCGGCGGATCAGATCTCGGCGGCGGGGACCTATGAACGCTGGCCGCTGGGCCGCGGCTTCGAGCGCTATTACGGTTTCCTCGGCGGCGACACACACCAGTATTATCCCGAGCTGGTTTATGACAACCACTCGGTCGAGCCTGAGAAGACTCCGGAAGAGGGCTACCACCTGACCGAGGACCTAGTGGACAAGGCGATCAGTTTCATCGCCGACTCGAAACAGATCGCGCCTAAGAAGCCGTTTTTCATGTACTTCTGTCCCGGCGCCATGCACGCGCCGCACCACGTCGCGAAGGAGTGGGCGGACCGGTACAAGGGCCAGTTCGACGGTGGCTGGGATGCTTATCGCGAGCAGGTGTTCAAGCGCCAAAAAGAGTTGGGCATTGTCCCGCGCGACGCCGAGCTGTCACGCCATGATCCTGATGTGCAGGACTGGAACACGCTCTCGGACGGTGAGAAAAAACTGTACTCCCGCATGAGGGAGGTGTTCGCCGGCTTCCTGACCCACACGGATTTTCATTACGGTCGCCTGTTCAACTTCCTCAAGTCGATCGGCGAATGGGATAATACGATCATCATGTTTATATCGGACAACGGCGCCAGCTCGGAAGGGGGCCCGTCCGGATCGGTGAACGAAAATAAATTTTTCAACAACGTGCCGGACTCGCTCGAGCAGAACCTGAAGATGATCGACGAGCTCGGTGGGCCGTCAACCTTTAACCACTACGCCTGGGGTTGGACCTTCGCGGGTAACACGCCGTTCCATCGCTGGAAGCGCGAGACCTACCGTGGCGGTGTCAGCGATCCGTTCATCGTCCACTGGCCGAAAGGAATTAAATCGAAAGGTGGGGTGCGCACGCAGTATGCACACGCAATCGACATGCTGCCGTCAGTGCTCGAAATGATCGGCATCGAGGCGCCTACGTCTATCAAGGGCGTTACCCAGTCACCCATTGAAGGCCACAGCTTCGCGCATGTGCTTGACGACGCCAATGCGCCATCGAAGCATATCACCCAGTACTTCGAGATGATGGGGCATCGTTCCATTTATCACGACGGCTGGCGTGCGGTGTGCCCGTGGCCAGGAACCTCCTTCAAGGAATCGGGCATGTTCTTCGGCGCGCCCATCGACAAGGACAAACTGACCGAGCTGGATGCCAAGCACTGGGAGCTTTACCACGTTGACAAGGACTTCGCGGAGAATCACAACCTCGCTGATGCGAACCGCGCGAAGCTGATCGAGATGATCGCGACCTGGTACGTCGAAGCCGGGAAGTACAACGTGCTGCCGGTGGATAGCCGTGGTGTAACGCGCTTTGCCGATGAGAGACCGCAGATCGCTATTGCTCGCACCAGCTACACGCACTATCCCGGCACCCAGATGGTCCCGATCAACGCCGGTCCGAGCGTGCTGAACCGGCCGCACAGTATCACCGCCGATGTTGAGATCCCCAAAGGTGGAGCAGAGGGGGCGCTGCTGTCCGCTGGCGATGTCCAGGCGGATTTTCCTTTTACGTTCAAGACGGCAAGCTGCAGTATGTCTACAACTACGTCGGCAGTAATTTTTATCACGTCGTGTCAAATGTCCCTGTTCCGGAGGGACGCCACAAGCTGCGCTTCGAGTGCGAAGTGACCGGCAAACCCGACATCAAGAAGGGCCAGGGCGCGCCGGGCCGCGGCCAGCTTTATATCGATGGTAAGTTGGTCGGGCAGACTGACATTCCTCTCACTATGCCGCTGTCGCTC
The DNA here is from genome assembly GCA_016210115.1 of Deltaproteobacteria bacterium. Lineage (GTDB taxonomy): Bacteria > Desulfobacterota > Binatia > UBA9968 > UBA9968 > JACQUW01. The sequence goes on along the minus strand of JACQUW010000004.1, from coordinate 69,493 downwards.
GGGTTGGGCGGGGGTATCGTCTGCGGGGCGGACACCGGCTCGCCGGTTTGGGACAAGTACAAGCCGCCTTTCAAGTTCACCGGCAAGCTCCACAGCACCACCGTGGACGTGAGCGGCGAGCTGATCAAGGATGATGAAGCCACGCTGCGCATGCTCTTGGCGCGGCAATAGAAAAAGTGACGAGTGTCGGGGGACGAGTGCTGAGGGAAAAGAGTGACGAGGGTCGAGTGAGAAAGAGGGACGGTCCGGCGCGTGTCCGAAAGCCTGGATCTGCGGGTCAGGAAGAGGAGTCCGCACCTATTCCCCCTGGGTTGCATACCGCAACCTCGAGCGTGGCGAATTTCCGAGCATAGGGAGGACCCTCGTGGGGCGTGACCAGATAGTTTCTTCCTCTCGGATAGCGCGAGCGGAAGACCTGCAGCGATGCGGGGTCGAATTGCGCGGGGTCCCACTTGCATTCGATCGCGTCCACCTGATTGCGTGCGCGCACGAGCACAAAGTCCACCTCGCGCCCCGCCTTGTCCCGCCAGTAATGGATCGGCAGGTCCGGGAAATGCGCCTGAAGGTGCTCCAGCACGACGTGCTCCCAGAGTACCCCGTAGTCCTCGGAGCGAAGTGGGTCCCAGCCGTGCGCGAAGCTAACGAAGCCGGTGTCGAAGCCGTAGATCTTAGGCAGCCTCACCAACTCCTTCTGGCCACCGCGGTGGAACGGGCGAACGAGCGTAATCGCATGGGTGATCTCAAGGGCTTGGAGGTGGCTCTCGACGGTGGGCCGCGAAATGCCGAGGGCCGCCGCGGCACGAGTCCGCTCCAGTTGGCCGCCGCTCTGGCGAAGGAGGTAATCGAAGAGCGCGTTGAAGCGGTTGACGTCACGGAAACCGAAGAGGCGCTGGATGTCCCGCGCGAAGAAGGAATCCATCCACTCGCGGTACAGGGATGGGGTCTTGGCGTCGGCCATCAGGGCCGGCGGAAGGCCGCCGTGGTACAGGCGTCGCAGGAGGGTGGCCCCAAAGGCGTCGATCTCGCTCCAGAGCACGGGCACCAGATGCACCTCGCGCTTCCGGCCTGTGAGAGTGTCTCGAAACTTTTTGCTGGCGGCCAGCGTGGAGGACCCGGTGGCCAGGAGCCTGAGCCGAGGGAACATGTCGGCGCCGATCTTGAGCACCCGGCTCGGGTCGCGCAACTGATGGATCTCGTCGAAGACGACGACCGGCTTGGGACAGTTCCGATAGAACAGCACGGGGTCGCGCACCGTCTCTTCGACGGCGGGCAGGTCGCAGTTGACGTAGAGTATCCGCTCGGCGCCGAGGCTATGTGCCAGGGTGGTCTTGCCGACGCGCCGCACCCCGGACAGCCAGGCGATAGGGGCTTCTTTCCAGGCGCGCTCAATGCGCCCGAGCCAGAACGGCCGCGCAATCACGATACCGTACTTTACGTTTGGCCTGGCTATTTGTCAAGTACGGACGACGCCCAGGTTTCAGCGACAAAAAGCTTGTTACCCATTTTCCGGATGGAAAGCCCGCTGTGGACGTGGGGTGGGCCGAAGCTTTGGGTTAGCTCACGGAGGCCAGCAGGCTCGAGGGTCGGGGGGGCGAGGGAAGAATGGAATATTGGAAAATCGGAACATCATTGCATTATTCCACTTTTCCATCATTCCGTGTTTTCACTTTCCACTATTTCAACATTCCAATCCTCTTGCCTATGTTTCCTCCTGTGAAGGAGTGACGAAGAGCAATTGACTTAGAACGCAAAGGAAAAAATCATATGGCTACGCAAACAGATAGCATCCAACGTTCGATCTTGCCGATTCCCGATCGCTGGTGCCGACTTGGGGCTGTAGACCGACTCCTGCATTGTGCGGCCGGCAATGCTGCCCGAAGGTGTTGGCGGAAAAGGAAGCGACTCTCCTCCTGAAATTTTAGGCGTAACTTTTTCTTTTTTGCTTGCCATAATCTTTACTCCTCCTAACTCCTCCTTGTTATTTGATAATTTGTCTTCCCAAAAAAAAATTGCCACCGGCCCCTTGTTATACCTTGTGACTTGCCAGTCGATGCGCCCAATATACTTATCGTGCTGATTGACGACGCCGGCCCGGGCTTGCCGACCACGTTTGGCGGAGAAGTCCATACGCCGACGATGGACCGCATCGTCAAGGAGGGGATCACCTACAACCGCTTCCACACCACGGCCATGTGCTCGCCCACGCGGGCCTCGCTCTTGACCGGCCGCAATCATCACCGGGTCGGCAACGGGCAGATTGCGGAGCTGGCCAACGACTGGGATGGCTACTCGGGGCGTATTCCCAAGAGCAGCGCGCTGCAGGCCGAGGTGCTGAAGGACTACGGCTACAGCACCGCCGCCTGGGGCAAGTGGCACAACACGCCAGCCGAGGAGACCACTGCCGCCGGTCCCTTCGAGAACTGGCCGACGAGCCTCGGCTTCGAATATTTCTACGGTTTCCTCGCCGGCGAGGCTTCGCAGTACGAGCCACACCTGGTGCGCAACACCACGGTCGTCACGCCGCCCAAGACCCCGGAGCAGGGCTACCACCTGAGCGAAGACTTGGCCGACGACGCCATCGGCTGGCTGCGCAAGCACAAGGCCTTCGCGCCAGACAAGCCCTTCTATATGTACTGGGCGAGCGGCGCGATCCACGGCCCCCCACCACGTGCATAAGGAATGGGCGGACAAATACAAAGGCAAGTTCGACGACGGCTGGGACGCCTACCGCGAGCGCGTATTCAAGCGCGCCAAGGAAAAGGGCTGGATTCCGCAGAATGCCCAGCTCACCCCGCGCCACGAGACCATGCCGTCCTGGGACAGCGTCCCCGAGCACCAGAGGCCCTTCCAGCGCCGCCTGATGGAAGTGCTTGCCGGCTTTTCCGAGCACGTGGACGTGCAGGTAGGCCGGGTGGTCGACGAGATCGAGCGACTCGGCTACGGCGACAACACGCTGATCTTCTACATCTGGGGCGACAACGGCTCCTCGGCGGAAGGGCAGAACGGCACCATCAGCGAGCTGCTGGCGCAGAACAGCATCCCCACGACTGTAGATATGCATATCAAGGCGAGGCTCGACGACGTCTGGGAAGGAGCGGCAAGGCTTCTCCGCCTCAAATGGCAGGTGGGCGCGGCCGAAGTATCCGCCCAGAATCTCGTCATCTTTCTCCTCGTGCTGTTGATCGCGTACGCGATTTCCCGGCTGCTTGGTTTTATCCTCATCGAAGAAATTGTTCCGCGCATCCGGCTGTCGCGCGGTGTGCCGGATGCGATTGAACTCCTGTCGCGCCACACCGTCTTGCTGGTCGGCTTCCTGCTCGCGCTCAGCGCCGCCGGCGTGAATCTTAGCCAGGTCACGTTGGCCCTCAGCGCTTTGGGTGTCGGCATCGGCTTCGGTCTACAAAACGTCGTGAACAACTTTGTCTCCGGACTCATCCTGGTATTCGAGCATCCCATCCAGGTCGGAGACTACGTCGAAGTCGGATCGACAACCGGCGTAGTGCGAAAAATCGGTTTCCGAGTGAGCCTGATTCACACCCTAGACGGCGCCGACATCATCATCCCGAACGGCGAGTTGATTGGTTCAAAGGTAATCAACTGGTCTCTTTCCGACCGGCTGCGTAGAGTCAACGTTTCCGTGGAGGTTGTTCTCGGCAGCGATCCGGATCGCGTGATCGAAATTTTGAAGAAGACGGCGCGCCATCATCCGGAAGTTTTGTCGGAACCGGAGCCCAGCGCTGTGTTCGATGAATTCGGCGACGGCTCGCTGAAGTTTACTCTCTGCTGCTGAGCACCGGTAGAAGAGTTCGGCCGGGTTCACAGCGGCCTAAGCATCGCGGTTAACAACGCTTTAAAGGAAGCTGGGATTTCGATTCCGGATCCGAAGCGTGACATCCACATCTACTTGGCCGAGGAATTGAGGAGAGCGGCCGTCGCTTCCGAACCGAAGAAATAGCGGCGAGGACGATCTTGGAAGCTATGGCAGATAACAAAAAAGATCTCTGCCGAAAAGAGCCACGACGCCATGAGCGAGGTCACGACGGACGCATCCGAACTTTACTTTGAGCGGGGCGGGCCGGCCTACCGGCTCATGCAGCGTATCGGCGTGATCAGGGGGGAAGGGCCTTCCATTGAAAGGCGGATCGTTTGCTCCATCTTACTGACCTGGGTTCCGCTTTTCGTGTTCGCGATCTTGGACGGCCGGGCGCTCGGAACGACGCCAAGAGAATCGATGCTGCTCGACTTCTCCACCTACGCGCGCTTTTTTCTCGCTGTGCCGATTCTCGTGCTGGCAGACATCATCGTTGGCCCTTGACTCACGGCCGCCGGGCTCAATTGCATTCGCGGCGGATTCGTCGGTCAGAGCGACTTGAGTAAATTCAGCGCCGCAGTTGTGCGCGTTCAGCAGCGGCGCGAAGCGCTGATTCCTGAGCTCATCATCGCCGGCTTCGCCTTTTTCGGTGCGTGGTATCTGTCCGTGGATCAGTGGCACGCGAGCGCTGCAGCGAGCTGGAAATCCTTAGTATTGCCGGACGGAAGAATTTCATTCGCCGGCGTATGGAACCAATTTGTCGCCATATCATTCTTGCAATTCGTTTTTCTGCGATGGCTTTGGCGCTTGATCATCTGGACGTGCTTTCTCTACGAGATGTCCAGGCTCGACTTAAAACTGGTAGCGACCCACGCCGATCAAGCGGGTGGTTTGGGCTTCTTAGGGGTTACGCATTCTTTCCTCGGGGTTTTTAGCTTCGGCTGGGACGCCGTCTTAAGCGCTGACGCCGCCTTTCGAGTCTACTTCGAAGGGGCGACACTCCAGTCTTTCGAGTTGATCTTCGCTGCCTACATTGTCCTTAACGAAATTCTTTTCGTCGGGCCTTTACTGATATTCTTCTGGACACTTTTGCATGCTCGCTTAGAGGGGCTGCGCTACTACTCTGCTCTTACCAACCAATACAATCGCGCCTTCCACGCGCGATGGATAAAAAATGAGCCCTTGCCTGAGGAGCCGCTGTTGGAATACTGGAATCATGGAAACGGTCTGCAAGGAAAAACATTATTTGTGGTTTTCCTTCTGATGATCGGGTTGAACGGGTGCGCAAGTATCGGTCCTGGGACCATCGGCCGGGATCGTCTTAACTACGAGCAGGCCATTGCCGAATCATGGAAGCGCCAGATGCTGGATAACCTGGTTAAATTACGATACGGCGACACGCCGCTATTCCTCGATGTAGCCTCGGTTATCAATTCCTATGGCCTGGAAACGCAACTCAGCCTGGCGGCAAGCTGGGCACACATCGTCGGCGTTGGTGGCGCTACCGACGCTCAGTCTCTGGGCGCCGCCAGCCGTTATACTGACAAGCCGACGATTACCTATAGCCGAGTCCTCGGCAAGCGGTTCACCACCAGCCTGATGACGCCTATCCCGCCCGGCGTAGTGATATCGCTCCTGCAAGCGGGGTGGGCGGCGGATGCCGTCTTCCGCGCTATGGTGACTTCGGTCAACGGGATTCAAAACCGCTACGGTGCCGGCGCGCGGGCACGGGGCGCCGATCCGGAGTTCTATCGGCTGATTTCGGCCCTTCGCCGCATCCAATCTTCGGGCGCGGTTGGTATGCGGATCGAGCGCACAAAGGAACAAGAGTGGGCGGTGATGAGCCTGGCCCCGAAGAAGCTGTCAAAGGAACTCGAAGAGGACATCCGATTAGTTCGCGAAATCCTCGGCCTACGCCAGGGCCTGGCCGAGTTCCGTGTCGTCTTCGGATCCGCGCCGCGCGGCGATGACGAGGTCGCGATGGATGCTGGAGATCTTGATGGACTTCGCTTCATCGATCGAAGCGCCGCCTCCGCATGTCGAGGAAGGCCGTGCCCCAAAGACGGCGGTGTTTGTGACACGGACAAGGAGGGTGGGTATCGCCCGATGGTGCGCATTCAAAGCGGGTCGCAGCGGCCCGCGGACGCCTTCGTTGCCGTTCGATACTGGGACCATTGGTTCTGGGTGGCAGACCGGGACTACCCGTCCAAGGCAATCTTTTCGTTTCTGCTAATTCTCCTTTCTCTCACCGAGACCGATCCCGGAAGGGGAACTCCCCTCGTGACAATTCCGGCGGGAGGATAGAGTCATCGGTGCGGGAAAGCAGTGATCAGTTGTCAGTGATGAGTCAAAAGTGATCAGCGAAAGAACTGGAATGATGGGAGATTGGAATAACGGACCACCGGAAAAATGGAAAGGTGGAAAACTGAGACATGAAAGTAGACGCGTACGTCGCTTTTCCATCATTCCGGCAGCCAGGACACCAAGCCCTCTGTGTTTTTGCTGTTGCCTCCCGCGCAGGAACTACGACGCGAGAAGGAAAGCGGCAGCGTGAACGCAAGAGATTTAGAACAGCTCGACCTTGCCCGAGGCGATTTCAAGCCAAGGGATGATTTCGATGCCGGAGGACAGGCGGCGCCTCTCACGCGCGGTCGAAACCACCCAGCCGCGGCGCAGGCCAAGATCTTTCATGCACTGTCGGAGACCGGCCACAGCATGAATCAGTTTCGGGTTCTCGATCTACAAGTTTTTTCAGTTGGAGAGGGGTATGGGCGCGAAATTCGGAGCGCCGCAGGCTATCGGACCGCGCCAGTTTGCAATGATCATGATTGCGACCGGCTTCATCGGGCTTGCCATCGCGACAATCCAGCATCGGCGGCAATTAAGGGCCATCAAGAAAGTATATGACAACATTCCTTGGTCGACAGCGGGGTTGGTTGCGGGATTAGTCTCTGTCCTTGGGCTGTTGGCCATCTTTGCGGTGATCTTCCGGATGTAGTTGGAGTGAATGGACGTGGTCTTATGTTGTGGGACCCTCCCTCACGAACCAGGTCTGACTCGCAAGACAATTGAACGAGAATGACGACTCCAGAAATAGTAACTCGCAAGGAAATTATCGTCGTGGCTCTCTGGGCAATAGAAATACTTGGTCTTTACATAGTCGCTGGAAGCGTCGGAGCTCGGCAGCTAAGGCAATACAGGGCAAAAACTCTGGAGATGCGCCAGGCCCGGCTGGAAGAAGTCGCGACAGAGCGGAGCAAGAACCTAGCGAATATCGAGCTATCGAAAGGGGCCAAGCCTGTAGAAGTCCTCACAGGGATCTATGTTAACTATATCGGTGAGTTTGCTCTTAGGGAGGCTGGCTGTACGGCTGATTTCGACATCTGGTTTCGCTGGACCGGCGCGGGCGTAAATCCCGGACAGACTTTCCAGGTTGTAAACGGGCAGATCGCGAGCCGGGACAAGCAGGAGGAGTATTTGAGCGGAGGAAAACATTATGAGCGATACCGCGTGAAGGCGCGCATCGCAAAATCCTTCGACACAAACCGGTTTCCTTTCGCGGGCGAACCCCTAACGATCCAAGTCGAAGACGCCTCACATGGAATCGAGTCGCTGCGGTACGTTCCCGATACTCAGGACAGTAACATCAGCCCCACGGCTATCCTCCAGCAGTTGAAGATCAGCCAATCGCTTATAGCGGTTCAGACGCACGACTATCGATCGCGGCGCGGCGATCCGCGCGTTCCCGCGGCTGGCTCGGATGTGCATTCGCGCTTGATCTTCGCCATGCTTTTGGCGCCTCCCGGAGCAATGTACCATCTCAAACTTTTCAACGCGCTCTTCGTTTCGGTGGCCATCGCGCTCGTCGCTTTTTTTATCAAGCCGATCCATGTAGACCCCCGCTTCGGGTTGGGCGTTGGGGCTGTGTTTGCTGCCATCGGCAACGTCATCTACATCGGCGCATTCCTGCCGCGCGCAGACCAAGTGACTCTTACGGACATGGTCAATGGGACCGGTCTGGTGACGATATTCCTCAGCCTGGTGCAGTCAACCGTCTCGCTTTATATCTTCGACACAAAGGGCCGGGAGAAGCTGTCGCGATTATTCGACCGAGTGTCTTTTACCGTTTCCTTGCCGGTTACCTATTTGTCAGTCTGGTTTTGCCCCTCGCCGCGAGGGGATAAGGGGCCGAAGAATGGAGTGATGGAAGTATGGAATATTGGAAAGATGGTTCGAACATATTCTCACCCGCCAGACTTCGCGTTCTTCGGGTCTTGGCGGGAGGAAAATGGGTACGCTGGGGAATTCGGATTTGGGAGTTTGGAACTGTTTCGGATTTCGAGCTTTGACTTCGAATTTTGGTTGGGGATTGGTTGACTCGGTGATGAGAATAGAAGGAGGAGTTTAGAGGATGCATTTTCAGTCGAAGCGCGTGTCGCGTCAGCGAAGCCGTGACCTTGCCAACCCGGTGATGTTTCTTGCAGTGCTCCTGATGCTTGTCTCAGGTTGCACGGTTTACGAGCCCGTGCCGGCCTATGCACCCGCCCCCAGCACTTTTGACCGGGCCTGGAGCGCGGCTATCGGCGCGGCGCGAGATGAGGGTGTCCAGGTGACTTCTGAAGACCGGGCTGCCGGTGTCATTAGCGGGACCAGGGGCGAGCAGGACGTAACAATCAATGTCCGTACTCAGGCGAACGGCAACGTAAGGGTGGAGATTAGCCAGCGAGGACCGAAGGGAGCTGATCCCGGTCTCGCCGGCCGGATCTCGCGAGCGTACGACAGGAGGATGGGGAGGTAAGAGAAGAGTGGTCAGTGGTCAGTAATCAGTGATCAGTGGTCAGTAAGCGGTGATCAGTGGTCGTTGATCGGTGATCAGCAGCGGGAGTTAGGCTCCAGGTTTCAGGTTTCGGGTTTCAGTTCAGGAGAAACAAATCAGCAGCAGCTATGAAAGCGCAGGTCAGATGTTTTAACAGTCCAGCGAGGCGTACTTCGTTTTGGATCGCGATCGCGCTGGCTCTCCTCGCGGGAGCCTCGCGGATCGCGACAGCGGAAATCTCCAACATCCGCAAGCAGCTTGACGACCATCTCAATCGATGCACCGAAACGCACGGTTATAATCCTGAGACCGCCTCGAATCTCGGGCCTCATGCCTTAGGCGCTGGCGAACGCGAGTGGCGCGAGTGCGTTTACCAGGGGATAGAGAAGCACGTGATCCCGAAGGCGCTCGCCCCCGAAGCTTACCGCCGGGTGATCGCCGAGGATCGTGACATGACCGAGCGCGTTGCGAGTGGTCGGATGACGCGCGCCGAGCGCCGGACGCGGATGCTGGCGCTCCTCGAGGAGATCGAGCGACGCGAAGAGGCTGAGGCCAAGCGCTTAATCAAAGAGGCGGTTAAACGGGAGCAGGAGATGATGCTGATGAGGGATCGTCGAAGTATGATCCGGCCCCTTGGCCGGTGAAGTGAAGGTGCGGGCACAATGATTGGGAAAATGGGAAAATGGAAATTTGGAATACTGATTATCCGTTCCACCATTCCAATATTCCAGCATTCCAATCTCTTCTAACGAAAGGCTCGGTGGCGATGAAATTTCTATTACGGGTCCTCCTGGGCATCCTGGTATCCGGAATGACCGCCTGGAGCGCGGGAGCGATCTATCATTCACCGCTCCCGAATGCGGCCGTGCGCTTCGGGCTCGCCGGACTTTTCATTATAGCGACAGCTCTCGCCTTTCTCCTGTTGGCAAAGAGACGGCGCACATTGATCGTGTTCTTCGTTGTTTTCGCAATAATCGTCGGGTTGTATTTTCAGATTCCCGCCTCGAACGATCGGGATTGGCAGCCTGAAGTGGCGTACGCGCCCTATGCCACGATCAAAGACGACTTAATCACGATTCACAACATTAGAAATTTCGATTATCGAACGGAAACGGACTTCACGCCGCGGTGGGAGACGCGGACCTACGATCTCCGCAAACTCGATTCCGCCGATCTTATACCTGTCTATTGGGCCGACAAAGCGATCGCCCATATCATGGTCAGCTTTGGCTTCGGGGGTAAAGATTATGTGGCGGTCTCCATCGAGACACGCAAGGAAAAGGGCGAGAGTTACTCCACGATCGCAGGCTTCTTTCGGCAGTACGAGCTTGTCTACGTCGTTGCCGACGAGCGAGACGTGATTGGCGTGCGCACAACGTACCGTCAGCCCCCCGGAGGCCGTGTACGTCTACCGGACGCGCGTGCCGCTGCGGAACATCCGGCGTATCTTTCTCGATTATGTCAAGACAATGAATGATCTGCGCGAGCGGCCGGCCTTTTACAATACGCTGACGACCAATTGCATGACGAGCATTCTGTTTCATACCCGGATGAATCCGGAGTCGCCGCCGATGTCGTGGAAAGTTTTGCTGAGCGGTTACGTGCCGGACTATCTCTATGATCTCGGGCGCATCGATACCTCGCGACCTTTCGCTGAGCTCGAAAAGCTATCGCGCGTGAACGAGCCCGCCCACGCCGTTGACAAGGATACGGCGTTTTCGCAGCGGATCCGGGAGGGGCTGCCAGTGCCGCGGCCGTTACCATAATTTGAAAGGTGAGGAGCGGCTCGCGCAAAGGCGCAAAGAACGCTAAGGCTCAAATTCGGATTTTGATTGGCCACGATTGACTGGTGCACAGACAGTGGAAGGAGAAAAGCTTCGATGAACAGTCAACGATTCGCGAGTGAAAAAAATCGGCACTAGGATGTTTTACTTCGAGCGGTCACTCTGCTCTTAGTGAGTTTCGGCTGTGTATTGCAAGTCGTAGCACAGGAAGCCGCGCCCGGACAGCCCGAAAAGAAACAGGAAGACGCTACGCTTTTCCCGGTTCCAGACTTTACCAGTGATATCTGGAAGCGCGCCAGGCTGACCGGCGATTGGGGCGGGCTGCGTAGCACCATGGCAAGAAACGGCGTTCAGCTTGACATGGACAACGTCCATACGTTTCAGAACGTGACCAGCGGCGGGATCGATACCACCGGGAGATATCTCGGTAACGCGGAAATCGTTTTAAAGTTGGACTCGCAAAAGATGGGACTCTGGCCGGGCGGTTTCTTGTTGGTTCGCGGCGAAGCCGCCTTTGGCACCGGTGTCAACGCTGCTACTGGCGCGCTCTTGCCGGTCAATACACGGCCGATACTGTCATTGCCTGCGAGAGACGAAATGGTTCTCTCTCATGTAGTGCTAACCCAATTTCTGCATGAAAAGTTCGCTGTTGCGCTCGGTAAACTGGACACGAGCGGCGGCGACGCCAATGAATTTGCCCACGGCAGGGGTGATGAGAAGTTCATGAATCTCGCTTTTTCACTCAACCCGACCCTATTGCGGGTAGCCCCGTACTCGACATTGGGAATGGGTCTTGTGTTTTTACCGACGAAAGACCTGATCATGAGCTTTTCGGTGATCGACACGGAGGGGCTCACTACGCGAACAGGGTTCGACACGTTGTTTAAAGATGGAACAACACTCGCGTCGGAGATCCGTTGGGCAATCAGACCTTTCGGTCTTACGGGTCACCAAGTGATCGGCGGCGCCTGGAGCAACAAGGATTTTAACTCCCTTAGCCAGGATCCTCGAACCCTGATCGGTGGCATTCTCTTGGATGCGTCGGCCAAGAAGGAGTCGGGCTCGTGGGCATTCATGTATAACTTCGACCAGTACCTGTATCAGAAAAAAGAAGACCCGTCGCAGGGCCTTGGAGTGTTTGGCCGATTCGGCATCTCCGACGGCAAGGCCAATCCCGTCCATCAGTTCTACAGCTTTGGCTTCGGCGGCAAAGGGTTGATCCCTGGGCGCGATCAGGATCGTTTCGGGATCGGCTATTATTATCTCAAGATCAGCGGCGATCTGCGTGAGACTTTTCCACCCCTTCTGCGTGATCGGACAGGTTTAGACCACGAGCAGGGCGGCGAACTGTTTTACAACATCGCTATCACACCATGGTTGCACGTGACTCCAGATTTGCAGGTTATCGATTCAGCGAGAAACAAAGCGCCGCTCACCGGCGCGAACAGAAGGGCGATCGATACCGCGGTTGTGGCGGGGCTGCGGGTGAAGATAGATTTTTGATCACTTGGCGGGCTGAAAAACTGTTTCGAGCTTCGTCCGATTTGAGGGCTGATTCGTGATGAGGTTTCCTATATTGCGATTACTGTTTGTGATCGCGGCCGTTTTGCTGTGGTCCGGGTGCGCCACGCCTATCGGTGTGGTGCGCGGCAACACCCAAGATATTCACTACGCTTTAACCGCGAACGTGCTCTCCGCCGGGAGGCCGAGCAGTTGGTCCACGCAGGTGCTGCACCGAAACAACCTTTTCGAGCGGTTCCAAGTAGACGCCGAGGCGACGCTTGGGGCTCTGCAGAAATTACTCGGGCAGCGGGCGGGTGAGGAGCGACTACGGGATCGGCTGTTCACGCTGTCGGAGCTGTCCTTTTATTACGCGGAGCAGGCCGGAAAAAACGAACACTATCTGGCGGCGGCGGTTTATGCCTACGCTTTTCTTTTCCCTGAAGATAACACCCTATCACCTAACCCACTCGACCCGCGCCTGCGTCTGGCCGTCGATCTTTACAATCTTGGACTGGTTCGCGGATTGGCCTCTTTGGATGGCCAAGAGGTTATGGTACGAGAAGGAACGTATGAGCTGCCATTTGGCGAACTTGAATTGAAACTGGAAGCCTCCGGTTTTCTCTGGGGCGGCTTTCGGTTGAACCGGTTTATTCCGGTGGGTGAGTTCGATATTCGCGGCGTGCGCAACAGATACCATCAGGCGGGAATTGGAGCTCCATTAGCAGCCGAAGTGGAGCCGGTCTTGTCGGGGCCGGCGGGCGCGATTGCGCAAAAAAGAATCCCGCCGCGCACAAAGGTCCCAGTGACAGCATTTATCCGTATCGAGGAACCACGACGTAGTGTGGTTGAGGGAAAGCTTCGGGGACGGTTGGAACTTTACGCCGCCGACCAGGCATCCACGGTAAAAATCGGTGGGGCTGATTTGCCTTTGGAGCTCGAGCCGACAGCAGCGCTTGCGTATCAGATGGAGGGGGCTCCGGTCTGGGATTTCGAGATCGTGGGATTCCGCTTTGCTGATCCACAGAAGATCCTCGGGGACGGTCTCGTCATGATGCACCCCTATCGTTCCGGACGCCTTCCGGTCGTGCTAGTTCACGGCACGGCATCGAGCCCCGCGCGCTGGGCGGAGATGTTCAACGAAGTGACGCATGACCCAGTTATCGGTGGCCGATACCAGTTTTGGGTTTTCCAGTACAACACCGGCCAGCCTGTTCTCTATTCCGCGATGCTCTTGCGCCGCGCGCTGCGTGACATTGTCAGTGAGCTTGACCCGGCCGAGCAAGATCCAGCCCTGCGCCGCATGGTCATCATCGGCCACAGCCAGGGCGGGCTGCTCACTAAGCTCATGGCGGTTAGGAGCGGCAACCGTTTTTGGGAGAATGTCACGAAGGAGCCGTTTGAAAAGGTAGAGATGGTCCAGGAAACGCGCGAGCTTCTGCGTGAGTCAGTGTTCTTCGAGCCGCTGCCGACGGTCGAGCGCGTGGTCTTTATTGCCACGCCGCACCGCGGCAGTTATCAGGCTACGGGCTGGGTCCTCAACTTGGTCAAACGACTGATCAACCTGCCAGGCACATTGGTTTCGCAGTTCCAGGATCTTTTGAAAGGGCAGGCATTCGCCCATTTGAATATGAGCCAGCTCCCGACCGCCGTGGAGAACATGAGCCCTGGCCATCCGTTCCTTCGTGCGTTAAATGATCTTCCTATTGATTCCCGTATAACCGCGCACTCGATCATCGCCGTGCTCGGTGAGGGCCCGATCACTGGCAAAACCGATGGCGTCGTTGCATACGAAAGCGCGCATATCGAAGGGGTTCAGTCAGAAAAAGTTGTTCGCTCCGTCCACTCCACCCAGTCGCACCCCGAGACGATTGAAGAAGTCCGGCGCATCCTGCGGGAGCACATTGAAATCCGTTGAGTAGCCACGTATTCCTCGATGGTGGCCCGGGGTGGCGGTGAAGCCCGGAATCCCCGCTACGAATCTATGTCCATTCCGGGATTCGGACGCACAGGTGAGAAAGCATCCCATCATCAAGTGTCTCGCGGGTCTTGCCGGCCTTTTCATTTTCTTGTTTCTATTCGTTGCTCTGCTTCTTCCCGTTGTCGTCGATAGTCAGGTGGCGAAAGAGACGATCCGCGCCTTTTTGTTGGATAAAACTCATGGAAGCGTCACGATCGATAAGATCGATCTCGCATGGCTTCCGCGACCAGTCGTTGTGATACAGGGCGCGTCGCTTTCGGTAGTCGGGACAGGCGGCGGAACAATCCGGTCAATCAAAGTCTACCCGTCGATCGCCGGGTTATTCAGGGGACGCCTGATCGTTTCGCGGGCGGTGGTGGATAGCCCCGCAGTCACGATGCGTTTCGTGGGGCCTGCTGGCGGATCGCTTGACGTCGATGAGATAGAGGGAAAGATCCGCGCCGCGCTGGCAACTCTCGCGTCGGAAATTCCCGGAATAGCCGTGGACGTTGTGGGCGGTTCGGCTGATATTCGGATCGGGGATAAGCCGTCTCTGGTCATCAGAGACCTGGAGGCGCGCGTCCTCGCGCAGGCCGATGAGATCGATTTGCGGGTCACCTCGCGCTCCAACGCGTTTGACTGGTTCCGTTTTGAGGTTCGGATTGCGGGAGAGAATCTTGCGACCAAGGGACGGGTCGCGATTCAACATCTTCGCCTTCGGGAAGCGGTCGTTTCTCTATTTCCTGATTTGCTCCAGCGCATCATCCAGGATGGAGACGTAAATTTGCATCTGCGGCTGACTTCGGCGGGACTCAAAAAGGTGAAGGTGGAGATCGACGGATCACTGCCCTCTCTTGCGCTGGTCCGGGAAAGCGGAGAGAACGGTCATCAAGGCAAAAGAGTTCAGGGGATTCATGGAGCGCGATGATGGAATTTTTCGCGCTGTTATCGAACGCCTTGATCTCGCGTCGCCCAGGCTCACGGTTTCAGGGGATATGCTGCTTAAGACGTCCGCTTCGTCGTTCCAGCTAAAGATGAGAGGGCGGAATCTCGATGTCGGCGAAATCCGAGAAGCGGCATTAAGACTTGTGGGCGATGCCAAGCCTGTCCAAAATCTATTCCATTTACGTCCGAGAGGGAGTGATTCCGGAGATCAGCTTTGAGACCAGCGGTCGATCGTTCGCCGACCTGGGAAATGCCAAGAATGTTGTTATTGCCGGGATGGATTCTGTTACTCCGAAATTTTCTATTTTGAAGACGGCCATCAGCGCCGCTTACGAACGAATTCCCTACCCGATCGTAATCAAAGAGGGCCGTTTACAGTACGACGACGGCAAAATCACGTTAGAAGACGTGAGGGGCGCGATCGGTAGTTCCTTTTTTTCCGGGCTTGCGGGCTCACTTAGCAACGGCGCGGACCGCCACATTGAGATCAGCTCAGGCAGTTTCTCGCTGGATCTCGACCAGCTCAAGGATCTGCTTCCCACCTTTGAAGCGTTTCAAGAAAACTTCAAGGATGTCCATTTCATAGGAGGCAGAGTCGAGCTTGTTTCCCTGTTTCTCAAGGGGCCGCTGAACGATCCGAAGCGGTGGGATTTTAGAGGCGCTGGGAGCGTTGATGGCATGGCCGTAAAACATGAGAAGCTCCCAGGAGTGATGAAGATTGCTCGGGGCGGGTTTAGCGCGGCGCCGGCAAAGTTCACGTTTGCTGGCGCGAAAGTTGAGATGCTGGATGCTTCCTTGATCGTTGACGGATTCCTGGAGGGCTCCAATGAAACGTCGCTGTTTCTGGAAGCAACCGCAGCAGGCACCATCGGCGCTCAAATGACAGGATGGTTGAGCCATCAGGCGGCATTGCCCGGACAGCTCGCGCTACGTCCGCCTCTGCGGCTCACCGATAGTCGCGTTCTTTGGAGAAAGGGCGGCGACGTCTATTTTCGGGGCGAGGTCACGTTCGGCGACGAGCCTCGCATTTACCTTGACGTGGTGCGGGGCTCCCGGATGGTCGCGTTCAAAGAGCTTGCTGTGGTGGACGGCAAACAACGTGCCCGGATAACGCTTGACCTGGAGAGAGACAAGCTCGCTCTGTCTTTCAAAGGCGCTTTGGGCCAGAAAACACTCAACAGGGTTTTTCAATCTTCGCCTTTCCAATCCGATCTACTCCAGGGCGATATTGAGATCAGCGCTCTTATCTCAGATCCTCTCCAATTCTCCGCCCGTGGGCGATTGGAGGGAAAGAACCTTCTTCTGCCGTTTAACAAGGATCCTGTGATCGTCGAAAAGTTTCTCGTTGAAGGCGGTGAGGATGGCATGCAAATTCGATCTGCTGACTTCCGCTGGCGGAGCAGTCAAGTGTCGCTTTTAGGGAAGCTGGCGTCAGAGAAGACCGCCCTTCGGGTGGACATGGATGTTTCCGCTGACCAATTGGTGTGGGAAGAGATAAGCGGGGCTATGAAGCGAGGGGACGATCATCGACAGGACAAACGTGCCGCGGGCATCTCGCTCCCTCACGTCGCAGGGGATATCCGGTTGAAAGCCGCCAGGTTCACCTATGGAAGATTTAACCTGGATCCCCTCCGTATGAGGCTCGCAGTCTCTTCAAGCGGGCTTTACGGAAAAGTGGAAGAGGCGGTTATTTGCGGGATCCGTGCCGCGGGAAGGCTTATGACGGATGACGAGGTCGATTTGGATGTCCGGTTTTCGGTGACGGACGGACAGCTTCAAGAATCGAGCCTTTGTCTGAGCAATAGACGACAGGATATCAGAGGCACATACTCCCTCGATGCTCAAGTCGCGGGCCGGGGAGACATTGAGACTCTGGCAAAATTGTTGAAAGGGAGATTTGCGCTGGTCGCCCGTGACGGCGAGATCGTGCGGGCGCCGGCTCTCGATGCTACCTTCGATTATTTGAACAAAACGGATGACTTCAGCCTCGCCTTTCCCGATCTGGACACAAAAGCAACGCCCTACCGATTAATCAGCGCCAAGGGTACAATCGAAGGCACAACCATCATGAGTAGCGAGGCAATTATCGAGGTGCCGCCTTTCACCATTACCGGACAAGGAAAGATTGACCTCGAGCATAAACAGATCGATGGGAAAGGGCTTATCTCCATGCTGATGCCTGCGGACCAGGTCATTCGACAGCTCCCCGTCCTCGGCTCTATCATCGGGACTTCATTGGTCTCGATTCCGGTTCAGGTCACCGGCTCGCTTGAACGTCCCAACGTTACCTATCTATCCCCTGCGGCCGTCGGCACGGAACTCTTGAACATTCCAGCAAGGGTTCTTGGCGTGCCGTTTGGCGCGATACAGCTTTTTACCCCGAGCCTCCGGGAGCCGAAAAGGAAATGAGACACATATCACTGGAGCCAAGCGTTTGCGCGAGAACCTATCCTGAGCGCGAGTGGATTAGTCAGGTCGCCGGAGCCGGATCGCTTACGGACTTAGAGATCGAGGAGATGGTTCTCTACGGCGATGTGGAGAAGCGGCTCGAGCAGGCGAAATCGACGAATTATGGAACCAACCGCTTCCGCACGAGGTAAGAGCTGTCCACTTCGACGATTGTGAATTGTGCCGCGTAATAGCGCAGCCGCGCGTCCGCTGGCGTGCGGCGGATAGAAGAGGCCCGACTCGAATAAGCGTTTTCTCGGTCCAGGAGGTTGTACCGATCAGGATATGCGCCATTACTCACTCCAGTTTCCACAATTCCTCGAGAAGAAATATTGCACCTGGCTTGTCCAGCGGCCCGTTGGCCGAGCCGCACTGGGGATCCTGGACGCAGGATGGGCAGCCATCCTCGCATGGGCATTCTTGAAGCAGGTGCCGCATCGCGCCCTGCCAATCGGGCAGCACCTCCATGGCGCGCCGGGTGAAGCCGATGCCGTCTTCGTAGCCGTCGTAGATGAAGATTACAGGCCGCGAGAGCGGCCGATAGAGGGATAGCTCAGACCGCCGATGTTGCCTTTGTCGCAGATGGCGAAGAGTGACAGGCACTTGATGGCCGCGTGCTCAGCGGCATGCAGCGCGCCCGTGAGTTCGTGACCGCTCGATACAAGCGCCGCGGCCGCATCTTCTTCCATTGGTATCCACAGGCCTTCGGTGTCGAAGCGGGTCTCCGGAATTTCGAGAGCATGACGTGACAGGCGCTTGCCATCGAAGAGCCAGCGCCTCTCGTAGCCGATCACTTGTTGGGTGATGCGCAGCCTTCCCCAATGCGCCGTGGCGCGCGCAAGCGGCCGGCGTTGCGTCTCAAAGAGGATCTCCATCTCCTCTCGGCTCAGAGATTGTGTGTAGTAGCGCACGTCCACTTCCTTGCACGTGGCCTTCTTGGTCTCATAATCAAGCCAGATGATGCGGTAGTGCCGGCCGTGATGCAGGTAAATCGCGCCCGGATGCGCCTCGCGATATACGCGGGTGGCGCTCACCTCGCCAATGCGAGTGCGGTCCTGCAGCGCAATGCTAAACGGCTCGCCGATCGCACGAATGCTGACGGCACGCTGGGGACGGCGCCTGCGCGAAAACCAAATGTCATCCTGCCTGCCCGGCTTGAGTCCGCCCGCGGTAACGAGCTCGTTAATGACGGGACGAAGCGCGGGGATGTCGTAAGTAGCATCGTCCTCGCGGAGATTGATCTCCTGCGCCGCGCAGGGCAGGTGCTTTCTTAGAAGCGCTGTATTGAGGGGATCGATCACTACTGCCTCGACACTCTTACCGAAGAAGGCCTCAGGTGGCGCATGAAGTACTGATCGAGCGCATCGCGCAGGCCGATCATGAATATTACTGAAATCTGCCCATGGCGGCCCACACGGCCGGCTCGCTGCCAGGTGCTGGCGATGGTGCCGGGGTAGCCGACAGGAATACAAGCGTCCAGCCCGCCGATGTCCACGCCGAGCTCGAGCGCGCTCGTTGAGACCACTGCGAGCAGGTCGCCCTGAAAGAGTCGCTGCTCGATCTCGCGGCGCTCGCGCGGCAGAAACCCTGCCCCGTAAGGGGTGATTTTTTCGGCAAGTGCGCCCGCGCGCTCCACTGCCGAGGCATCGATGAGCTCGGTAATCTTGCGCGCCTTGGTGAAGACGATAGTGCGGAGCCCTGCGCGTAGGCAGGCCAGGAGCAGGTGTGTAGCCTCGGCGCGCGCGGATCTTTGTCCGGCGATACGCCGGGGTGTCGCCATCATAGGTTTCAGCGGACCGAAGCGGGGCCCGTTCCCTGCCTAACTTTACGGTTGGAGCTCAAAGGCGGTGAGAAGCTCATTCAGGTTTTGCACTTGGTCTTGTCCCAAGCCCTTGAGACGGAAAAGGTAGAGAGCGCGCGTCTTCCGGTCGCCGAGGATAGACTCGATCACCGGCAGGTTGTAGACGAGGCTCTTGCCGCTCGCTGTGGGTGTTATCACCACCACATTGAGTCCGCGGCGTACTGCCTCAATGGCTTCAACCTGGTGAGTCCAGAACCGGGTGATGCCGCCGGCGGCAAGCACCGACCGCAGTCGCTCGTTCATCACAAGGCCCCATAGCGCGGAGCGACGGGCGCGAGATAGCGGTACTCCGCTACCTCGGGGCCGAAGCGCTTGTCGTTTCTGACGGTGTCGAGAAACTTTGCAAGCGCGGACCCGGCCAACGGTTCCGATGGAAATGACCGTCCCACGTTTCGGCTTTCCTGTATACACTGATTGATACCTGTACTCTTGGTCGAGTGCCGAGCAAGCCCACCGAAGACGATCCTATCGCACGGCTCTTCAACGCCTTCGCCGATTCAGGCGTCCCACTTGTCAGTTTCTTTGGTGAGCAGCCCAACCTGCGGGTTCACCAACTTCGCAAAGTCTTTGTATCTCATGCGGACAGTTTGGACGTGATTGCCCGCATTGAAATAAATATATTCGTCCTTTTCCAACGCCGGATCGACGACGACTCTTAAGCCGAAGAGATTACCGAAGGGCGGCATCGCACCAATCTCGCACTCGGGGAAACGCGCGGTGAATTCATCTTCCGTCGCCAATCTAACTGCGGAAGCACCAAGACTCGCCTTGGCCATGTTTAAGTGAATCTTGGAACTTGACGCAATCACGCCCATCACGAGAGCATTGTCTACCTCAAGCATGACGACTTTCGCCATCTCTTTGCCCGAGATATGCTGTTGCTCAGCGATTTCCTGCGCGGTGTAGGCGAGGGGGTGAGTGTAAATTTCGTAAGACACTTTCGCTTCGTCGAGCATCTCTTTAAGCTTTTTTAAAATCGGCATTGTATACCTCCTTGTTTTTCTCTTTCGCTTCTTTCGTTGCGGGCAAGTGCGTGCGAATTCAGTGATGCTGAGCCGACTAGCCATTAGGATGGCGCCTTTTCCCTTGGAATCCTCAACGCGACAAAGGATGTGGTCTGCCCGCGCTGCACTAGAAACAGGTAAGACTCCCCTTTCTTTAGACCGGCAATCGCATGACGATACTGAGCAAGGTTGCGAATGGTTTCGCGGCCAATTTCCAAAATAACATCGCCGCGGCGGAGTCCTGCGTCATCTGCCGGGCTTCCGCGGTCGACAGCCGTGATCACCACGCCTTGTGGTTGCTTCACTCCCAGAGCTTGCGCAATTTCGGGCGTTACGTTCTGAACTGTCAATCCGAAGTCTTTTTCTCTCTCCGGCGCCGAGGCAGCCACTTCTTCCTCCTCGAGTTCTGTGATCGTCGCCGTTAACGAAAGTTGTCTTTTGTCCCGCCAAACCGTGATATTTACTCTCGTGCCAACACGGGTACGCGCGACCATTAGAGACAGGTCACTTGAGTCCTTGATTGGTTTTCCCGAATAATCGACGATGACGTCTCGCACCTTAATGCCTCCGCGCTCTGCGGGACTGCCAGCGACAACATCGGCGACCAGGGCTCCCCTGGCTGTTTCCATCCCTAAAGATTCAGCTATTTCCGGCGTAACTCTCTGAATGCTCACGCCCAACCATCCTCTCGTCACTTCACCTTTGGTTTTAAGCTCGGGCAGCAATTCCCTGGCTAAATTGATGGGAATAGCGAATCCGATACCGATATTTCCGCCTGTCCGGCTGAATATCGCCGTGTTGATTCCAACAACCTGGCCTTGCATGTTGATCAAGGGTCCGCCGGAATTTCCAGGATTGATAGAGGCATCGGTCTGTATGAAGTCGTCATAAGGGCCGGCGCCGATCTGTCTACTCTTGGCGCTTACGATTCCGGCTGTGATAGTATTCTGGAGACCGAATGGGCTCCCCATCGCTACGACCCACTCCCCGACTTTGAGTCGATCAGAGTCGCCCAATGGTGCAACCGGACAATCACCCGTCACATCGATTTTGATAACCGCGAGATCAGTTTTCTCATCCCTACCAATAACCTTGGCCGTGAACTGCTGCTCATCCTTTGGCAGCTTGACGACGATTCTCTGGGCGTTTTCAATGACATGATTACTGGTGAGGATCGTGCCATCGCGCTCGATGATGAAGCCCGAGCCGAGGCCCTGCTGCCTTAAATCAGGCGGGTAGCTTTCCCCGAAGAATCTCCTCCAGAACTCGGCGAGCGGATCTTCTCTTCCAAAGGGAGTCGGAGCTTCCATAATTTGAGTCGTGGAAATATTTACGACAACCGGCCCGAATTTTTCAGCTAGTGTAACGAAGTCTGGCAACGCAGGTTGTTTTGATGCCGTCGCGGCATCACGGCTCCCGGTTTCCTTCCTTGGGCTGGCTTCTGTCAGACCATGGTGGGCGAAACCGAGCGACAATAGCAAGACCACTACTACGACTTTTGCATTGGCTCCGAGGATTCCGTTCATGGCATTGCTCTCCGATAAGTCGCTGCGACCGAACCTATAAATGTAGTGCTTGCTAACATTATTAAGCTCACCTCAGCAGGTCGGCTCTTGAGGGTTGCCTTAAGACCTAATTTGATGCGACGCAAGACCAATGCCAGAGGATTTCCCGAACTTCTTTTCGGACCTGGAAGTGTCATAACTTTGTCTTTACCTACTTTGATGAGACATTGCACAGAAAAACGATCCAGAGGCTCAGCGACAGGTTACCACCAGGGAGGCGCGTTGGTCATCTTAAGCTTGAATGGCTGTTCGATTGGCCCTGGACAATCCTGCCATGGTCATTATGAGTGGGCGTATATCGAAAAGCGCTGGAGACTTAGCGCAACTGAAATTCCTGTTGCATACACCCCAAGACCCCCTCACGCACGTGGTACTCTCACTCCACTCTTTAGGTGATGGAGCAATAGATGCTTGGATCGAAAGCACAGTCGAGCCGGCTTTGAAGCTTGGACGGAGTGCTCGAGATTGACGGCTTCCGCTACTCCGGAACGGCATGACCGTTGGTCGCTGTGTCCGCATCCGAAGCTTCACCCAATTGTGCGAAAAAGTTCGCATTTTTATTCCTCTATTTGCGAAGAAAAATCGCTGCTAGTTGGAATTTGTTCCCTTTGTGCCAGCGTATTTTCGTCAGTCTCTGGCATGCTGTTTGCGCAATAGAAAGCGTGACCATCCCGTTTCTCAAAGGTGAAGCGTCTGGAGGATCATCCGCAAGGTTGTCTCTTATTGAACGGTTGTTCGAAAGGAGGGTTAGCACGATGTACGTATCACGATTGACATTCCATACTCTGCCGGGGAGGACCCAAGAAGTTGAACAAAGGCTCATGACGCTTCTTAAATGGGTCCAGCAAGCAGGTGGTTTAAGGCCGAGGGTAATGCGGACTCACTATGGCTCCCTGGGAGCGCCAGATCTAGTCTTTGAACAGGAGGTGTCGGATCCGGGGACGCTGGAGGTGCAAATCAAGAAAGTAACCGAAAACGGAGACTTTCAGAATTGGGCGAAACAGATATCTGGGCTATTGGAACAGTCCTCCAAGAGAGAGCTGTACCAGATCTCTGGCTCTACAACCTAAGGCCAATCGTTTGATATGTTTCTGGTGAAAACCGCGTGAGGAAACTTAACGTTTCCAAGGACAAAACAGCTCAGCAAACCTTAGTTTGGGACCTTGGCAGCAGTAACGACGTCCGGGCTGAACTCTTCCGCGGATGGAAGCCGAAGGCCTTTTTGCTTGTGCCAGCGGCGCGGGCGCGAAAACGGAATGGCGGCAATGTGAAATTTTGCACAGTTGGGCTTTATTTACTGACTGTCAGTTGCCTGGTGTCAGCGAGCACAATAGCGGACGCGAAAGTCGCGCCTGCTGTAGATGTCGAAGTCTTTGTGCGCTCGGGTTGCCCGTATTGCGATGAAGCAAAGCTCTTCCTTGCCGACCTCCAGCAGCAGAGACCGGCTCTCCGCGTTCGCATACGCGATATTTCTCAGGACCCGCAGGCTTTACGGGACCTTCATGCACTCGCTGAACGATTTGGAGTTCGGCCCATCGCAGTGCCCGCCTTTTGTGTCCGCAACCGAGTGATCGTTGGATTTCTGAGTGTCGAAACGACAGGCAAAGCGATCGAATCTTTGTTGGATCAACCTGCTCCGGCCCACGAGACGGTCGAGGTACCATTCCTCGGCCGGCTCGGTGTGCGAGAGTTAGGGCTTCCACTATTTACGATCATTCTGGGTCTCTTAGACGGCTTTAATCCCTGCGCGATGTGGGTGCTCCTTTTCCTCCTGTCGATGCTTGTCAATCTTCACGATCGGAAAAAGATGATTATGATCGGCGGCTCGTTTGTGGCGGTTAGCGGCTTTGTTTATTTCGCGTTTATGGCAGCCTGGCTCAATCTGTTTTTTCTTATAGGTGTGTCTCGGATAACACAGATTCTGCTAGGGACTATCGCTGCGCTTATCGGGGTTCTGAACGTCAAAGATTTCCTTGCCCTCGGTTCGGGGCTTTCTGTTGGGATCCCCAAGGCCGCCAAGCCGGGAATTTACCGGCAGGTGCGCCGCATTATTCAGGCGGAAAATTTAGGGGGAGCCTTTGCCGCCGTTGTCTTTCTCGCTATTCTCGTGAACACAATGGAACTTTTGTGCACGGGGGGGTTCCCTGCGATCTATACGCGGGTTCTCACTCTGTACTCTTTGCCGACTTGGTCGTACTACGGATACTTGGCTCTTTACAATGTCGCCTACATCGCGGACGACAGCTTGGTGTTGACGATCGCCGTCGTAACGCTTAGCCGGCATAAGCTTCAGGAGAAAGGCGGCCGATGGCTCAAGCTTCTCGGCGGCGCCATCATGCTGGCGCTTGGCCTTCTCCTGATGCTGAGACCAAAATGGTTTGCCTTTTGACAACCAGGCGGTTTTGCGTTGCCTCCGTAATCCCTCGTTACTGCGCGGATACTCTTCGAAATCCCAACAGCCTCCCGATGAACAGAAGAGCAAAGATTAGAAAGACAACCAACACCCCGAGCACTACAGCCCTTTCCTGATTGCCCTCCGCGATGGAATCCAGCATCAGCAGCGACAGAGTCCGCGAGTCGTGCGTCGACAAGAAAATGACTGTCGGAATATCTCTGGCGGCGGAAATAAAGACAATGATCCCGACCGAGACCATCGTCGGCCTCAAGAGAGGCAGCAAAATGCGACGAAAATAGTCCAGCCAATTAGCGCCCGCGGCCCTGGAGGCTTCTTCCAGCTCCGGGCTGATCTGTTGCACCGCCGCCTTGATGATCTGCGTCCCGAGCGGCATCTCTTTAATTACGATTCCCAAAATTAGCAGAGACAGGGTCCCGTACATCAGCTTCAAATAATCGCCGGATCCCAAAACCGTCCAGAGCAGCGCCAGGCTGATCAACACTCCCGGCAAGGCCCAGGGCAGCCAGGAGAGTATGTCGATGATTCCACGCCCCGGGAGACGGCTGCGAACGATCAGGTAGCCGATCAACACGTAGACAATCGTCCCCGCAATGGCAGCCCCGAGGCCAAGCACGATAGTATTTTTCAATGAGCGCAGAAACACAGCGTCGGTGAAAGCGCCGGCCCAGTGGCGGGTAGTCCAGGTTTTCTCCAAATCGAAGTGGCCGAAAACTTCCATGAACGTTCCCATGACAAGAGTCGCCAACGGGAGAAAAATCATGACGGTGACAAAGGACAGACACAAG
Source organism: Deltaproteobacteria bacterium (assembly GCA_016210115.1). Lineage (GTDB taxonomy): Bacteria > Desulfobacterota > Binatia > UBA9968 > UBA9968 > JACQUW01. The sequence goes on along the minus strand of JACQUW010000004.1, from coordinate 44,598 downwards.
GTACAAGTAACCCAACGCCAGCGTCCCAGTGAGAAGGTCTCGACCAAATGACTGCGACCGCTGACGGTGGTGAAGTCTCGACCCCGTAGCAAAGCCCGGTGGAGCCAGATCAGCAGAAAAATAAAAATCAAGAAAATGCTGCACAAGGCGGTTGCACGATCATAAAGCGGGGGGTCCCAATGAATAAAGTCCCAGATCTTTGTTGGCACAACGTAAATGCCCGCGGGTATGCCCAGCACCAGTTCAATTTCCAGGGATTCCAGGCTCCTGATGAATCCCAAGGCGGTGGAAGCTAAAACGGCCGGCCCCAAAACCGGAATTGTGACGCGCATTAAAACGCCCGCCCTGTTGCTTCCGCTCACGAGGCCGGCCTCCTCCAAAGCGGCATCCATGGCGCTGAACGCCGGAGTCATTAACATGAAGCGCACGGACGTGCTGAAAGCGAGATGGCACCAGATAATTCCCCAGTAGGAATAGACATTAAAAGGAGGCGCCGACAGAGCGAAAATTTTCATAAAAAATCTGTTGAGGAGACCATAATGAGGATCCAAAAGCAGAATCCAACCCATGGTCATGGGAAGCAGCGGCAGGAAAAATCCGAGCCACAGCAACACTTCGATGAAGCCTTTTAACGGAGTATCGGTGCGCGTAACCACCCAGGCGAAGAAAATCGCTAACCCGCTGGTGATCATGACTCTCACGAAGGCGAGGAAAAAGGTGTTTCCGAGAGCGATGGGCAGCGTTGCGTCATTGAAAGCCCCGATCCAGCCGTTGATCGTCCAAACCGTGGCTTGGCCCGGCCGGCTCGCAACAAAGCTTTTCACAAATAGCAGTGTTACCGGGTAGGCCAAAAGCAGCGCCAGAATTCCGATGAGCAGAAGCGAAAGGATCGAACGCCAGGATAACTTCCGAAATGCAATCCTGCGTGACCCTACGGGCTTGGTGAGGTCGAAGCCTGTGGTGGATTCGAGTGAAGGGTTCACGGTCTTCTCAGCGACCGAAGAGGTCTTTAATAACTGTTTCCTCGTGGGCAGTTCTCCTAGCATCTGCCTCGTAATAGCTCGCCCAGTAGTTGCGCCCGGGTTTAGTGATCAAGTATGGCGGTATGTCATCCAGAGGGACGTCAAGGCGCCGGCTTGGGAGGTTGGACGCTTTGATCCAGGCCATCTGTCCCTCTCTGCCGAGGAACCAGTTAAGAAAGACGAGCGCCGCATTGCGGTGAGGCGCCCGATGGATCAGCGCGATGCAGCCCGCGCCAGTGCCGATGTGGGTTCCGTAGTCTTTGAATTCGGGCAAGACTCCGAACTTAAGTCCGCGCTGGGCCAACTGGTGCAGCATGTTGTTATTGGGAGCTAGCAGCCACGCGTATTTACCTTGAACAATCCACTCGATCTGCCGTCGCTGGTCACGGTCAATGGCTCCCGCCTGAGCGCGAAGCTTCTTGAAATAATCCGTCGCTTTCTCGGGGCCGAGAATCCTCCACAGCCAGCGAAAGTGACTACTGCCAGGTCCCGCAGGAAGCGGATCGTTAATAACGACTTTGCCCCTCCACTTTGCGTCAAGAAGCTCGTAAAGCTCATCGATCTCGTCGATCTTCACTCGGTTGCGGTCGTAAACAACGGGCGGGTTGGGCTGGCTTGAAAATACCAGGACATGACGGATTGTCGGATTGGTAAACTCAAGGCGACCATCGCGCCAATACCTCGGGTCTTTCACCTCCGGAAATATCAGCGCCGGTTCGAGACGCTCTAACGCGCCCAAAGAACCAAGCTGCATCATCGTGAGGGCGCCACCGATGAAAACGTCGGAACTAAACACTCCGCCATCACGTTCAGCCTTCAGTCGGGTTGCCTGCTCGGTCGAGCGCCCACCCGCATATTCAAGCCTGATGCCGGGAAAAGATTTTTTAAACTCCTCGACTAGAGTGTTGCGGATGAGTTCGCCCGCAGGACCGAGAACTACGATCCTGCCCTCCGTCTTCGCCGCCTTGACGGTCTTGTCCCACTGCTGATTCCAGGCGGGTTGAGTCTGGGCCAGGGTTGACGACGACCGCCAGGCGATCCAAAAGCCGGAGGAAACAAGACAAAAGAGGAATAGCAGGAGCACACGCGGCGCACGGGCTTGGAAATTCGGTAGGACTTCCGCCTCATGGTGAGCCCGCGTTTCGTAAACCGTCCGCATGGAGTGTTCGCCTTCTTCCAGCCGCTGCAGGGCTTTGCTCTCGATGCATGGAGCGCCAGCCGGAGAGGTGGGGATCCTATAACGGCTTTTCTGCCCGCCTGAGATCCAGCGCAAGCTACGTGCCAATAAATCGTTTGGAATTAATCGCTTTTTTCCGGCCGGATTCGCAATCTTGAAAGCGATCCTCAGCTCGCAATTGCAAAGATGTGAACGGTGCAACGGAACCCAAAGGGTTGGGCTGAACAAGTGCAAAGAGAAAGAGCCCGTCAACACGAGAATTCAAAAACGACCGCGCCTTATCCAGTGGCACGCCGATTGCGGCTCGCAAATTGGAGGATGGTCCCGCATCGAATGCATTTGTTGGAAGTTACAGACCTTTCCTTCCAAGTCGGAGGGAATACAATCCTGGACGGCCTGAACCTTACTCTTGAACGCCGCGAAATCCACGCTCTCGTCGGGATCAACGGGTCGGGCAAGAGCACCCTTGCCTACTTGATTTTGGGCTGTGAAGGATACGTCCCGACAAGCGGCCAGATCATGTTCGAGGGCAAACCGATCAATGCGCTTAAACTTCACGAGCGCGCGCGGCTCGGAATCACGTTGAGTTGGCAGGAGCCAGCGCGGCTTGAAGGGATTTCGGTTGCCGATTATTTAGGGCTCGGAAGCCAGCCGGTTGACGGCGCGGCCTGCCTCCGCCAGGTGGGTCTGAATCCCGAGCACTACCTCCGGCGGTGTGTGGACAAAAGCCTGAGCGGAGGGCAAAGAAAGCGCATCGAGCTGGCATCAATCCTCGCCTTGAAACCAAAACTGGCCGTCCTCGACGAGCCCGATTCCGGAATCGATCTCCTTTCCATAGATGAGATATCCCAAGTCATTTACGCGTTTAAAGAAAACAACGGCTCAGCGCTCCTGATCACTCACCGGGAGGAGATGGTGCGTATCGCCGACCGGGCCTCCCAGCTACACGGCGGAACGATTGTTTTGACGGCGACTCCCTCAGAGGTCGCCGAGCACTACAAGGCCCGCAGGCGCACGGTTTGCAATGGAAAGGAATCTCATGGTGACAGAGCTGGATAGAATCTCCGAGGCTTTAAGGAATATGGGGACGGACAGCGGAGTTCTCACCGACATCAGCATTGCTCACGTGGTGGCCAGTGGTCACGAGCTTGTGAGCCAGCGGGAAGCGCCCGGTATAGAACTCCGGAGCGAAAGATCGGCTGACGGCCTATCCACCCAGATTACCGTCAAGCGCGGGGCGAGAATCGAAAACCCGGTTCACCTCTGCATGGGAGTTCTCCGCGACGCGGGAACGCAAAACATCCGGCTCGGGGTGAGATTGGAGGAAGAGAGCGCCGCGCGACTTGTCGCGCACTGCTTTTTCCCTCGCGCCCAAAACGTGGAACATAGGATGGATGCCTCGATTCAGATTGGCCGGGGCGCGCAACTTCACTACTCAGAAGGGCATTACCACGGCCCTTTTGGGGGCGTCACTGTGCTGCCGACGGCACAGGTTCGGATTCAGCCCCATGGCCGCTACACATCTGATTTCTCCCTGACATTTGGCCGTGTTGGACGGCTCGGGATCGACTATACCGTAGATGCGAAGGCCTATGCGATAGCTGATCTGACCGTCAAGATCTTTGGACGCGGCGAAGATGACATAAAAATCAGAGAAGAAGTCGTATTGTCAGGAGAGAAGGCGCGCAGCCTGATTAGAACCCGCGTTGCTTTGGAGGGCCATGCCAAAGCAGAGGTCACGGGCAGTAACCGAAGGAAAGGCGGAAGGCGCTCGGGGCCACGTCGACTGCACGGAAATTGTCACGCAACAGGCGCTTGCCCAGGCAATCCCGATCGTCAAGGTCACGCATCCTTTGGCCAAGGTCACACATGAAGCTTCTATTGGGAGCGTTGATCAAAAGCAGCTCGAGACCTTGATGGCGCATGGCTTAACGCCTGAACAGGCAGTGGAGATGGTCGTCAAAGGACTGCTCCGTTGAGCAGTGCGGCAAGAACGGGCCGGATGCCTGAGTCGGCGCGAATGCTTCTTATGGAAAAACGCTGATAGCGTTATGTCGGATATGAGAAACGCGTCAAGGTTCAACTGAAGCGGAAATTCATGAAGGTATTTCCAAATCATGGGAAACGAAACTTGCGATGGAAGCTACTGCTGGGCTTCCTTCTTCTAGCCGTCACAGCAGTTGCCCAGACAAGACCAGGAGGATTTGTCCATCTCATCGTTATCAATGGAACGATCAACCCGGTGACCGCACAATTTACCCATGAAAGCATCCGGGTTTCCCACGAAAAGGGTGCGCAAGCCCTCATTGTTCAACTCGATACGCCGGGAGGACTTCTTGCCTCAACTCATGAGATCGTCAAGGATATTTTGGGAGCGCCACTGCCGATTATCGTGTATGTGGCACCGAGCGGCGCCGGAGCAGGCTCTGCAGGCATGTTCATCACGATCGCCGGCCACGTAGCTGCGATGGCGCCTGCAACCAACATCGGCGCTGCCCATCCCGTAGGCTTGGGAGGAAAAGAAGGAGACAAGGTCCTTGAGGAAAAACTCGAGAATTTCGTCGCTTCTTATGGCGAGGCCATCGCCTCTAAGCGCGGGCGGAACGTGAAATGGGCTATCGAGGCGGTGCGGAAAAGCACTGCTATCACAGAGGCCAAAGCACTGGATTTAAAGGTTATCGATCTAGTCGCGGCGGACCTCGAAGAGCTTCTCAACCGGGCTTCCGGTCGTGTGGTCGACGTCTTGGGAGAGAAGGTCGAGCTGGATTTGGCCGGAGCTCGGATTGTCTCGCTTGAGATGCGGCCAGGGCAAAAGTTTGTAAATCTGCTGGCTGATCCCAACATCGCCTACATTCTTTTGATGGCTGGCATTCTGGGCCTGTATCTCGAGTTCTCCAATCCAGGCATTCTGTTGCCTGGCGTCACGGGAATCATCTGCCTGCTCTTGGCTCTGACCGCGCTCCAGGTGCTGCCGATCAACTTTACGGGCATAGCGCTCATTCTGCTCGGCACTGCTCTGCTGGTCGCCGAGGCTCTCCTCCCTGGCTTTGGCGTCCTCGGCATCGGCGGAATCGTTGCTTTCGTCTTCGGCTCGCTCATGCTCTTTGACGTTTCAGGCGAGAGGCTTGTGGTGGACCGGGCGATCATTTTTACCGTAACTGCCGTAGCCAGTGTTCTCGTCCTCGCCGTCGGTTATCTCGTCTTCCAGGCGCAGCGGCAAAAACCGGCGTTGGGGAAGGAGGCGATGGTGGGAAAGAGCGGCCAAGCGATGACGCGACTTTCGCCACGGGGCAAAGTGCGTGTCCAGGGAGAAATCTGGAACGCCACGAGCGACGAGACGATCGAGGCAGGCGAGAAAGTGATCATCCGCGGCGTGAGCGACCTTTGGCTTAATGTTAAAAGGGCCTAGACCGGATTATCCACAGTATGCAGTGCTGAGGAACAAGCCTTTCCGGTTCCAACTAGCCTGCACCATGCGCTTAGCTGGTTCCGGTGCCGTCTATCTACAAGGCTCGCGCCTCAGGCACAGGGTGCATGACTTGAGATTTCGCTATGGCTGAAGATCTGCGGCACGAAATCGCGAAACTTATTATCACAAGCGCGGGGCTGGAAGGCCCGCGTCGTACCAGGTTTGCTCTGAAGGCGGCGGTCCCTGCTGCCCGTATTCGGAGAACAGGCCTTAAGGGTATCTTCTCTTTAGAGGCAGAAGGCGACGTCTTTGAGCTTGCAGAGCTCATACACCGGGAGTGTTGGCAATGGATCGGGCACGCTACCGCAGTTCTGGCAGAGGTCGAGAGCAGATTTGAGCCGATCAAGGAGGCTGCGGTGCGGATCGGGCGGGAGCAGATTGGCAAGGAAGAGAATTTTTGCTTTAGGATCCATAAGCGGGGCGTCCATTCCTTGGAACGCGATACTCTGACGCTGGAGCAGGAGATTGGCAGCGAGATCTGGATAGCCTTGGAGGAAAAGCACGGCGCGAAGCCCAGCGTTCGGCTCAAGAATCCCGATGTCTCCGTTGTGGCTGAGGTCCTGGGGCCGATAACGGCGGTTGGTATCTTGCGGAGAGCCTGGCGCGAACAGATCCACCCTGATTGAGTGGCAGTTGATTCGCCCGCAATCCTTGAGACATTCAGCCGCCCCCCCACTTCTCATCTTTGCGCCTATCGGCTTAGTTTTCTCTCAAGTCTGAGAGATTTTGAATCTCCTATGGGTTAAATCGACGGACAACCGTTGGCATGCGCGTTGCTGGCCTGTCCTCCTGGTTCGGTCTAGAAGAGAGAGGCGGACACGACGGAGCTGAGAGACGCTCCGAAGACCTGAGGGATCGCATATGACGACCAAGCTTGCCCGATGGATTTTCGTTGTTGGAACGCTGATCTCGCTTGTGCTTTTTCTGGGTCTAACAGTGGATACGCACCGGCAGGTGGAAACTTTGACGAATGCTTCCCAGCTTAGCCCGCAAGTGATAGCGGGCAAACGGGTCTGGCACAAATACAACTGCAACGATTGCCATACGATTCTGGGATTCGGCTCCTATTATGCGCCGGACATGACAAAGGTCTACTGGCGGCGGGGCGCTGAGGGAATCAAGGGAGTGGTTCGCAACCCGGAGAAGTTCACCACGTGGCGCAAGATGCCGCGCCAGCCGGTTACAGATCAAGAGCTTGAGGATCTGGTCGCGTTTCTGAAATGGACGAGCGAAATTGATAACCAGGCTTGGCCGCCGCAGGATCAAAAACTCCGCCCGGCGACCGGGCGCGCTGTCGCTCTGGGTGTAAGCCCGGGAGCCGTGCTCTTCCAGGAGAAGGGCTGCTTTGCCTGCCACAAGATCTACGAAACGGGCGGGCTGCTTGGGCCGGACCTCACGCATGTCGGCTCTCGGCTTGACTATCAGACGATCGAGAAGGTTCTGATCGATCCCCGCTCAGTCAACCCTCAGGGCACGATGCCTCCGACTCAACTCTCACATGACGATCTGGACGAACTAGCGCGTTTCCTGGCGAATCTGAAATAAGAGAACAATGATGGAGCTGCCCTTATGTTACTAAACTATACCTCACAACGTGTAGCCTACCCCTATTTCGTCATTGCGCTGCTTTTATTCGTGCTCCAGGTGGTCGTGGGGATCTGGCTTGCTTTGAGCTATGCCGTCACGATCCCGCAATGGCTGGTGGACATCCTTCCTTTCAGCACGACACGGGCTATTCACACGAATCTTCTCGTGTTGTGGCTTCTTCTCGGATTTATGGGAACGACCTACTTCATGGTTCCTGAGGAAGCGGAAAGAGAGATCTACAGCCCGTTTCTGGCCTACTTACAGCTTGTCCTCCTGGTGGGGGTTGGTGTGGTCGCACTGGCGGGGTTCGTCTTTGGCTGGACAAAAGGCAAGCCGCTTCTCGAGATCCCGTTTCCGCTGGATTATCTCGTTGTGGTTGGCGCGCTGATCTTTCTCTTCAATGTGGGGATGACGATTCTTAAGGCAAGGCGCTGGACCGTCGTGCAGGGATCGCTTTTTGGCGGCCTGGTATTTCTCGCTCTGATGTACCTGTTTAATCTTCCCTTTTACTCTAATCTCAGCATCGACTGGTACTACTGGTGGTGGGTTATTCATCTCTGGGTTGAAGGCGCCTGGGAGCTAATCGCTGCTGCGCTCACCGCGTGGATTCTCATCAAAATCACCAACGTTCCCCGAGAGCTGGTCGAGAGATGGCTTTATGTCGAGCTGGGCCTCTTTTTATTCACGGGAATCGCGGGAACCGGGCATCATTACTACTGGCTGGGGGCGCCAAGGTATTGGTTGTGGGTTGGCGGCATCTTTAGCGCATTGGAGCCGCTCCCGATTCTGCTCATGATCTGGGACGCCTGGCACTATATTCGAAACCGTCGCGATGGGCTCAAGGGTCGTCTGGTTTTTACGCTCGCGGTGGGCATGTCCATTCTCCACTTCGTCGGCGCGGGCTTCTGGGGGTTTCTGCACACTCTCCCTCAGATCAATTATTATACCCACGGCAGTCAGGTAACTGTGGCTCATGGCCACATCGCGTTCTTCGGGGCTTATGTTCTTCTGAACGTGATGTTTTTTTACTATGCCATCCCGAAGCTCAAGGGGCTGGCGGAGTTCGATGAACGCCGCGGCACGCTCGCCTTCTGGTGCATGAGCATAGCGATGGCTCTCATGACGCTAGCGTTCAGCGTCGCCGGAGTGCTCCAGACTTACATCGAGCGAGTGATGGGTCTCGGCTACATGACAGCCCAGGCACAGATGCGCTTCTGGTTTGCGATCGTGGTGGTTCTGGGTCTCACGCTTCTGATTGGAGTTGTCCTAACTGTGGTGGACCTGCTAACGCTTCGACCGGCCAAGGCTGCCACCGTAAGCCCCTAAGGGATTTTCGCCTTCGGGTCTAAAAGCGTCGCGAGGAGCGGCTTAAAATATCTCTTTTACGTCTTCTTACTTTTGCGGCGAAGAGCGGCTCTTTTCGCACTTGCGCAAACAGAATCTCCTGCAGGCGCACAAGGCGCGAGATTTTCTATCCCATTTTCTGACTCTTGTCTGGCACAATCTTTGCCAAATCTCCGTTCATCAGTTTTGGAGAACTCGGTACTTAGCTCTCTGCGCTAATCATCTGGAGCCGCGACCCAATGGGTCTGATAGAGAGAAGATCAGCGGGCGCACCGACGAGCAAGTATTGAATGAAACAAGGATGAGGAGGGATTCCCCTTGCTGAAGAGATGGTTTCTCAGTTCTGGGATTATTCTGATATTGGTTGTGCTAGCTCTCCAGCTCCTGCCCTATGGGCGCGATCACAGCAATCCTTCAGTCCGGCAAGAGCCAGCCTGGGATTCTCCGCAGACTCGCGAATTAGCGGCCTGGGCCTGCTTTGACTGCCACAGTAATCAAACGGTATGGCCCTGGTATTCGAATATCGCTCCCGTCTCGTGGATTATTGAGAGAGACGTTCGCAAAGGCCGTAAGAAATTAAATTTCTCGGAGTGGGACCGGCCACAGGAAGAAGCGGACGAGTCGGCCGAAAGTATCCAGAAGGGCAAGATGCCCCCGTGGTATTATCCATGGGCTCACCTTTCAGGCGCGGACCGTGAAGCTTTGGTTCGCGGATTGGGAGCGACCGTCGGAGAAAATGGCGGACGAGGCGAGGAAAAAGAGAGATTTCGAGATTAACAGAATCACCCGGCAAACCAGTGGAATCGGGACTCCGGAAAGGATGGGTTTCACCATGAAAGAGATGATATTTGGCGGATGGATTTTCATTGGACTTACCGTCCTTACACTTACATTTCCTGCGCCCGGCAGAGTTTTCGCCCATTGCGACGGCATGGACGGCCCTGTTATTAAGGCTGCCCAGAAGGCGCTCGAGGCCGGCGATGTGAACCAGGTCCTTATCTGGGTGCAAAAGAAGGATGAGGCGGAAACAACAAAGGCGTTTCAGAGAACTCTTGCCGTCCGTAAACTGAATTCACAAGCCAGGGAACTTGCAGACATCTATTTCTTTGAGACACTGGTTCGTCTCCACAGGGCTGGAGAAGGGGCGCCCTACACCGGTCTCAAGCCTGCGGGGCGCGATCTCGGGCCTGCAATTCCGGCTGCGGATAAAGCGCTCGAAGATGGCAAAGTCGAGCCCCTCCTGAAACTCTTAACAGAGGCGATGCAAAGGGGCATCCGCGGCGAGTTCAAACATGCCTTGAGCAAGAAGAAGTTTAAAACGGCTGACGTTGAGGCGGGGCGCCAATACGTGGGGTCTTACGTGCGCTTCATTCATTACGTGGAGCGCCTTTACGAGACCGCCAAGGTTCATGCGGCGGGTCATTATGCCGAATCCCCCGATGTGCACGCGCATAAGTAGCGAGCGCGCTATTGACAAACCCGCTGTTTTTCTTGAATAGACTCAGGGCGAATGGAACTACTCGCGCAATGGGCGCGGAATTGTCCGCTCATCCGAGTGTGTCCAAGTATGGGACGGTCTTTTTCAACAGCTTGCTAGCTTCAGCGGCGGAAGCGTTACTCATCTTCCGCTTTTCTGAAATCAGCACTCCTCCGGAATTTACTTCCTAAATTTGGCTTGTGACAACAAGGACATTCGTATGTATCATTGCGTTCAACCAACAATCTGAGGAAGAAAGGGACAGGATATGCATCTGCAAACGCTCATGGGGTGTGGGGTTTTTGTTGTATCGCTTGTCCTGTTGAGTTCAACGGGACTTCCTGAACAGGTGAGGGCACTGAATCTTTCCGATGCCATCGAAGCGAGTTTAAAAAACAACAGGCAGCTTAAGGCGGCCCGGCAGCAGACGGAGGCGGCCAAGAGCGGCGTGGGAGAGGCGATGGGATCTCTTTTGCCCAGAGTGGATATTATCGAAGGCTTTAATTATTCAGACAAACCCACGTTGGTTTTTTCTAATCTTTTGGATCAGGCAAGCTTCAAGCAAAAAAATTTCGAGCTTGGTCCTCTCAATGAGCCGACTCCTCTCACTAACCTCAGCAGCCAGATTCGTCTCGAACAATCTCTTTATAGTGGAGGGCGGCTTCTGGCGAGCCTGCGCCAGGCCAAGGCCTCTGCTGAGGCATCTCAAGAGGTTACAAGGCGCTCTCAACAGGAGCTGATTCTACAGGTGATCGAGGCCTACTATCAGGCTCTCCTGACGCAGGGGAACGTTGAGCTTGTCAGTCAGGCTTTGGCATCTGCAGCCGCCCATCTGCAGCGGACCCGGGACCTCTTTGAGAAAGGTCTTGTCGTGCGCTCTGATTATCTCCGTACGCAGGTCCACCTGGGAGGCCTGGAAAGGGAAAAAATAGAAGCGGAGAACGCGCTGACGCTAAGCCATTCTCGGTTGAGATACATTCTGGGAACAGAGGAGAGGTTTGAGTTGACAGACAGGGTGATGGAAGACGGACTGCCCCTCATCGATCTCTTCGACCTCCTGGCTGATGCGAAAGAGCGCCGGCCTGATCTGAAAGCGGCAGAAAAAGAGGTGGAAAGAGCCGCGGAAGGCATCCAGGTTGCGGAAGCGGACTATTATCCCCATCTGGGTTTCATCACCCAGTTCGAGAGTAATACCCGAAAGTTCAGCACCAGCGGGGAGAACTTTGCGGTTTTCGTGACCGCGCGATGGAATCTTTTCAACGGCTTTGCCACTCGAGAAAAGGTGACGGCGCAAACAACTCTTCATAGACGGGCAGTTTTACTTCGCGACGATCTTCGTTACGCGATAGGGGTACAAGTGGAGCAGGCTTATCTTGGTCTGCTGGCGGCGCGCAAGCAAATAGGCGTGGCGAGGGAAAATGTGGCTCAGGCTCAGGAAAACCTTCGCATTGTCTCCGATCGCTATCAGGCAGGTCTGGCCCGGAATGTAGATGCGCTTGACGCAGAGACGGTGCTGAAAAGCGCTGAGCAGGATCTTCTCCGCGCGCGGGTTCAAACCCAGATATTTCGCGCCCGGCTCAACCTGGCTACGGGTCAAATGCAATGAAGACCAAAGGCTTGGTAGTTTTTCTGCTGGCGTTTGTCCTCTCGTCCTGCGCCCGCGAGAACAAAACATCGCGCGAAGGCACTCCGCCAAAGCCGGTCGGAGGAGTCGCGGTCGAGGAGATTCAACCGGTCGCTGTCGAGGAGTTTTTTGACGCTGTAGGGACGGTAAAAGCGAGAAGGAGCGCGCCGCTTTCCAGCAGAGTGGTCGGGACTATCCTAACCGTCGCAGTCAGGGAAGGAGACAGGGTTCGAAAGGGACAGAGACTCGTTGAGATCGATAGCCGCGATCTCCGCGCGGGACTCGACGAGGCGGAGGCTTCGATCGAGGAAATGGAATGGACTCTCAAGGCCGCCGAATCAGCAGTCGCGGCGGCCGAGGGACAGAAAGATCTGGCGTTGGCAACTTTCAAACGTTACGAATCGCTTATCGCCAGAGGCTCGGTAACTCCCCAGGAATATGATGAGGCAAAGGCCAGGTACGAAGTGGCGGATGCTGAAGCGGTTCGAGCCGGCAGGAGTTTGAGCGCGCTTAAGGCGAAAAGAGAGCAGGCGCAGGCGAAGCTCTCCCATGCCCGGACCGTTCTCGATTATACGAATATTGTCGCCCCTTTTGACGGGCTTGTGACGGCAAAGACGGCAGAGGTGGGGATGCTTGCGTCGCCCGGTACGGCTCTCCTGACCATTGAGGAAACAGGCCGCTACTGTCTGGAGGCGGAGATCGGAGAATCACGACTTGCTTACGCGCGTATCGGAACAAGTGTACGGGTGAGTATTGCTGCGCTGGGGCGCGAGTTTTCGGGTACGGTCGCGGAGATTACGCCCGCAGCAGATCCTCAAAGCCGCACCTTCACGCTGAAAATCGACCTTCCGGCACATTCCGATATTCGCTCCGGCCTGTACGGAAAGGCGGAGATTCCTTTCGCCAAGCGAAAGATCTTGCTTGTGCCTTTGGAGGCTGTCCTGCGGCGAGGCCAGTTGGTTGCTGTCTATGTTGTCGACGTGGGAGGTGTGGTCCAGTTGCGCCTGATTACAACCGGAAAGCGCTACAACGAAAAAGTGGAGGTGCTCTCGGGCGTCATTCCGGGCGAACGCATCATCATGCGAGGCGTGGAAAAGATCTCCGAAGGAGAGCGAGTTTCCGCGCCGCAGGGGTCACGGTAATGGCTCAGCTCATGGAAGGCATCGTCCGCGCCTTTATTGAGTCGAAGCTTACCCCTCTGACCATTCTCGCGGCTCTCTGTCTCGGTGTGTTTGCTATTCTTGCTACCCCGCGTGAGGAGGAGCCGCAGATCATCGGTCCCATGATGGAAGTATTTGTGGAGATGCCAGGGGCGAGCGTCAAGGAGATGGAAGAGAGAGTGACGATCCCGATGGAGAAGAAGCTCTCCGAGATTCCCGGCGTGGAGTACATCTATTCCACGACCGGCCCTGGCCTTACAGTGGGCATCGTGCGATTCTATGTGGGAGAAAAGGAAGAAGACAGTCTCGTTAAACTCTATAACAAACTCTATTCCAACTTTGATCTGATTCCCCCCGGAGCCTCGCAACCTCTAGTTAAGCCCCGCTCCATCGATGACGTACCCATTCTCAGTCTTTCGCTTTGGAGCGACCGGTATGACCATTTTACGATAAGACGCATTGCGGCAGAACTCGACGACGAGATTAAGAGCGTTCCGGATGTCTCGGAGACCAGGCTGATAGGAGGACAAAGAAGACAAATCCGCGTTACGCTGGATACCTCCCGGATGGCTGCTTTTCACACAGATCCCGCTCGAATCGCTTCTGCTTTGAGCGGCGCCAACAAAGAGCTTCGAGTGGGAAGCTTCGCTGCTGGAAACAGGGAAGTGTTAGTGGACGTGGGAGAATTTCTGGACAGCCCGGAGGCAGTCGGAAATTTGGTCATCGATGCTTTTGGCAATCGGCCGGTCTATCTCCGCGACGTGGCCGACGTCAGAGACGCGCCCGAGGAGCCGGCAGACTATGTCTTTTTTGGCGCTGGCCCGGGCGCGATGGCAAAGGGGATCCGGAAGCACGCGAGCGCGCTCTCTCCCGCTGTAACCCTGTCTGTGGCGAAGCGAAAGGGAACCAATGCGGTGATTGTAGCGGAGCGGATCCTGGCCAGGGTTGAAGAACTCAAGGGAAAAATGATTCCCGGCGACGTTCATATCACCGTAACCAGGAACTACGGTGAAACCGCCCGGGAGAAATCAAACGAACTGCTGGAGCATCTCCTGCTGGCCACTGTCTCGGTTACGGTGCTGATCGCGCTTTTCCTTGGCATGAGGGCGTCCGTTGTCGTTCTTACCGCCGTGCCCGTAACGCTGATTCTGACTCTCTTCATCTATTTTATCTACGGGTACACCCTAAACCGGGTTACTCTTTTTGCCCTGATCTTTTCCATCGGAATTCTGGTCGATGATCCTATTGTGGACGTGGAGAATATTGTTCGTCATTTCCGCATGCCGGGCAATAAAGGCCGTTCGCGTGTGGATGTAACCATCGAAGCCGTAAACGAAGTGCGCAGCCCTCTGATTCTTGCCACATTCACGGTTATCGCTGCTATTTTGCCCATGGCCTTTGTCCGGGGACTCATGGGTCCATATATGCGCCCAATTCCAGTTGGCGCCTCCACGGCGATGCTTCTATCGATGGGGGTGGCTTTTGTCATTACCCCCTGGGCGGCTTTGCGTCTTTTAGGCAGGAGAGACGAAAAAGAAAGAGGAGAGAAAGAGGGCAGACTCACGCGGTTTTATCGCCGGATGATGCGGCATCTCATTTATCATCCCACATGGCGAACTGTCTTTTTGTTCGGAGTCGCGGTTCTTTTGTTTGGAGCCATTATTTTGCTCTATGTGAAGTTGGTTACGGTGAAGATGCTTCCGTTCGACAACAAGAGTGAATTCCAGGTGATTATCGATATGCCTGAAGGATCAACGCTGGAGGAGACCGCAAGGGTCGCCAAGGAGATCGGAACCTATCTCGGCACCGTCTCCGAGGTCACTGATTACCAGCTCTATGCCGGCGCTGCCTCTCCTTACAACTTCAATGGTCTTGTGCGCCACTACTTTCTACGTCGCGGGCCCAACGTGGCGGATATTCAGGTCAACCTTTTGCCCAAAGGAGAAAGAAAAGCGCAGAGCCATGACATCGCCAAACGCGTGCGCCCGCGGATTCATGAAATTGCCGCCCGCTTCGGCGCGCGCGTCAAGGTTGCGGAGGCGCCTCCCGGGCCGCCTGTTCTGCAGACCCTTGTGGCAGAGATCTACGGCCCCGAGCACGGAGGGCAGATCAGATTAGCGGACAGGGTCAAACGAATCTTCGAGAGCACTCCGGGTGTGGTAGACACGGATTGGTACGTCGAAGATCCACAGCCGAAGCTTCGCCTTACCGTTGACAGAGAAAAGGCCGCCTATAACGGGATTACCGCAGATCAAGTGGTCCAGTCGTTACGCATCGCCCTCGGGGGAGCGGTCGGAGGTCTTGCCCATATGGAGCGAGAAAAAGAGGATGTGCCGATCCTGCTTCGTCTCGCTCGCTCCGAGCGCTCGGACGCTAGGCATCTACAGAGTCTTAAACTTCTGGGTTTGGGTGGAAAGCTGGTGCCGCTTTCTGAAATTACCCGCTCAGAGGAGACTATCCAGATGCCCAATATCTATCGGAAGAACCTCAAAAGAGTTGTCTACGTGACCGGAGATGTGGCCGGGCGAGAAGAAAGCCCTGTTTACGCGATTTTACGGATCAATGAGGAGTTAGGCAAAATCGGCTTTCCGTCAGGAGGAAACGGGATTCCCGTCTACATGACCCATCAGCCCTCATCTACCGCGACCTATGCGGTCAAGTGGGACGGTGAGTGGCATGTCACCTATGAAGTGTTCCGAGATCTGGGGATTGCTTTTGCCGCCGTGCTCGTTCTGATTTATATCCTTGTGGTGGCCTGGTTTCAGTCTTTTAAAACTCCCCTGGTTATTATGGCCCCCATTCCGCTGTCACTCGTTGGAATTCTTCCAGCGCATTCGCTTATGGGAGCTTTTTTCACGGCGACGTCGATGATCGGCTTCATCGCAGGGGCTGGTATCGTGGTCAGAAACTCAATCATCCTGGTGGATTTTGTCGAGCTGCGGCGCAGGGAGGGAATGTCCCTGGCAGAGGCGGTTATCGATGCCGGGGCAGTTCGTTTTCGCCCCATGCTGCTGACCGCATCAGCGGTAGTGGTCGGCTCCGCCGTGATTCTATTCGATCCGATTTTTCAAGGGCTTGCGATCTCGCTCATGGCCGGGGAGGTAGCCTCAACGCTCCTGTCCCGCATGGCTGTGCCGGTGCTCTACTACCTCAGTGAGAGGAAATAACACGTCACATCGCAAGGAAAAGGTGCCTTTTCTCTCATGAACCGCGGATACGGTTTACGAAGCCGCCGCTTTGCCTGCTTGCTGCAGAAACTCCCCGACATCGATGCCTAGCTTCTGCGCGACACGCCGCCCATAGTCCTCGTCGGCACGGAAAAAATGGCAAAGCTGGCGCAGCTGCACTTCACGCCGGGCCTGCCGGAGGACGCCGGCGATTCGACGCGCTAGGCGGTCACGGTGGCCTTCGTCGAACATCCGGTAAAGATTACCGGCCTGCGTGTAGTCGTCGTGGCCTGCGGTTGAGTCGAAGCGATCGACGATCACTTCGCCGAGGCGCCATGCCGGGTCCTTGTACACACAGTCCGGCTTCGGGCTCTCCTCGTAGCTGTTCGGCCAGTAATTCGGCGCGCTGTCGTAGTTTGCTGCGCTCGCCATGAATCCGTCGCGGATATAGTTCCGAACCGGGCAGCGCGGGCGGTTCACGGGCAACTCCTGGTGATTGACGCCCAAGCGGTAGAGGTGCGTGTCCGCATAACTCATCAGCCGCGCCTGAAGCATCTTGTCCGGCTCGGACCGATGCCCGGGACCAGGGAGCTTGGTTTGAAAGCGGCCTGCTCGACCTCGGCGAAATAATTCTCGGGATTTCGGTTGAGCTCATAGATGCCAACTTCGATGAGCGGGTATTCTGCGTGCGGCCATACCTTGGTGAGATCGAAGGGGTTCCAGCGAAACTGCTCAGTCTGCTCCTGCGTCATGACCTGAATGTAGAACCGCCACCTCGGATACTCGCCCCGCTCGATCGCCTTGAACAGGTCGCGCTGGTGGCTCTCCCGGTCGTTCCCGATGATTTTGGCAGCCTCATCGTCGTCCAGGCACTTGATCCCTTGCATCGTCTTCAATTGAAACTTGCACCAGACCCGTTCCCCTTGGGTGTTGATGAGCGAATAGGTGTGTGATCCGTACCCGTTCATGTAGCGGTAGCTCAAAGGTATCCCGCGGTCGGAGAAAAGGATCGTGACCTGGTGCAGACTCTCCGGGCAGAGGGACCAGAAGTCCCACTGCATGTCCATGTCCCGCATGTTGGTTTTGGGATGGCGCTTCTGCGTGTGGATAAACATCTGGAACTTGTATGGATCACGCACGAAGAAGACCGGGGTGTTGTTCCCCACCATGTCCCAGTTGCCCTCCTCCGTGTAGAACCTGAGAGCGAAGCCGCGAACATCGCGCTCCGCGTCCGCCGCCCCGCGCTCACCGGCGACGGTTGAGAAACGCTGGAATACGTCCGTCTTCTTCCCGACCTGCGAGAGGAACTTAGCTTTCGTGTATCGCGTTACGTCGTTCGTGACCGTAAACGTCCCGTGTGCTCCTGACCCCTTCGCGTGCACGACGCGCTCGGGAATCCGCTCCCGGTTAAAGTGCTGCATGTGTTCGAGCAATTGCACGTCTTGTATGAGCACTGGCCCCCGCGGGCCGGCCGTGAGCGCTTGCTGCTCGCCGATGGGAGCCCCGTTTGCCGTCGTCAACAGCTGAGATTTTGTAGCCATAATGTCTCCTTTCTTAGGAGTGGTTGAGTTTTTACCCCTTTGAATTGCTTTCGATGCCTTCCAAGGCGAGCATTAAGATGGCGAGAAAGATACACGGGGTGAAGTATGACGCAAGCCTCATGCCATCGCTGTTTGGGCGCACGCCCCGAAAAAGATGGTGTTATGCGGCCGTTTCCGGGTATGAGCGACTGTTGCATCGAGTTGCCTTTTCAGTTCTGCAAAGTAATAAAGAGCTTTCTTTCAATTATGCGAACCTCGTGGAAACCAGCCATCGATTAGACGCCTTAGAATGGAAAGCCGCCCCTATCTATCCGGTAGTCGGCTTTGGCATAAGGCTTGCTGCCCTCCAAAAAGAACAGTCATGGAAACAGGGGGATTGGCTCCGCGAGCGGTGCCTGGCCCCCTGACGTGTTAGATCGTTGGCAGGAGAAACATGGAAACCAAACGGATTGAGACGTTTGACGATTGGAAAGATCTGTTTCAAGCATGGCAGAAAAACATCAATTACGACACCCAACTATTTTCCTCTGTCCTTCAGGGGTACGAGTTCGGGGACAGGTTTGCCGGGCCGAAACAGACTGAGATCGAGTTTGGCGAATTCGCCGGCGGGCCAAGTGGGAGGACCCTGGTGAGATAGCGCGGAGTGAAATCAAGGAGCTTCTATTGCGACTTATTACGATCCAGGGAGATACAGAATTCGCCTCAGTAGAGCAACAGCGCAGGCTTGTAAGTTCGGCTCCCTCGGAGAGGGACCTGCGCAGCATCGTCAGGATCAATGCCGAGGAGATGCGCCACGGGTGGCAGATGAGCTATCTGCTGGTCCAGTACTTTGGGGATGCCGGGAAGGCGGAGGCGAGAAAGCTCCTTGAGCGGTGCGCCGACCGGCGAGAGAGACTGCTCGGGGCCTTCAACGAGCCCGTGGAGGACTGGCTTGATTTCTTTACTTTTACCGCCTTTGTGGATCGAGATGGGATGTATCAGCTAAAGATGTTGAGCCATTCCGGTTTCGGCCCTCTGAGCCGCAGCATGGGACCGATGTTGAACGAGGAGTCGTTTCATCTTTTGACTGGCCTTACCGGTCTCCAGAGAATCCTCCGGGCCGGCAAGGTCCCGGTTGAGATCGTTCAGAAGGTCCTGAGTCGCTGGCTGCCGGTGTGCTACGATCTTTTCGGCCATGAGCGCTCCAGGGGCGCTGCCAAGGCTTATCTATGGAGCTTGAAGGGCCGTTTCAACGAGGAGATAGCGGGTCCGGTTACAGATCCGGAAACTCTCAACGAAGCCGCGCGCGGACTTTATTACAAGGAGGTCCAAGGGCTTGTCGGACTTCTGAACAAAGAGATCGGTGACGGGAAATCCAAGCTTTCCGTCCCGGATCTTAAGTTCAGACGAGGAATCGGCGAATACAAAGACAAGCGGTTTAGCGTGAGAGGAAAACCCCTGGATGAAGAAGCTTATACCCGCCACTTGGGGGAGGTTCTTCCCACGGAATCCGACCGGCAGGAGCTTCGGAGGCTTATGAAGGAGCCGGATTGGATCGCTGTTGCAGCCTAGAACTTGAAAGGGTCCACGCTGGAAAAGTCTTTGGCAGCTTCTCTCAATCCATGGAACTGGCAAAGGGGAAGTGGCAAAGGAGGATCTCATTGTTTGCGAGCAAGCGGAAGGAGGAGAAAACGATGAAGCTAAAGCTAATTCTTGCGGTCTTGATCTTTGCTCAGGCTATTACGCTTGGGCTAAGCGCTATCGGGCACACGGCGGGAGCTCCAACTGTCCCAAAAGTTCCCAAGGGATGGAAATTCACTTTTCCTGATGGGGATGCGAAATCCGGTAAGACAGTCTTCATGAACATGCAGTGTTATTCCTGCCACGCCATTAAGATTCCAGGCGAGAAGCTACCTCCAAGTGCGGGCGGAATCGGGCCGGATTTGACTGGCTACTCGGTGTTGCCGAAAGAGTATCTGGCGGAATCCATCATCAAGGCTCATACCGTGGTGGCAGCGCCCGGATACGTGGTCAAGGAAGGAAAGGCTGCGATGGGAAACTATAACCACTTCATGACGATCCAGGAGATGATCGATATCGTGGCGTTTCTGAAGCGTGGGCTTGAGGCAAAGGGTAAATAAGGTATTGGAGGATGGTGATTAGCGCGCAGATCAGTGTCTATCCCCTACGGCAGGAACATCTAAGCCCTGCCATCGATGCTGTAAAAGAGGCGTTGGAGGCGAGAGGCTTGCAGCCTGAGATCGGCGCCATGAGCACGATTGTGACCGGAGAGGCGAAAGACGTATTTGTCGCGCTGCATGAAGCGTTTGATCGGGCTGCCTCCACCGGCCATGTGGTCATGACTGTGACGGTGTCAAACGCTTGTCCGATTTAGATATGTGGTGATACAGGTTTGCTGGGCCGTGCCAGCATGGTTGCTCTGAGGCCAACGGCGATCTTTTCTATTTGTGTGTCTACCTGCTGGAAGCGGGAATTCATGAGCAGGTTATTGATTTCTTGCTTAGTTTTCATCGTAAGCATAACTTTGCGGTTGGCTCCACTGTCAGCCGCAGAAGAGACGGCCACGCTTTTTAGAGAGCTTTGTTCCGTGTGCCATGGGGTTGGCGGCAAGGGAGATGGTCCCAGCGCTCAAGGGCTGGAACCGAAGCCCGCCGACTTCACTAATTGTAAAGCGATGGCGAAGGATTCGGACGACGTGCTGTTTAAGATCATCAAGGGGGGAGGACAAAGCGCAGGGCGCTCCACTGTGATGCCGGCGTGGAGAGATTCTCTGAGCGACCAGCAGATCGGGGATCTGATCAAGTTTATCCGAGGTCTGTGCAAGAAGTAAGTAAGAAGGAAAATCACGCGCAAGGAGGTTCGTCATGGGATACGAAAAACTTACTCGTGAACAGGACTATTTACAGTCTCGCGTTGACGAATACATCTGGCAGCGGGCGAAGCAGCTTGGGGTATCGCGGCGGCGGTTTTTACAGACGCTGGCGGCAGGAGGTATGGCAGCGGCTCTAAGCGGTCGGTTTAGCCGGACGGCTTGGGCGGCGCAAACAGCCCCCACGCCTGTAATCAAGCCGACGCCTAAAGAGCTGTTCTATGATTTTGGCAGCAACAAGGAAATGCGCTGGGAAAACATGTACGAGCGAGGCTATCTCGTACCCAATGAACTTTTCTTCGTGCGCAACCACACAAGAACGCCTCGGGTGGATGCAAAAAAGTGGCGCCTCAAGTTTGAAGGGTCCGGCATTCAGAAACCGATGGAGCTGACCTATGACGAGCTTCTTTCTCTGCCGTCGGTATCGATGATCCGCTATGTCGAATGCGCCGGCAACGGGCGCAGTTTTTTTGAAGCAGTCTATGGCAAGAAAGCGGACGGAACCCAGTGGAAGCTCGGGGCTATCGGAGTGGCGGAGTGGACCGGAGTGCCTTTGGCTGAGGTTTTGAATCGCGCCGGACTCAAGAAAAGCGCCAGAGACGTAATGCCCGAGGGGTTGGACGATCTCAAGGTCCGGCGGCCGATGCCAGTGGCGAAGGCGCTAGAGGGGGACACCTTGCTTGTCTACGCGATGAATGGGCAACCACTGCCACCCGATCACGGGTTTCCTGTCCGGGCCCTTATACCGGGCTGGATCGGCGTTGCCAACATCAAATGGGTGGGACGCATAGAGGTCTCCGAGAAGCCTCTCTTCTCTGCTTGGAATACCGACACCTATGTTCTCATTGGGCCGGATTATAAGCCCGAGCCTCCTTCTAAGGGCCCCGTCCTTTCTAACCAGGACCTGAAGAGCGCGCTAGAGCTTCCGTGGGGTGGAGAGGTCAATGTTGCACGCCGCTTGGTGCGAGGCCGGAGCTGGTCTCCCTTTGGAAAGATCGCAAAGGTGGAGTACAGCCTAGACCAGGGCAAGAGCTGGCAGACGGCGAGGCTCAGAGAACCCAACATCGCAGCAGCCTGGGTCCGCTGGGATTTTGACTGGGAGCCCAAGCCGGGAAAGCACACGATCCGCGTCCGCGCTACGGACGAAAAAGGAAATACGCAGCCCAACAAAGTTCCCTTTAACCAGCAGGGTTACCTTTATAACGCAGTGGTGGATCACCCGATTTAGGTAATCCGAGCCGGCTGGGTTTCAGACTCAAGGAATCGGCGCTGGGGCAGGTAGTCTTCGGCCATCCCAGGCGAGCTATATTCGTAGGGTCCTCGCAGGAGGCGGCATGCATGCAAAGGAGATGCTTCTCTAAGTATTCAGTCTTTGTTGGCGGTAAAAGTATTCGCTTGGATTCGGATCCTGTGAAAACAAACAGGCGATGAAAACGCCACACGCTCCACCGCGTCTGAAGGAAAACTCGAAGACGGTCTGTAGGAGAATTTTTGTGATCAGCCGTTTGGTTCGAGGCTAATTAATCGTCAAATGCACTAATGTTCAAACACGAACCGGACGGCTAGAAGTAGCGCAATGCCGATCAGGAACGACAAGAAGTGTATGACATTGAGCCTGGCGCTTTCCTCATGTTTGATCTCTGGGATCAGATCGGCGGCGGCGATATAAATGAAATTGCCAGCGGCGAACGGCAGCAAAAAGGTGACGTCAGCTGTCAGAGAAACGCCGTAAGCGATGATGCCCCCGACTAAGAAGGTCAGTGCCGAAAAGAGATTGTAAAGGAGCGCTCTTCCTTTCTTCCATCCACCGTGAATAAGGATTCCGAAATCGCCGAGTTCCTGAGGTACCTCATGGGCTGCAGCGGCTAGCCAGGTGCTGATCCCCACTTTGATGTCGATGATAAAAGCTCCCGCTACGGCCAACCCGCCGATAAAGTTATGAAGTGCGTCGGCGATCAGGATCAAATACGTCAAAGGCCGGTGCTCGCTGGGCGCGCGATGGCAATGATGCCAATGAAGAAATTGTTCCAAGCCCAAGAAGATTGCGAATCCGGTCAAAATCCAAACATAGATCGACAGGTGGTTCCCCAGCTTGTCCACCGAGGCCGGAATCATGTGGAACAAAGCGCCACCGAGGAGTGTTCCCGAGGCAAGCGCAACCAAAGGGAGAAGCAGCTCCTTGAGAGTTTCTTCGCGGAGCACAAGAGTCACGCTGCCGACCAAGGCGATGGCGCTCATCAATATTCCACCGAAGAAAATCCAAAGAAATGTTGTCATGGTTTTCTATCCTTGTCCGAGCACCTAGCCTTCGCGGTGCGGTCACTCGAAATCATACCCCCGAAAGATGGCGTCACTATCCACGGCGGAGATGCAGGTGAGTTTCCTTTTTCTTAGCAACACTCTTCTCGCCTCACTCCTATTTTCGACGGAGCTTGGGCGCGCACCACTAGAAAGGCGCCCCGATCGGTGCCTGCGCTGGTAGGCTCGATCTCGTGGATCTGGGAAAGCGGCATAGACAAGGTCTGTACCCAGACGAGGTGGCTAAAGCCAGTCTCCTTGAGGAGAGCCTCGACCTCCGCTGCCGAGTAGAAAGTCGCTTCGCGGTAAAAGACATTTTCTGCCTGGTGGGTGACATAGTCTTGCCCAAGAGGGCTTTCGCGATCGATTAATCCGATAACGACCTTCCCTCCGGGTCTTAGCACACGCGCTATCTCGCGCAGCATGGCACGCGCATCGTCAACGAAGCAAATCGTGGTTACCACGAGCGCGTAGTGGAAGACCGCGTCCAAGAAGGGGAGCCCTTCGGCGACGGCGCCGGCCACGCTCACACCGCGCGCGCGGGCGTAGCCGAGCATTTCACCGGCCGGATCAATCCCGAATTTGACCCCTAGTGGACCAGCGAAGCGTCCGGTCCCCACACCGATTTCGAGCCCCTGCCCCTCCCATGGCAACAAAGCCCGTACCGCGAGCAGTTCCGAGAGATACGCCGCGCGGTGGCGCTCAAACCAGTCGTCATAGCGTACATGGTGAATAACAAACGGCTCGGTACGAGGCGCGGATGTCATAGCAACTCTCTCAGCGCCGCGACGAAGCGCGCGTTATCCTCAGGCAATGTGGTGGTGACACGCATATAGCCGGGCCCAAGGCGCTCATCATTGAGCGGCTTCACGAGAATGTTGCGCTCCTTTAAGAGTGCGGCGAGCGCATGTGCCCTATGTGGCGCGAAATCGGTGAGGAAGAAATAAGTTTCCGTTGGAAACGTCCGTACACCCAATTTGCGCAGTTGCGTGGCGAGCTCCGTGGTCCACTTGCGCAACTGCGTGATCCGTTCGCGGATCTTCTCTTCGTGGCGCAACGTGGCAATGGCTGCCGCCTCGCTTGGGCGGGCGAGTGGATAAGCATCGTTGTGCTGATTCAGGTCATCGGCAATCGGCTCCGGCAATATCGCATAGCCCACACGAAAACCCGCAAGGCTGTGGGCTTTGGATAAGGTGCGTGTCACGAGCAAGTTGCGATATGCAGGTACCAGATGGGCTACCGATTGTCCGGACAACCCGATGAACGCCTCATCCACGAGAAAAGGGATATTAGGGTAGCGGCGGAGCAGAGCTGGCAAGGGCTCGATATTGAAGGTGCCGCCGTTGGGATTATTGGGGTTTACGATCACTGCGAGCGTGGTTCCATCGGGAATCCGAAGCTCGCCGAGGTCGAGCGAAAAATCTTTCTCGGGAAGAAGTCTGGTTTCGCTGTAGCGACGCGCGATTTCCGGAAACAATGAATATGTTGGCGTCAGCAGGTGGACCTGCTGCCCAAAGCGGTCGAAGAGCTGGCGCAAGATAAGCTCGGAACCGGCGTTGATGTGAATGAGCCGCTCGGGTACATTGATCTGCTCGCTCAACAGCCGGCGAAGAGGCGCTGAATACGCTTCCGTGTAGTAATTGCCGCGTGGCGCCTCGGCCTGGGCCGCGGCGATAGCCTCCTCAATAGGGGGAAGAGGGTTCTCACACAGCAAAAGTTTAATGCCTTCGAAAGCGCCCCCGCCCTTTTCCGTCAGTGATGTCATGGCCTTTCTTTCTGCGATTTCTGAACATTCGTTTGTTGTAGACTTCCATTACCGGTCTGTTGCAAGGAGCGATTGTTGACTTTTACGATCGCTAAACCTCGAGCCACTGAATCCAATTCCTACCGGTTATTGATGAGAACCTTTTTTTGCTCAGAAGACGGTCCTTCGCCTAAGCCGTCCTAATTGTTGCTCAGCAATTCACATACCAATCGTGCTTATCTCGGTGGCTATCATGTTAGCTCGATGGCTGGAAACAGACGTTTTCGCAGCTATGAGTTTTTTCCGATTTGTTTTTTTCATGAGTGGGAATCAGCGGAAACAGAGACGCGGATTTTAGGCTAACGGGTTCTTTCATTCGCTGGCACGGCTCCTGCGTATCTTTATTTCATCGATTATTGCGTGCGGGAACAAAGGAGGGAATTGCTATGTCCTGCTGGCATTATCATCATCAGCATTGCTGGTATCCGGATGAGTATCTCGAGCCCTATCCGCGACGGCGGCGATTTTTTCGCTCTGCTCGGGAAGATGATCTTGGCGAACTCGAAGAGGAACGGGATTTTTTGGAGCGGAGACTGCGACGACTAGAAAAAGAGCTTGAAGAGCTTCGGCAAAAGACTTCGCAGAAGCGCGATTGAGATCGCTCGCGCATCGTCAAACGCACCTCGCCGTTCTCCGATAATTTCTAGCGGTGTCGTGCGCCTGAGTTCGAAGCTGCTTTGGAAGGGATCGACGGCTGTTCGCATCTCTCTGTCCTCTGCTATTTCCACAAGTTGAGACCCGATCAAATCGGTCCTCTTCAAGTGCCTCGCCTTGATCAGCGCCGGGATAGCGCACGCCAGCTTCGGCAGCGTAGCTCTGGAATTTCTTTTGGGAGTGAATTGGGTCGTCAGTGCTGCAGTCTTTTGCCTCTGCACGGCGTGGGCCATTATTTTTAGCAACGAGCGCACGGATCACTGTCCGAGGCGAACTATCCCTGGAGGTTTATAACTTTCAGCTGGATAAAGTGCTGCCAGAGCCGTTATGACTGACAGGAGATCGTATGTGTCGTTGGCTGAGCTTGCGTCCGGCGCGCGGGCCGTAGTGCGCGAAGTGGGCGGTGGGAAGGTGCTCGCGAGCCGGCTCGCGGCCATGGGACTGTTAGTTGGTTCGCGACTGGAAGTGCTGCAGAATCCGCACCATGGTCCCGTGCTCATACGCGTGCGCGACACGCGCATCGCCTTGGGACGTGGCGAGGCGACGAAGGTCCTGGCAGAGGAAGTGGCCGGATGAACCCGGGGCAAGGCGCGTCTATCGTAGTGGGACTTGCCGGCCAACCCAATGTCGGCAAGTCCACCGTCTTCAATCTCCTCACCGGCTTGAGCCAGCATGTCGGCGACTGGCCTGGCAAAACTGTCGAGCGCCGCGAGGGCACCCACCTTCACGACGGCATGAAGCTCAGCGTCATCGATCTGCCCGGTACCTACAGCCTCGCCGCCAACTCGCCGGAGGAACGCATTGCGCGCGATTTCATTCTCCGCGAGCGCCCGAACGTGGTGATCATGATCGCGGATGCCTCAGCCCTCGAGCGTAACCTCTATCTGCTGGCCGAGTTGCTCTGGCTCCCGGTGCCTGTGGTCCTCGGCCTCAACATGATGGATGTGGCGCAAGCGCAGGGTATCGAGATCGAACCCCACGTGCTTGCCGCGGCGCTGGGCGTGTCCGTGGTTCCACTCGTGGCGAGCCGCGCAGAGGGCGTGACGGCGCTCGTCGCCGAGGCGGTGCGCTTGGCGCGGGAACCTGCGAGCTTTACGCCGGCGCGGCCCGAGATTGGCGCGCCGCATCGCCAGGTACTCGCGTCGGTGCGATTGCTGCTAGGAGAGCTCGTGCCGCCGCCCTATATCGCAGACTGGGTGGCAATGAAGCTCCTCGAAGGAGACAGCGAGATTACCGATCTCGCACGCGCCTGGCTGCCCGAGAGCGCGTGGCGGGCAGTCGAGGCGCTGCTGCGCGCCCACGAGGATGCATGGCTCGACATCGCCAGCGGCCGTTACGACTGGATCGGCCGCATGGTGCGGGCAGCGGTCAAACAGCCACGGCTGGGTCAAGTGAGCCTCACCGACCGGCTCGACCGCTACGCCGTACATCCGTTCTGGGGCATGCTGGTACTCTTCGTCGCCTTCGCTCTGGTCTTCGGCGCCACTATCCAAGTCGGCGCCCCGATTCAGGAATGGCTGGACGCAGGAGTCGTGGCACCGCTACGAGAATGGCTCCGGACGACGCTCTCGGAGGCGCCGCCCCGGTTTTCAAGCCTGGTTGCCGATGGAGTGGTGGGCGGCGCAGGCACAGTTTTGACTTTTTTGCCTATCCTGGTTGTTTTCTTCGCCGCACTCGCGCTCCTTGAGGACACTGGCTATCTCGCGCGCGCCGCGTATGTCATGGACCGCTTCATGCATTTTCTTGGTTTGCATGGCAAGAGTTTCCTGCCGCTCTTTCTTGGCTTCGGTTGCAACGTGCCGGCGGTGATGGGCGCGCGTATGATCGAGGCGCGTGCCGGCCGGCTGCTCACTATCTTGCTCGCACCGCTCGTGCCATGCAGCGCGCGGCTGGCTGTACTCGCCTTTCTCACTCCCGCGTTCTTCGGCGACTGGGCACTCCCCGTGATCGTGGCGCTGATAGCTGCCAATCTCGTCGTACTCGCGGCTGTCGGTGTTATACTCAATCACACTGTCTTCCGCGGGCAGCACATGGCCTTCATCATGGAACTGCCGCTCTATCACGTGCCCAACACCCGTACCGTCGCGCACTTCGTCTGGCACAACACGTGGGCCTTTTTGCGCAAGGCGGGTAGGCTCATCCTGCTGATGTCGGTGGTGATCTGGGCCTTGGGAAGCTTGCCGGGGCCGAGCCTTGAGAGCAGTTATCTCGCCCGTCTGGGATGTGCCCTTGCACCGCTGGGTGAGTTGCTCGGCATGGACTGGCGCATGCTGGTGGCGTTGCTAAGCAGCTTTATTGCCAAGGAAAATGCGATCGCCACCCTGGGCATCCTGTATGGCAGTGGGGAGCCAGGCGCGGGGCTCGCTGAAACGCTCGCTGCGCGGGTACCGCCCGCCACGGGGCTTGCATTTCTTACAGCGACAATGTTGTTCATCCCGTGCGCAGCCACGGTCGCGGTTATGCGCCAGGAGACCGGTAGCTGGCGCTGGACGCTCTTCGACATTGCGCTGCTCCTTACCGTCGCTCTGGGAGCCGCGGCGCTGCTCTATCAGAGCTGCCGGTTGCTCGGCTTGGGTGCCCCCCATGCTTAGAAAACTTTTGTGTCTTGCGGTCGGCCAAGACACGGCGGAGGCAACGGCGCTGGCGCGCGAGACGGGCGTTAGCGTCCGGCAGGTGCTGCAGATGATCGAAACATTAGAGCGCCTTGGTTACCTTGAAGAGGTGCTGGCTGGCTGCGGGCAGCCGTGCGAGCGCTGTCCCGTGCGCGAGGCCTGCTTGTTTCGCCATCGCCCGCGCTTGTGGATGCTGACGCGCAAGGGCGAGAAATTTCTCGCAACGGAAGCCGAAGAGAAAACTGCTGCGAGAAGGCCAACAAGCGCACAAAAGCTACTTGGAGGAATTGTGTGATATGTGGCGGCGCACAAATTCACTAAAGCACGAAACGATCCCGGAAGTTAGTCTGAACCTTGTTAAAACTATTACCCCATTCTGCATAATTCAGGAGACTGAGCCTGGAATATGCCGATGCTGGAGGGTTGCGCGAGCAGCCCGCCGGCCATCAACATAAAGGAGCGGCACTATGAAGGTCCTTTTAGCCACTGACGGTTCCCCGTTTAGCCAAGCGGCTCTAAGCGAAATTATCCAGCGATCTTACCCTCCGGGCGATGGTAAGCAGTGGCTTCTTATGAAAAAGAAAGACGCGCATGCCGATCCTTCATGGAAAATCAGCTCCGCTTTGACGCCAAAGAAGCGGCGCTTGCTCACAGAGCGGCTTCCCCCGTGCGAGGTTTCTTAGATAGGAAAGAAAGGACCAGCAGAGCTTTACCTGCGCATGGACCCAATCACCGCTGAACCCTTGGCCAGTCCACCGTTATGGAAGCCTTGCCTGCTGTCGTGATGACGACGGGAACCAACCCCGGCTCGATGCGCTAGGTTTCGGGCGCGAAATCTTTTTCGTACAGCAAGGGCTGTCATCATCGTCGGAAAATGTTGTTGTACTGTCGCGGGTTTTCTTGGAGGGAATTAAGTGATGAAGAAGATCGTTCTGATCCGTCATGGGGAGAGCACGTGGAATCAACAGAACCGCTTCACCGGCTGGGTCGATGTTGGCCTGACAGACAGAGGAATGCAGGAGGCACTTGAGGCCGGCCGTGCCCTGATCCAGGGCGGGTATGGTTTCGATGTCGCCTACACGTCTGTTCTCAAACGCGCGATCAAAACGCTCTGGATTGTTCTGGAGGAAATGGATCTCATGTGGATTCCCGTTTACCGAAGCTGGCGGCTGAACGAGCGCCACTACGGCGCCCTTCAGGGACTCAATAAGACGGAGACGGCGGAACGGTTTGGAATGGGGCAAGTCATGGTCTGGCGCCGGAGCTACGATGTTCCGCCTCGGTCGCTATCGAAAGATGACGAACACTACCCGGGCCGAGACCCTCGGTACGCCTCGCTCAAACCGCGCGAGATTCCGCTAACGGAAAGCCTCAAGGATGTGGTCACCCGGTTTCTCCCATACTGGCACGAAGTCATTACTCCAGCGATCCGTGGGGGGCAGCGCGTCCTCATGGTTGCGCATGGAAACAGCCTGAGGGGTCTCGTAAAGCTGCTAGATCGTATCTCCGACGAAAAGATCGTCAAGGTCAACATCCCCACAGGGATCCCTTTGGTGTATGAACTGGATGACGATATCACGCCTCTTCAAAGTTACTATCTACGTAATCAGGAAAAGATCGAGCACGCAGTGAAGGAAGTTGCTGGTGAACTGAAGGGGAAAGAGACGCGAGGCTGCTAAGAGGCGAATTCACCCCTTAAGCTTCCCCCGGAAGACCCTTCGGACTTGCGGCCCCCTTTGAGGCAATTTCTTTCCCGCGTACCGCGACGCCACTCGAAGCCACATCGCAGACACAGACAGAATACGATTCGATGGATCCAGGCATGTCACACAATCCATTTCCTGTGGATGTTTCTGACGCTGACAAAAAATAGCGCTGCACAAAATATTCCGATGATGATGAAGTCGAGGGCGAGCGGCATCGTGTTGGCCGCATGGATCGCCCATGAAGGATATCGACGCCGTACGTTAGTGGAATTATGTGCGACAACGGCTGGAGGAACACAGGCAGCATGTCGATGGGAAAAAAGAGGCCGCAAAGAAAAATCATCGGGAAGCGGAAAAAGTTGGAAAAGGTTTGGGCCTCAAAAATTTCGCTCACCGAGACCGCAATGAACAAGCCCAGAAACGTCGACACGATTGCAATCATTGCTACTGCAGCCACTAAAGCGTTCCAGGCAATTCCTGAGAAGTCGACCAGGAACATCGCCAGAGCGACGGGGACGAACGCATTGGCGACCCCGAACAGGATGGCGCCGCCCGTCTTGGCCAACATGAGCAGCTCCAACGGAATGGGCGCAAGCAACAAGCGCTCGAAGGAGCGAGACTTTTTCTCGAAAGTGACGGTCACCGCCAACATGGAGGTCGTGCCAAAAAGGATGGAGACGGCGATCACGCCGGGCAGAAGGGGTAGGACTTGCTCCAAGCCGCCGCCCGACTTGATAAAGAACATTCCTGTCCAGGCGATCGGGAAGATCAAGCCCCAGCTGATGTTGGGTGGCTTGAGATAATAGGCGCGCATATCCTTGAGCACAATGTTCCAGAAAGCGATCCACTGTTTCATAAACCGGCCTCTGCCTTCTCCTTTTCTTTCCTCATGGCGTCCGCTTCGATACCGGTGACATGGACGAAGACGTCTTCGAGCGACGGCTGCAACCGCCGCGCTTCCATCACGTCGACGTCTTGCTCCTCGATAAACCTTACCAGAGGGCCGACGCCGATCGCGGTCGTCGACTCGACGCGCAGCTCTTCCTCGGAAACCGCGTGGAACTCGAGAGCAGGGAAGACGCGGCTGAGGCTCGCGCAGAGAGCCGGGCCCGAATGGGCAACAGAAACCAGCATCACGTGCTTTCCATCCATCGCCTGCAGCAGGTTTGGTACCGTATCGATCCGGACGATCCGCCCGCCAACCATGAACACGATTCGTTCGCACAGCCTTTCGGCTTCTTCGATGTAGTGGGTGGTCAGAAATATCGTTGTTCCGGTGCGGTGAAGCTCGGCGATCAGTTGTCTGATGTGGCGTGCGCTGACCACGTCGACGCCAGTGGTGGGTTCGTCAAGAAACAAAAGTTCCGGGTTATGAATAATGCCGGCGGCTATGGTGAGCTTGCGCTTCATACCCTTGGAATAACTCTCGAATTTCCGGTGCGCCGCCTCAGTCAATCCGAAGCTCTCCAGCAGCAGATGGGCCCGCGCCCGGCGTTGCCTTTTGCGCATGCCGTACAGTGCAGCACAGAAGCAGAGATTCTCGAAGCCGGTCAATTCGGGATAGAGATTGCTCTCGTCGGGGACGACGCCGACAAGGTGCTGGGCCGCCTTGGGATCGTGAGTGCATTCGAGGCCGCCGATCCGCATCACGCCAGAATCCGGCCTCGCCAGTCCTGTCAGCATGTTGATCGTGGTGGTCTTGCCGGCGCCATTGGGTCCAAGGAATCCGAACAGCTCTCCCTGGTGCACGTCAAAGGAAATCCGGTCCGCCGCGACGACCTCCGCGAACCGCTTCGTCAGTTGCTTCACCTCAATAAAGGCCGGTGAGTCTTGGGACGCTACGGCAGCAGACTTTTGAACTCCCATGCTGAATTCCTTAACACAGATGCCCGCTTGAAACCGGATCACACGGAAGAGGCAGGCAAACGCTCCGCTAGGGTTTCAGGTCCAATACCGGGGTATCGGGGGCGGCGTCGATCTCGTCAATTTCGACGACGTTATTCTTTACTGATACGACCTTGCAGCGGCTTAATGCAATCAAGTTGGGTCGCATCGGGGCATGTGTTGCGAAAACGCCTCGTAGAGGATTCGCCGGGTTACCTCTAGGGTGAACCCGGAGGATCGATCGCATGCGGGGGTTGTCATTCCGGTTAAACCACCAAACGACCCATATCTCTGAAAGCTTCTCTACGCCCATCAGCCCTGGTTGATATTTCTTGTAGAGAACGATTCTAATTGTGCTTTTTGTCTTCCGAATCCAGCCGATAGGGTGGAGTATAAAATTCATTCTGATCAGCCTCCACTCTTTTTTTCGTTAGCAGCAAGAGTCAGCCTGGCAAATCGAGCTGCGCAAGCAACGCTGCGCGAGCGAAGTTAGAATTAGCCTGAAAAAGCGAGAATTCCCCCGCGGCGATGTAAATAAAACTGCCGGCGGTGAAGGGGAGAAGAAAGCTGACATTTGGAACAATGCGAAATGATGCACGACGCGGTCTGTATAGCTTATCGCTTTGAGTTGTGATCCATGGTTTCTCCCCAGATAAGAAATGCTATCGCGGCGATCCATATTAGCGAGACAATAAAACCGAGTACGAAAATTGCAAACTCGCTCATGGTCTTGACCCTCTTCCC
The DNA here is from genome assembly GCA_016210115.1 of Deltaproteobacteria bacterium. Taxonomy (GTDB): domain Bacteria; phylum Desulfobacterota; class Binatia; order UBA9968; family UBA9968; genus JACQUW01. Next base: position 12,459 of record JACQUW010000004.1, on the reverse strand, counting down.
GATAGCAATAAAGCGCCCAGGGAAAGAATAGATGGAACCCAAAGCGCAACGAAAACTCCTTCATCCTTCCGGCCGCCGAACCAGAGATAGACAGAAAGGAAAAATGAGATTCCCGCAGCCAGGCAGAAAAGTAATTTCGCTTTCGTCGTATTCGGCATACTGCACCTCCAAGTCACATATCTTCAGGTGCCATTGCTTTGCTAGCCAATCTCGTGCCAGGTCCTCAAGCGCCCAAGATAGGTCAACAGCCCTAGCTGACGAAAAACGGCCCTGAGGCCTTACGCCTAATACTGAAGCGTTTGGGCTTAAGATCATCGCGCTCTTTTTCGGTTCTGTGAAAAGGGTAACGCTTTTCTTCTCACTTGTAGAACCGTATCTATGAGCTGGCGGTGTCGGCTTTACTTCTTTGGTCACTTTAGCCTGGAGTTGCGGGAAACGTGGGGGCGGTGAGTTTCTCCGGCCAACCTCCGTGTCAGGTGCTATTGTCGTCGCAGACCTCCCATGCTTCCACGGGTGTGGTGATGTTCTTCAGAGTGAGCGAGCCCAAACTCCGCAGCCGAAAGCGGTCGCCGACACGTCTTGCCGTTTCGGTTGGGATCATGGGGGGAGTATAGGGTCTGAGGTTGAGATAGCTGTAAAGCATGACAAGTCCAAGAGCGGCCAGGTTGATCGGCAGAAGCGCCCAAGGTGTCCACCATAACCTGCGAAGCTTAACAAGCCTGTTCATGCGATCGAGCTTCTGTTGGAAAAATCAAAACCGGCGCGCAACTCGCGCCGCCGCGTCAAAGCCTCTTTCTTTTACGCGATAACTTTCAAAGAAATCAAATGTCGTGAAACAATGTCTCCGATCCTTCGCACTTCTGCGATGATCCCCGCACTCCTTGGCGCAACTGCGACAAATCGCCGTGGCATTTGGCGAAAAAACCGCGCGACTACCGTGGCATAGCTATTGCTCAAGCCCTCACGAGGGGAGATTGTGATTTGAGCAGAATCAAAGGAAAGGAGGCAAAAATGAAGAGGTTAATTACATTAATTGCAGGGTTCGCGTTTGTAGCCTTGATCGGTCTTTCGGAATCATCCGCCCAGCAACGTGGCGTCCGTTGGAGGGGCAGCGGCGGCTGGGGCCCCGGGGCGCCGTACAGTAAGATGTATGATGCCAAAACGGTCGAGACCATCAGCGGTGAGGTGATCAAGGTGGACAGGATCACGCCAAGAAAAGGGATGTCCGCCGGCGTGCACATGACTGTAAAAACAGAGAAAGAGGAAATCTCTGTTCACTTGGGCCCTGAATGGTATCTCCAAAATCAGGATGTGAAGATTGAGCCGAAAGACAAAGTTGAGGTGAAAGGGTCAAGGATAACGTTTGGAGGAAAGCCGGCTCTTATTGCGGCCGAAGTAAAGAAGGGCGACGAAGTCCTGAAGCTCCGGGATGATAATGGATTTCCCGCCTGGGCCGGATGGAGACGACGCTAGCTTATAGCTTGTTGACCCAGACGCCCAAATTTGTTTGCCAGAAGGTCTTTGGCATTGCTCATCGAGAGAACCATGGTATGCTTTTGTGAAAGAGAGTCGTAAGCTTTAACGATATTTTTGAGCGGTAATTCTGCGTTCCTCTCCTGGTGCGCGAGAATAAAGCTATGAGGATAAGGAGGTCATAATGGCTATAGTTTCAAACAAAAAATCCCGCAAAGGTACTGTATCGAAGGGAGGCAATTCCCAGGGCACGACCGTAAGTGAAGAGGAGCTTCGCAGGCGGATCGCTGAGAAGGCCTATGAGTTGCATCAGAAGAGGGGAGGCGAGCCCGGACGAGATATCGAGGATTGGCTTGAGGCAGAGAGACTGGTGATGGCCGAGGTCGATTCCCAAAAGGGCGAAAAATCAGCTGCTCCCGGGCGTCGCAGAGCTCCGTCCAAAAAGGAAACAGCCATAGAGTAGGGTTCGGTAAGTTGATAACAGGTATGATAGAAAAATCGGTGTTTTCTACTCATAGCGGCCGTCGTACCATAAGGAGACTCGATAAACGATTTTACCACAATCAGAATACAGGCCATGACCGGCCTGAACGCTTAGTCGCGAAATGGGGTCCAAGTTACCATTGCCTTCCGGCATAATCCCGGTAGCTCAGAGATGACTACCCGGCAGCTTTCATCACCCCAACGGCCCGCGCGTTTTTCCATGCTCCGTAGCTATCAGGCGTCAGACCTTCTCACGCTCGCCAACGCCTTTGCCGGAACAGCGTCTATTCTGATCATGATGAGCTACGTGGTCACGCGGGAAAACTGGCGAGTGACTACGGCCTTCGGGGCTCTTTCAGCGGCGTTGATCTTCGATTTTGTGGACGGCAAAGTTGCGCGCTGGCGGCAAAAACAGTCTCTCTTTGGACAGGAACTTGATTCGCTGGCTGACATCGTAAGTTTTGGCGTGGCGCCGGTGGTCGTGGCCTATGGACTGGGCATGGACGGCGGCCTTGATGCGCTGATACTCGTTTTCTTTGTAGGCTGTGGCGTAAGCAGGCTGGCGCGCTTCAATATCACCGCGGCGCAGCTCTCCGACCCTAAAGGCAAGGTTAAATACTTTGAGGGAATGCCGATCCCCTCCAGTATGCTGCTGATTCTCGTGCTGGCAATCTGTTTCTATACGGGGCAGGTCGGCGATAATCTACCGCTAGGAACTGTCGAGATCGCCTCTTTGGAATGGCATCCGCTGTCTCTACTCTACCTTGCCAACGGATCCGGCATGATTAGCAAAAGGCTCCGTATCCCAAAACCGTAAGGGCTGCTTCGTGGAGCCGGAGCTTAATCTTCCATCCAGCAGTCCTATCTCGCCTGCAGGTCTGTGTTGGCAACACTCGGGAGTTGATCGCTCAAAGGCGTCGCACTGAAGCCCTTTGCGTTGCCGGTGATCTTATTCCGGCACGGCCAATTGCCTTCCCGCTACTTCAGACAGTCGAGAACCTCTGCTCTCAGTCTTATCAACAACGCCTCCACCTCTTCGGCGCTCCATTGTTTGTTGCTCCTTTTGACCAGCGCCACGTATCTATCAAGCACGGCTTCGATTAAGAAAATATTCATAGGAGTGCCCCATCCGTATACCTGGATCTCTCGCGTAAATTGCTTTCAGCATAATTTTTGCGGCCAAAAAAGGGAAGGATCGTCCGAGTCGCGCTTGCGGATTTCTGAACGGATAGATTTGCGGCTTTGAGAAGTTCAAGCCGATATCTTAGTAAGAAATGGCAGATCTTGTGGCACAAGTTTTGCTGATTTTTGCACTTTGGGGAAACCATTGAGCGTAAAGAGGGGAGAAAACAATGTACAAGAGAATTCTGCTGCCCGTGGATGGATCTCGGCTTTCGGAAGGTATCTTGCCTTACGCGCGGAGTCTTGCCAGGACGCTCGATATCCCTGTGGAGCTATTTTATGTAATTGATCCTGAAACCATTATGCCTTCGTTGGTCGCAAAGTATGGTCGCTACGATAATGTTTTGACTGCTGAGAGAGAAGATCGGCGCGATTACCTGAGGAAGCTCGCGACTTCGTTTCTTGCTTCAGTGGCCGTCGATTGTTCTGTCGACGTAGGAAAGCCGGCAGAGGCCATCATAGATAAAGCAGGAGCTTCCAGCGATACCGTCATTGCCATGGCCACTCATGGGCATTCCGGGATTAACCGATGGCTGCTGGGCAGTGTGGCTGGCAAAGTCTTACACGCCGCGGCGAATGATATGCTGCTTGTTCGGCCGACCGAGGAGACCAGGAACGCTGAAGCAGCGCTGCCAAATAGAATACTGGTACCGTTGGACGGTTCCAGACTTGCGGAGAGCGCGATTCCGCACGCGGTCGAATTGGCGAGGAAGCTGAATGTCGAGCTGGCGCTGGTCCGGGTATATGGTCTCCCTACGCCCGGCTATCCTGAAGGATACGTCCCTGACTTGGGACCACTCTGGGAGCAGGTCAGAAAAGAATCACAAGATTATCTCGAAGAGAAGGCAGGGCAGTTGCGGAAAGAGGGACTCGAAAGGGTCTCCTCAGTGGTGCTCGAAGGCAATGCTGCAGAAAAGATTATCGATCTGGCTGAAGAGAGGCCCCAAAACCTGATCGTGATGTGTACCCATGGGAGGACGGGGGTGGTTCGCTGGCTGCTGGGGAGTGTCACTGATCGCGTAGTCCGCCATTCAGCGACCCCGATTCTGGTGATTCGGGCCACGACTAAATAGTCTCCGCCCGGCGCAACGCAATATGAAGCAGAAAAAGAGGCAGATCGATAACCACCCGCGCGTTACTCGTCGCATTCCTGGAACCTATGTCAAGGCTGCGGTCGCAACAGTGAGAACTTCTCTGACTTAAGATTATGAAGATGCTGTTCTCATCGTTAGGCTCCGGCCCAGATCCCTAAACGGGCCGTTCGGCCTGCGGATCACTCCGTATCAACATGTCTGTGATTGTCTCGCGGTGATTTATCTCCTCCTCAAGGATGCGACGTAGGAGCTTTGCAGTCTCAGGGTCGATTTGATCAAGTATTATTAGCTGGTCTTCCAGGTCCCATATGCAGCGCTTTTCCTCGTCAAGGTCGAGACGCAATTGCTCCCAACTGTTCCACCCGTCCTCTGGAGCAAACGAGATGCGCGGAACCTCTCCTCCAAGAGCCGTAACCCTTTTCTCCAGCCACTGGGCATGCTTCTGTTCTTCTTCGGCGATCCGCAGCAATCTTTCACGAAACTGCGGATAACGCATCCGCTGCGCATGGCGCCGATACTGCATCGAGGTTTTCGTTTCTTCGATGTATTCCCGGCAAAGCAATGACAAAAGTTCTTTTCGCCTATCATGAGGCAGAGATTGCAGCAGCCGACTTCCACGCCTTTTCAACGCAGTCCAGAACATGTTGCCTCCGTTTCTTCTTGTTGATGAATCGAGAAAGTTATCATCTAGAGTGGCAAAGAACGTGCCATTGCAACCGATAGAAAGTGGCGCCCGAGATACACGGCCCAAATCCTGGACCCGATGCGCGGGCGTTCGGGGAGCCGGAGACCGGCGGGAGTTATGGTTCTTTTTCGGGAAGAAGATCGAGTTCGAATAGAGCCTGCCACAGCTCATTCTTAGCCTTGCGGCAATTGAAACTTAGGACGGGCAATTCATGGTCGGAGAACTCTTCCAGCACCTTGTACGCCGAAAGAAGCTTTGTTTCGTCTTCCCGGCTGAGCGTTGTTTGTTTGGCCATATGAGTTTCTCGAGACTCTTAATTGCTTTTATTCCGCAAATCCTTAAAACGCCTGGCCTTTAACTCGAATCGGGGCAGCGAGTTATAAGGCTCTACGGCCACCTCGGGGGAGAGCCCAAGGTTTTGCTTGGTGCTTGCTTTGATCTGACGGCAAATGTGCTCGGCTAATTGAGAATTCACGTCCTTTTTCACCTCAAATCGGATCAAGAGGATGTCCAGACCGTCCCGAATTTCCGCCGTCGTAAAGAATTCTTCGACTTCCGGAAAGCTTCTGACGATCTCCTCAATCATTTGAGGGGTCAACTGAACTCCTCTGACCTTTACCATGTCGTCATAGCGGCCCAGGATCCCACCCATAAACAGGTCAAGAGTCCGACCGCAGCGACAGACATTGCTCCTTTCCAGAATTACAATGTCGTTCGTCGCATAGCGAAAAAGAGGCATGGCCTCTTTAATTAGTGGGGTCACGACCATCATCCCTCTCTTCCCGTAACCTACGGGTTTGAGGTTATCCGGATCGACAACTTCGGTGAGGTAGCGATCCTCGTTGATGTGGAGTCCTCCACAGAGTCTGGAGCACGTGGAAGCGATCATCCCGGCCGTCTCGGTGGTTCCCATGAAGTCGCCTAAATGAGCGTTAAAACCCTTCTCGATAATATCCTTCGTGGACTTGATCGAGGCCCCCGGCTCGCCGGCTACAACGATCATGTTCAGCCGTGATCTGGCGGCCAGGTCTATTCCTTCTTCGCCGGCGACGTGGAGAATCCTGATGGCATAGGAAGGAGTGCAGCAAAGGACCGTTATCCCCAGATCCAGGATCATCTGGATCCTGGTTTTTGTGTCCATAGAACCGGTCGGGTGGACCCTGCAGCCGATTTTTTCAAAAGCGTAATGAGCGCCCCAGAATCCGATAAAGGAGCCGTAGCCAAATGCTATCATGACCACATCATTTGGCCTGACGCCGAAATTGTAGAGACTTGTGGCCCAGGCATCAGCGCCCCAGATCCAGTCCCTTTCAGTGTCGAAAGCTCTTACGGCCGGTTGGCCGGTGGTCCCGGACGTAGCATGATATCTCAGAGGGTTTTCTAAGGGCACTGCCAGCCGCGTTCCAAACGGGGGATTTTCCAGCTGGTCCCGGTTCAAGTCCTCTCGACGGGTAACGGGAAAACTGCGAAAAAAGTCTTCCAGTGTGGTGATCGTTTCAAGCGCAACGCCATGTTTTTTCATCAGGCTGCGATAATACGGGGAGCTTTCCCAGGCGTATCGGAGCGCAGCTTCCAACCGTCTCAGCTGAAGCCGCTTGAGTTGGCCTTTCGGCATCAGCTCAATTTTTGGATTCCAGTAGCCGTGGGGCAGCTCTGTTTTCATGGACCTTCAGCCCTGCTAATGTATTTTCCTTCTCTTTATATAAAAGACAGACGGATCAACTTTAGGCTCCGGGTTTAAGGCTTCAGCATTCCCGCCAAATACAAGGCGCGCTAAGTTGCTCTCGCGTTCCTCGAGATCGCCAAAAATGATCGCCTGTGTAGGGCAGGTTTGCACACAGGCTGGGAGACGACCTGAGGTAATTCTCTGATAGCAAAGGTCGCACTTCTCCACAACCCCCTGGGGATGAGCTGCGGAAGCCTCCTTTTCGAAGGGGGTGAGATAATCGGGAAAGTAAGACTTTTTCCCGTCATTCGCTGTAAGCACGCCGAAGGGACAAGCCGCAGTGCAAGGCTTCGTTGTCTCGCAGATGCATTTTTCCGGGTCGATAATTATTACCCCGGTGCTGTCTCTAGATATCGCATCGGTGGGACAACCCTGCGCGCAGGGCATTTCACCGCATTGCATGCAGAGCATCGGGATGTAGTTTCTAGAAACGTCGGGATATTCCCCGGCCTCTTTTTCTTCTATTCGGATCCAGAAAACCCCCGGCGCGGTGGAGTTCTCAGATTTACAGGCGACCAGACAGGCGTAGCAGCCTGTGCACCGGTCCACATCGATGGCTAAGCCATATCGCGACACGGTCTCACTCCTTTCTGATCCGGCAAGGATAGGAAACCATTCCGATAGTTCCGCTCACTGGATCCGTAAATGAGTCATCGTAGAGATTGTTGACATTGGCGGAGCCGTCGAGGTGTCCGGAGTCCTTTATTTCGAGGGCACTACAGCCTTGCCACCAACCATAGGGAACGTAAATAACCTTGCATTGGACCGATTCGGTGAGGTGAGCCTTAAGCCGCACAGAGCCTTGCAGGGTTCCATCGCGCTTAGGAGTTTCTACGACGACCATATCGCTGTCCCGAATTCCAAGCTCGCCCGCAGTCCTGCGATTGATCCAGACGCGAGGCTCCTGCTCACATTCTCTCAGCCACGGCACAGCTCGCAACTGTCCGTGAAGCCAGTGCATGGGTTTAAATCCGCTGCTTAAAATCAAAGGGAATTTCCGGAACAGCTCAGGCGTGGTTACCGGTCCGGGCTCAGGCTCCTTCCAATAGGGCAAGGGATCGTAGCCAAGTGTTTTGAGCTTTTCCGAGTAGATTTCGAGTTTTCCGGTAGGAGTGGCGACGCCTTTCGGCTTGCCGGTCTTTTCGTCTATGGCTGCATACTTAGAGTAATGTAACTCGGGCGGGGAATACCGTATGCCGCGCGGGGAGGCCGCCAGTCCTTCGACGGTTACGTTGAGAGGCTGAAGCATCTCGTTAAAAGCCGTTTTAATATCTCCGTCCCAGAACTCTTTCTCATATCCAAGCCTTTTCGCCAGCTCAAAAACGATTTTTATGTCCGGCCAGGCTTCGTGTTGAGGTTTCACAACGGGGCGCCGGTACATGAGATAAGGCGCGTTGTAGTTCACAAATTCCGATTCCCAGTGGGTGGCGCAGGGTAGAATGATGTCGGCCGTATCCATGGCCGGCGTTTTCCAGATGTCTCCTACAGCCAGGAACTCCAAGCGTCTTAAGGCATCGGTCATCTTTTTTGAGTTTGGGTTTGACGTTCCAACTCCGGAAGCGAGGGCAAGCATTCCTTTGATGGGGTAGGGCCTGCCGGTAAGAATCGCATCCGCCACCAGGTTCATCGGTCCCACATACTCCCTGTTGTACTCTCGGGCCTTGAATCCCGCCGCTGCCACCAGACTCTTTTGGAGCCAGTCTTTGGGCAGGTAGTGAGATCCTTTGACATCTTTGAACAAGACATCGGATTCAAACGTGAGCCCTCCGGGAACATCCAAGTTCCCCGTTGCAACTGCGAGAAGAGCCAAAGCCACGGCTGTTGAGAATCCGTTGTTGCTACGATGTAAGCCGTTATACCAATCCATGCTGGCAGGTTTGGTGGTGGCGAAAAGCCGGGCGACCCTGCGTATATCTTCTGCGGAGACCCAGGCAATCTCCTGGGCCCATTCGGGCGTACACTGATCGACCATCTCGGAAAAAAGCTGCCAGGCCGGCCTGCAGCGGGTTCCGTCCACGGAAAACGATCCATTCAGCGCCGGCTTTGCCCCCGCCGCGAGCCAGGGGTCTGCGGGAGATGGTTTACCGGTTGCGGAGTCCCACACCACGTAGGCGCTGCCTTCCCTTAAAAACAGCCCATTGTCGTCCCGCACCAAAAAAGGCGCGTTCGTCCAGGAGGCTAGAAATTCAGAATCGTAGAGCCGCTCACGAATGATCACGTGATGCATGGCGAGAAACAGGGCCAAGTCAGTTCCCGGACGCAAAGCAAGCCAGATATCGGCTTTCGCTGCGGTTGGTGAAAGCACAGGATCCACCACGATCAGCTTGGCGCCGCGCTGTTTCGCGTCTAAAACTTTCCGGGCAAGGGGTGGTTTCGTGTGGAGAATGTTGTAGCCAACGAGGAAAATAAGATTCGTTTTGGCATAATCGATTGCCGGGTGAAGGCCTTTGCCGCCCAAATGCGTTGGAAGCCCGGGGCAGCTTCGACTGTAGCAGCAGATATGTCCCGTGCCACCATGGTTGGGACTACCGTATAGAGCCGAAAGCCGATAGAAAAATCTGTACCATTCGGCTCCCGGCGAGCCATCGGTGGAGCCCTTTTGGAAGAAAAAAGCCTGGGGCCCATCACGATCTCGGATCTCTTTCATCTTGGCGGCGATCGTATTCAAAGCCTCGTTCCAGCTAATCCTCACCCAACCCGGATCGGCAGCCGACTTTGGGTTGCTGCGCTTCATGGGGTACTTGAGCCGGTCCGGGTGATAGATCTCTTGCTTCGCCGAAAGCCCCTTCGGGCAAAGGGTGCCGGCATTCTTAAGGGTGTCGGGATCTCCCTCGACCTTGATCAAATGACCCTCTTTCACATAAGCGATAACACCGCACAAAGCCGCGCAGTGAATGCAGTAGGTAAAGACCTTTTCTATGCCGTTCTGCCCGACGTTCAGAGAAGCGTTGGCTACCATAATCACCTCTTATCTTCTGTTCAGCTTGGATGTGCAGAAGTTTTTGATGAAGGGCGAGCCCTGAGGTCGTGGCCCATAGACGGAATCTGGACGGGATAATCTTTTTGACGCTTGGAAAGCGTCACGCGGATCTCGTGCACTCCTGGTGGCAGCCTTTTCTCTTGGGCCACAAAGTGCAGTTGGTAACTCTGAGTAGCGGTCTTCCGAATGCGGAAGAAAACGCAGCCCGGCGGGGGTCGATTTCGACCTGCACCGTTTCTTGAGTCTCAGGACATTGTAAGATCCTTTTGGAGCAGTAGCGTTGGAAAGTGTGAACCACCAGGGGCAGCAACACATAGACAAGTCCCAGCCCGACAACGACGGTCATCGTCATAAGCGCGGCGTTCATAGCTACCTCCTCGCGAGGGTATTGCAGTCTTCCATCGCGAAACAGCAAAAAACATGCCTTCGATCTGGTATGTACGACCGGGTATTTTGACCAGACGCTTCACCCACCGCTGTTCTTGACAATTGCTAAATACCTGTGTGCTTTCCTTGTCCTTTTGCGGCCCAATGTGTGGCAGACGAACGCTGATTTGCCTGCTGCATCCGCGAAACTCAGCCGTGAGATTTCTTGGCTGTGCAACAAACTTTCGGGTCTTTCCAAAGTATTGGAAAATTTTTCGTCAATCCCATTGCTGTCCAAATTAACTTTAAACTATCTCATCGCGTATCTATTAAACTAGCGGTGCGATTCTTTTTCCTCTCCCTCGACGGGAGAGGACGAAGGTGAGGGGTGAGAGATGGATACCCCTAAAGGCGTAAGGAAAATTTGAAATCTTTCCAAATTCTGGGAAAACAGCTCAATACCTGGCCAGCGTTTTATTGCCCCTGCATAAAACAACTCATCTTCGACCAACACTCAACAGAACACAAGGTGTTGTTTTCCTGCAAGTTTTTTCTGCATTTTCGTGCTCGACTCTAACAGACCATTGAAGCTCGATAGAGGTACTACTCAAAACAAATTTGGCTTGAGCTTTGCAAATTGCAACATGCAAGGCATTTCTGGACGAAGCCTTGCAGTCTGCACTAGTGGCGCGTTTAATCGTGATTCGAGAGAACCTATGACATAAGTGGGTCGATGGCCAAGGCAATCTTAATCTTCGTATGCATCCTTGGTTTATTTCTTTCTGTCCGCCTTGAGCGAGTGTCGATCAACGTTCTCAACTTCCACCTCGCCAGTATTAAGATCTCTTTCCTGATCCCGTTCAGGTCACGTTTTTTTCATGTGTGCCTCCTTGGGCAACGAGCCTGGGGACGGTCTCTGTTCTATCGACATTCCCGTCAAAGAAATTTCGGCCATGACATCACAGTTCGCACGGAGCTCATACAAGGCCAGCACTGAACACCACTGTTGGGAAGCATGGGATTCATCGCGGCTTTGCGCTGGAACTTGATGGAAGCCTCGTACTGCCTCCCTCGGGACGGCGGCAGGAGAGGAGTTTTACGCTTAAGCTTGACTGTGTAATTGACTGTCAGAAACTCTTTGGCCGTTTAGGACGAGGTTGGGAATACGGCTTTCACGGCGACCGTTCCCAGGCTGTCCGGCGACGGCAAGTGCCGAGATTTTGGTACATGAACAGATACCGCGTTTCAGCTCTTCAGAGACACGGAACGCGCAGTGTTAGGTTGCTGTGTCGAAAGCGAGAAGATTCTGTCCAGATGAATCCATCCAGGAGGTGGCTATGGCAAGATTAAGGCCTCGCAAGAACGCTGAAGAAAGGCGGAAGTTTCTAAAAGGGATCGTCGCAAGTGCCGTTATAGGAGCCGGGTTATTAGCCGGAAAGGAAAAATCAGATGCGGCTCCGGCCCAAAAACCGCTGCCTGAGCTACCGGAGGGGGAGAGTCCCGCGCTTCGCATGCAGCGGGAGCTCCATCGGGCATTAAAAAAGCCCATCGAGCAAAGAAAGTGGGTCATGGTGATCGATCTTGGCAAGTGCATCGGTTGCTCTGCCTGCACGATCGCATGTGTAGCCGAAAATAAGTTACCTCCGGGTGTTGTCTATCGTCCGGTTATAGACGAGGAGATCGGCACTTATCCAAATGTCTCTCGCCGGTTTACTCCCAGACCTTGCATGCAATGCGATAACCCTCCGTGCGTATCCATCTGCCCCGTAAAAGCGACCTATAAAAGGCCTGATGGCATCGTCGAAATTAACTACAACCAGTGCATCGGCTGCCGCTATTGTCTCCACGCCTGCCCCTATAGCGCGCGCACCTATGACTTTGGCGAATTTTACACCGAGGGAACTCCCAAGCTGGAAGCGTACGAGAAACTACCCAGCTACGAGTATGGCCGGGAATGGCCCAGAGAGGAAGCAAAGTCCCCTGTAGGGAACGCCAGGAAATGCCACTTCTGCAGCCATCGTCTCGAGGTCGGGATGCTCCCGGCTTGTGTTACGACTTGCATCGGCGCTGCGACGTATTTCGGAGATGCAAACGATCCAGAAAGCCTGGTTTCTCAGCTTGTTTCAAAGCCCAATTCGATACGCCTGAAGGAAGAGCTTGGCACTGAACCGAAGGTTTACTACCGGATGTAGGAGAACCCAATGCTCAAAATTAATAAAGCACTTATTCCCTTGTTGCTCATGCTCACGGTTTTGGGAGTATTCGGAGCCTGGGATCGCCTGGTTCATGGTGAAAGGCATCTCAACCTAGGCAGCTATCTTCCCTGGGGCTTGTGGGTTGGCAGCTACATCTATCTCGTCGGATTTTCGGGGGGAGCGTTTCTGGTTCTGTTCCTCCACCATGTATTAGGTATCCGCTGCCTACGCCGGGCTAGCCTTTATGCTTTGCCCCTTGCGCTTGTCACGCTCGG
>JACQUW010000051.1 GCA_016210115.1 Deltaproteobacteria bacterium | reverse complement strand
GATGTCTTCGGAGCCTTCCAGATCGGCGATGGTGCGGCCGACTTTTAGGACTCGGCTGTAGGCGCGGGCGCTTAGGCCCAGCTTGTTGATGGCGGTTTCGAGCAGCCTCTCGGACGCTTCGTTCAGCGCGCAGTGGCGCCGGATGTCTTTCGATCCCATCTGGGCATTGGCGTGGATGCCTCTTTTTTGAAACCGTCGTAGCTGGATTTTACGGGCCCGGTTGACGCGGTCGCGTATGGCCGAGGAAGGCTCGCCGGCGTCGCGGCTTGCGAGCTCCTGGTAGCGGAGCGCGGGGACTTCGATCTGAATGTCGATTCGATCTAACAAGGGACCCGAGACTTTGGAGCGGTAGCGCTGGATCTGAACGGGAGTGCAGCCGCATTCCTTCTGAGGATCAGTAAAGAAGCCGCAAGGGCAGGGGTTCATCGCGGAAATCAACATGAACCTTGCCGGATAATTGATGGATCCGATCGCGCGCGAGACGGTGATGTTTCCGTCCTCCAATGGCTGACGGAGGACTTCGAGCACGTTGCGTTTGAATTCGGGCAATTCATCCAGAAAAAGGACTCCATTATGGGCCAGCGAAACTTCTCCGGGTTTGGGAACGGTTCCCCCGCCGACGAGGCCGGCGTCTGAAATCGTGTGATGAGGGGAGCGAAAAGGCCGCGTCGCGATAATGGGTTTTCCGTCCAGAAGGCCCATGACACTGTGGATCTTGGTTGTTTCCAAAGCTTCTGAAAGTGTGAGATCGGGCAGAATCGTGGGCAGCCTTTTAGCCAGCATGGTTTTTCCCGAGCCGGGCGGCCCGACCATGATTACGTTGTGCGCTCCCGCCGCGGCGACCTCGAGAGCGCGTTTCACGTGCTGCTGTCCCTTTACCTCCGTAAAATCCGAGTCGTACTGGCAATGACGGCTGAAGAGTTCCTCCAGATTGACAGTCGTAGACTCGATTGAGCGATCGCCGTTCAGAAATTCCACCACTTCATGCAGGTGCCGGATCCCAAGCACCTCTATTTCCTGGATGACCGCAGCCTCCGGGCCGTTCCATTGCGGCAGGATTATTCCCTTAAATCTTTCTCTCTTTGCCGCAACGGCGATGGGGAGCACGCCACGCACAGGCTTTACTTCCCCATCCAGGGAAAGCTCTCCAACCAGAAAATAGTCTTTGAGTCGGTCCTTTTGGGTGAGACCCTCCGCGGCCAGGATACCTACGGCCATCGGCAGGTCGTACGCGGAACCTTCTTTTTTTAGATCGGCAGGGGCGAGATTGATCGTGATCTTTTTGGCCGGAAAAGAATAGCCCGTGTTTTTGACTGCGGCCCGGATTCGATCTTTGCTTTCCCTGACCGCTCCTTCTGCTAATCCCACGGTGGCGAGTTGAGGCAATCCGGGGGAAAGATCGATCTCAACTTCAACACGAAGTGCGTCAATACCGTAGAGCGCCGCGCTGTTGACCTTCGCAAGCATAATCAGGGGCGACGGCAGACTAGCAAACGGCCGGTGCAATGACAACCGGAATTTTCGAGGGGGAAGAATGGGCTATGAGTCGTGGCCACTATGGCACGACGGGACGAAGCTCTTCTCTCTGGAGCCTAAAAGGATCGGGAATGAAAGCCCGGATTCCCGCGTTCGCGAGAATGACCACTGTTTTGGCCGGACCACCCTTGACGATGAAAGCCATACTTTGATGCCAGGGATGCAAGAGAGGGTGTCCGCGTCCGGCAAAAAACCTGGGTTCCCGCTTTCGCGGGAACGACGACGAGGGAGACGGCTTTGAGAACACTCGAAGCAGCATACACCGTCACCCCCGAATGTCTTAATCGGGGGTCCAGTCCCTGTTCTTTTGCGGATCGTTCGAGCCGATCAGGGCAAACTCTCGCGGGATGACGGAAGAAGAAATGCGGGCTGGAACCTTGCGGCCCAAGGCGCGGTTCGACTGCGCTGCTTTCGCGGAAATGACGGCGGGGTTTCGTTTGGCGCTCAGGGCTCAGCTTTGACTGGTCGTGTCCGCGTCCTTTTTCGTCTCTTCCCGATGAAGTCCCAAAGCTTCCAGGGCCGGCCTGTCGTTGATTGAGAACAGAATTGCCGGTTCGGGAGAGTTGTTGGCGTGGGAGTGCCAGGTCCAAAGAGGAACCACGAACGAATCGCCATGTTCCCAATCGAAGCGTTGGCCGTGGATCATTGTTGAACCGGAGCCACGAAAGGCATGATAAATTACGGTATGGGTGTGGCGGTGCGATCGGGTCTGTTCTCGCGGGCGCAGCATCTGGATCTCACAAGACATCGAAGGGAGAGTGGGAGCGCCGGTCGCCGGATCGACATAACGAAGGAGCACGCCATCGTAAGGGTCTCCCGGGGTTTCGCTCTTGAGCTCCAGCGCCCGCCGGGTCTCTTCCCACCGGTAGCGGTACGGCGGCCTGAACGTTCTTGTAGCAGGTGTCGTTCCCACCGACCGGGTGAAGCCATACTCATGCTCCGAGCAACCATCCGGGCGGGTGATTGTCTGGTGAGCGTGATGGTAAAGCTCAGCGAAACCGGTTTGAAAGTATTGAATCATCGGCCCGTTGGCTCCATCGAGCCAGATGACCGTTCCCTCCCCGGTGCTGACGTGATCGTGCCAGGTCCAGTTCGGAGTCGTGATAAGATCGCCTTCGTCCATCGGAAAGGCTTCTCCCTCGACCGTCGTGTAGACACCGCGGCCCTGAACAACGAAACGAATCGCCTCCATGGTGTGACGATGCGCCGGCGCTTTCTCTCCCGGGCGAATCATTTGCGCGCCCATCAGCAGCGTGTGGCATGTCCCCAGTTTGAGAGCAGGGTGCTGAAAGCCAATGAATCTCCTCCACGCATCCTCCGGAGCGATGTGGTTCACCGCCTTCTGCAGCGCTTCATAAATTTCCGCCCACTTCCAGAGGAACGGCTCAAAGCTCGCTTGCGGCTCGCGAAAATCATCGCTCCGGATGGGGATCATCCAATAGCCGATAAGATTCTTTTCCCTGAGCTCGCGATTGAACTCATCGAGAGACATAAGCACCTCACCAGGCTCCCGAAAGCTGTGAAGAAATTCAAATCCCCCTCTTTCCCCCTTTTTCAAAGGGGGATGATCACAAAAAGGAAATGAATTTTGCTTTGTAACTGCTTAGAATCGTTCTCCTTCGACTACGGGTTCCCCTCTTTGAAAAAGAGGGGAAAGGGGAGATTTCGCCGCAAACGGACGATCCGCGGCTGGGCGTTTCGCCTGGCATTCTTAATGAGTCGCCGTATAGACCGCGTTCATCATCAACGCGTTGAGATCAACGGGAGTGAGGGCGCAGTATTCAGAGTTGTAGCCGGGCCTTTCGATAATCCCTTGCTGCAGGACCCTGCAAAGCACCGTTTCGGTTACCTCTGAATGGGCCTTCCGATCCAGGTGATCCATGGTATCGGCTTCGTGATGTTTGGAGAAGTAGCTCGCCTGTTCGGCGGTAAGGCCGTAGAAATTTGTCAGCGCGTCGAACCAGATTTTGCAGGAAGCGCCGAAGGCACCTTCCCATAGGACTGAGAACCAATACTCTTGAATGAGGCCATCCACCAGTAAAGTCCTGTGAAAATCAGGCAGCGCGCGCGCCTCAGGCAGCATAGGTGAAAGAAGAACTTCTTCCGCCGATAAACCCAAGGCCTTTCCGGTGCCTATGAGAATTTGGATGTGCCCCGGCGGGCTCGGATGGCCGAATTCATCCAGGACCTTTTCAGTGTAGACGCCCATGAGGTCGATATTTTTTACGAAGAACCAAAGATGTTTATAGAAGACTGACGTGTAGATCGAGTTGATAACAGGCACGAATGCGCCCCAGTTTTGGTAAAAGAGCCGGATAGTCTCTCTCTTGAGCTTTCCTTCTCTCAGCTCCTCCATAAATCTCGTTTGATCGACCGTGTCCTTCCACCGGCGGTCGATCTTCTCTCTGAGTTCCGCCACTAACTCCTTCGCCTGCGTTTGACTGAGCGTCAGCATATTGTGCTCCACGCGCAATTAGCGCCGATCACCCACGCCGATTCAAATGCCCTGCTCATAAGCGCCCCTGTGCATCAGCCCGTAGAGGTCCACGGAAGCCAACGCGCAGTATTCCAGTGTGTAGCCTTCGCGAGTATCTCCGTATCCGTCTTCGAGAATGCGTTGCATGACGAGGCGATTAAAACTGCCGTGACCCATCACCCCGTCATGCTCCTTGAGGTCCGCCTCTTCGTGAGTCGAAAAATAGATCGCCTGCTCGTGGCTGAATCCGTAGTGGGTTGTCAACGCTCGAAACCACGCCGCGGCCCAGTGGCCGATCGGCTCCTCCGTGAGCATGGAAAACCACCATTCCGCGACGGTGCCTTCCCATAGAAGCGCGCGCTTAAAATCGAGAATCGCCCGCGCCTCCGGCAACATCGGCTGTCTGAGAGTTTCCTGTTCGGTCAGGCCCAATGCTTTCGCGGTCTGCATCATGACCAGGACATGACCAGGAGGCTTTGGATGAATGAATTCATCCGCGATCTTTTCGCCCAAAGGAGCCAGCAGATCGAAATGTCTTTTAAAAAAGCCGAGATGCTTCTGGTAAGAGGCCGCGATGAGAGTGTTGATCTCGATTGTGAAGGCTCCCCAGTTTCGAAAAAACAGCTTGATCGCCGAAAGCGGCAGCTTGCCGTCCACCAGCCGCGCCACGAAAGCTCCCCGGGTGACGCGCTCCTCCCATCTCTGAAGGACTTTCGCATTGAGCTCATCGATAAAAGCCTTCGCTTCATCGCCGCTCATTTTGGTTCCGATCTTCGGCGCCTTGGGTTCCACACACTACCTTTCTCAGCGTTGTCGCCTTGAGGCTTCTCGGACTTACCCCGGTTCCTCTCCCGCGAGACGGGAAGGCTCAACGAGTCTCAGAAATCCCCGTACCGAACCTCCCCGCAACGGGGAAGGAACTGCATTTCATTGTAACATCAGCAGCCGATCAGGCAATGGATGCACCCAGGAAATTGCGGCGATCGCCGCATCTACTCAGGATCAGCTCTTATACAGGCCGTCGATAAAGCCGCTATCGTCGATTTGACGGAGAAAATGAAAATCCCAAAGTGCCATGGGATCCACCTTTGCGGCGGCTTTGTCCTTCTTTATTCCCAGCTCGTACACGTTAGCCAGGGCGCTGACGGGCGGGTAAAGCCTCGGCAACAGGATCTTGGCCAGGTCCTTATAAAGATGCGTTGCCGCTTCGCGATCCAAATCGCCTTCGGCTTTGTACTTGGATTGGATAATCTTGATGGATTCGTCGCGATGAGTCTTGAAGTACGCTACTCCCTCGAGTACGCCCTTGAGAAATCTCTCGACGATATCCGGATGCCTTTCAACGAATGTAGACCCGGTGGAACATGTCGTAAACCAGACCATGGGAAGAAAATCGACGTCAATGACCTTAAGACCGGCCCTGCGGGCAAACAGGTCGGCGGGAGGAGTCACGAAGGCGGCATCCGCTTTGCCGTCGCGCACGGCTTCCCAGGGATCGCCGTATTTCCGCATATTCTCGAGCTTTACCTTGCCCTCGAGCCCATTTTGCTTGATGAAAAGCCAGGTGTTTAGGCCGGGATGCTGCCCTTTCGTTCCCACGAGCTTGCCTTTAAGGTCGGCGACCTTGGAGATCTTGGAGTTTTTCTTCACGACCAGCCGGTGATTCAATGTGCCGACGGTCTGGCCGAGGTAAACCCAGCGGTCTCCCTTGGCGCGCTTTCCATACGTGGATATATGGTTTCCACCGACGAACTCAACGGTGCCACTTGCCACATTGGCGTGCGCGTCTTCGGAGCTGATGAAGTAGTCATACTCCACGTCCAGGCCGTGTTTCTCCCAAGATCCCGATTCGGCGACGACATGCAGGAAAGGCAAATGGCTTTCCGAGCGATACGGAAAATGTATCTTGTCCATAGTAGTCCTCCCTTTGTTTGTTCTAGATGCTATCGCATAGACCATCCGGCCCACCGCCGTCAAGTCAATTCAGGCTCTAGTGCAAAAAAGTGTGGTGCCTGTCCCTGATCGGTGCCCGTGCACGCCGGGACTGTTTTGAGACAAGCGCCGAATTTGTGGAATTTTCATGAATGCCGATCGCCCTAAACACTGAAAGCTGTGACGGAAGGGGACGGCCTGGAGGTCGCAGAGAATCCTCGCTGTGCGAGGAATTGCAGATGACAGATCTCAGATTTCAAATTCGCCATTTGAGATTTGCAATTTGCGATCCCATAGGGCTTGGCTGCGGCCGGACGGGCTGCCCCTGAGGGAACCGCCCTTCGACCCTGCGTGCGGACACCTGCCCGCGCCCTGGCAGGCGGGCGCACAGACAGGTCGGCCGCGGCCCGAAGCCTCGTGCGCCGAGGCAGTCGACGAACCTCGCGAGGTGCTTTCGGGGGAATTACCGGTGGGCTATTTCGGAGCGGGTACGGGAACGACGGGCGCCTCGAAAGCCCGCAGCGAGTTTTCAGGCTGTTCCCTATAGAGCCCGAAAGCGCTCAGTACAGGGATGTCGTTGACCGAAAAAAGAATCGCTTCCTCGGTTTTTGATGCGTTGGCGTGTTCATGCCACAACCAGTTGGGGATCACGAAGCAGTCATGCCTCTCCCACTGCAGAGCTTTCTCCCCGACCAGAGTCGTGCCCTCGCCCTGAACGACAAAGTAGGCGGCGCTCGAAGTGTGGCGATGCCTCTGAGTGCGCTCCCCCGGCCTCAGCATCTGGATCCAGCAAGACAAAGTGGACAATGTGGAACGTCCGGCGATTGGGTTTACGTACTCGATGGAGGCGCCGTCGTAAGGACTGCCCGGCTCTTTTGCCAGCGCTTTAAGCTTGGATTCAATCTCTTTCCAGCGATAGCGCATCGGGAAGTTCTCTTTTTTGGGCTTTTCCCAGGTTGGCCGCACCGGCCCGGCACGTAGCTGCAGGTACTCGCTCTCGTGCAGCCGAACGGGCTGAACGCGATTGCCCGCATAAGGCTCGTAGAAAGGGGCATTGAGACTACGGATCAGCGGCACATCAAGCGCATCGAGCCAGATTGTGGTCCTGTCAGTGGGGTTGTGGTGATCGTGCCAGGTCCATTGGGGGGTCAGGATGAGGTCGTAGTCCTCCATGGGGCAGACCTCTCCGTCGACGACCGTGTAAGCGTTTCGGTTTCCCTGGATGACGAATCGAATTGCGGCCATCGTGTGGCGGTGCGCCCATGCAATCTCGCCGGGTTTGATAATTTGGATTCCCATAAGGAGCGTATGAGTGGTGCCGTGGGCCTGTAATCCGGGATTGTCAAAAAGAAGACTCCGCCGGGCGGTGTAGCTTTCGGGAAGGGCATCGCAGGCTTGGACGAGCTTGGGATAGACGTTGTTCCATTTCCAGATGTACGGCTCCCCCTTGGGTCGTGGACCATGGATCGCCTTTTCGAGCAGATCTTCGTACTGCCATTGGCCTGAGATATGGAGTTCCCTCAACTCGTCATTAAAAGCATTTATGTCTTTCGGCGCCATGGCGAATCCTCCGAGGCCGTTACGGTAATACCCAATTACTTTATCCCGATCTCCCGATTCACTTCCCTTTGCAAGGTAAAATCAAAGACATCGGAGATTTGCTTGGGTTCCGGCAATTTCAGTATCTGGGCGTCGAGCTTGAGATGTTCGTGGATTTCGTCATTGCAAGGAATACCATCAGTCGTGTAGGCGTCGCGGCAAAGCCGGTAAGTTTCCAAAGCCGTGGGGGCATCGACATGAAGATATTCCGCCAGGATCCCGGCCGCTCCCTTCTCGTTCTCATGAAAATATCCGGTTCCCTTTGGCGCGGAGCGGACCTCTTTGTATAAGCGCGCCACGCGCCACGAAATGATAGGCAACCGTTCAGTTTTTAGCAAACGGATCTTTGACGGGCGGGAGGCAGGGAAAAAGGACAGCAGCAAAGCGCATGGCGCAAAGGGCATAGCGCTCAAAAGCGCCAGCCGTATGCCAGTTCGCGTTTTCCGCAGAGCCTTATGAGAGGCAGGAAGCGTCCGTTTTTGGCCGAAGCTCAGTCGATACCGTACTTTTGCCGGTTTCGAATCACCTGTTCCATGATTTTCGGCTCCGGCCTGCACTCAGGCTGCAACGGCTCCAAGAGAGGCTTGGTGGCGTCGATGACCATCTTGTCCGTCCTTGAGGCGCCTCTCTTCTCAGTCGAGGTCATCGTAGGATCAAGGACATTGGCCGATAGATCCTTGAGAATCTCGATGTCGCGGTCTACTCGTGTCCTGGTGGTTACGGCCCAGTCTACCTGGTTGAGATCATTCGGGTCGATGTCATCGTCGACTACAGTGACGATTTTGACGGTGCGTCCGGCAGTCGTGCCGAGAACCGAGAGGCCCACCATCTTTCCATAACCGTCATAGGCTTTTTTCACCGACACGACGGCATGAAGATATCCGCCGCCTCCGGATGTAAAATGAACTTTTTTGATTCCCGGAAGCGGGCACTGTCGAATAAGCTCAGCTTCATTGCTGACTCCCGAAACCACGCAGGTTTCGTGGTGGGGGAGACCTTCATAACTCTCCTGGAAGATAAAGTCCTTTCGATAAGTGATGGCTTTGACTTGAATCACGGGTCTGGGAGCCCGCTCCCCATAATAACCAGTAAACTCGCCGAAAGGTCCCTCATCCCGGAAAACGCCCGGCGGGATTTCGCCTTCGATCACCACCTCCGCGCTTGCCGGCACTTCTAAAGGAATAGTCTCGCATGGAATCATCTCAACCGGCTCGCCACGCAATGCGCCGGCCATCGCCAGCTCGTCTGTGCCGAACGGAAACGGTGCGACCGTAGCGGCATAAATAACCGGGTCCACTCCCATCGCGACCGCGACGGGCAGCGACTTGCCCTGCGCGTGCGCCTTCTCAAAATGGTGGCGGATATGCCTGTATGGGGCGGCCAAGATCCCCATCGTCTTCTCATCGTGAATCATGGTGCGATACATCCCGGCGTTGCGTATGCCGGTCTCAGGATCTTTGCTGATGTGGCAGGGGAAGGTAATGTACGGACCGCCATCCCGGCCGTTCCATGTGGGAATCGGAAGCTCAAACAAATTTACATCCTTGCCGACGCGGACAACGTCTTTGCAGCGACCGGTTTTGACGATTTTCGGCTCGACTGGAGATTGAGTGCGCTGAATCCACACGTTGTGCACGTCTTCCGGATCACATTCGAGCGCGAGACAAAAGCGTCTGCGGGTTGACAACAGGTTCACGGTCAAAGGCTGCGAATGGCCCTTGATATTGGAAAAATACAACGCCTTGTTCCCATCCACTCCGCCCCGATCGATCGCGAGGCGGCACACCGCTCCGATCTCATAGACGAGATTCACTTCCGCCTCAACTTTGTGGACCTCGCCCTCCTTTTCCAGTCGGTTAAGAAAGCTTCTCATATCAGCATACGGCATAATTTGTTTCCTCCGGGATTGGGTATCTCTTTAGGTCAATTGAAAAGCGATCGGGTAAAATGTTCAGCGAGCTTCTCTTCCAGTACACTAATCCTTTTTGATTTCACGCAAGGATTGTTTTAACGATTCCTTACTGCCCGGTGTTTTCTGATATACGGAGAACTCCTCGGCACAATAGGGGCAGTGACAATAGGACTCGGGAACAGTGAAGAACTCCGGCCCGGCGGAAAACTGCCCACCACATCGCGGGCAAATCACATACATCACCTCGGCCATCTTTTCCTCATCAACGCTCTCGCCACTAAGCAGCAAAACACAAAGTTTCTCTCAGTGTCTTTGTGACTTTGTGGCGGAATATCCGGCTTTCGCTGTCGATCGGGTGGCGGCTTTCACCGTCATGATTGAGCGTAACACGGTGCTGAAAAACTCTGTCAGCGGACTGCTAAGATCTTTCTTCCGGGATTTCCTTCCACGGAATGCTTTCCAGAATCTTTCTTATTCCCTCTCTGTTCCTGATCTCACCAGGTATCGATAACTTTTTAGCGAACGGCCGGCCCAGGGGTTTGGTGCAGTCAAACCCGACTTTTGTTCCTACGATGCCGGCGGCGCTTGGATCGAGGGCGGGGCCGGTCAGTCCTGGAAGAATCACGAGATCCCGATCTCCCTGAAACCTTGTCGCCATGGCATGGAGAACTTCCGTTTCATCAAAAATGTTGACGTCCTCGTCAAACACGAAGGCGTGTTTGACAAGATAATGGGACAGCAGCCCGGCAATGAGCGCGGAGCGGCTCGATCCCTCGATCAGGTTTTCCAATTGGATGTAAAGATGAAAAACGCCGCAACCTGACATAGGCACATAGACGGCTTTTACTGTCGGGACGGCTCTCTTTATTGCGTCGAATGCCATGCCTTCGCGGGCGAGCGAAGAAAGCCAGTGAGTATGACCCACCGGCACGCTTTCCCAAAAGGCGTCTCTCCTATATGTGATAGCAGTGACCTTGATAAACGGGTTCCATTTTTGCGGCCCGAAATACCGGGTGTACTCTCCAAAAGGACCCTCGGGCCTTCTCTGGCCATGAGGCATGATTCCTTCGATGACGACCTCAGCATCGGCCGGCACCAAGAAATCCTCACCCAAAGTCTCTGAAGGTGTAAGACGGAGCGGTTCGCCGATGAAGCCGCCGGCGGTTGCGTAGTGGCTGTCTCCGAAAGGGATTCCTGCCTCGCAGCCCAAGACCACGAGAGGATGATGCCCGATCCAGTAAGCTACCTTCGTGTCCCGGCTTCTTGCCTCGTTTTTTCCAAAGATAAGGGCATTGTGGGTGGCGCCGGTCAAATACACCCTGATCTCATTTCTGGCTTTTATCCACCCGCGATGAATGGCGGAATTCTCCACACCCGTGTCCGGGTCATAGCAGGTCAGATAACCGGCGGTGATATATGGCCCGGGATCCATATCATGGTGGATCAGCGCCGGAAAAATCTTCAGGTCCACCTTCTCGCCCGTTACTATGTTTTCTTTGACCGGGGCATCGTTCTTCGGCACGACAACCTGAGCGATCCTTTTTTGGAGGTGCTCGTTGTAGACGTTCCCCAAGCGTTCAGGAACAGTATCGAGCAGGGACGCGAGGCGCTTTCGGCTGGAATGGATAAAAGTCGCCACCTTAAATGGAAACTTTACGCCGTCATCACAAACGTTCTCACAAACAACAACGGGGAATCGGTGGGACTTTTCCAGTTCGGTGAGAAGAGCAGTAATCTCGTATCTTCTGTCAATCTTCTGCTGGATTCTAAGAACCCCGTCAGGACAAGAGCGCGAGTAGGCGTCGAGGAAAGTTCTGAGATCATGCATTTACGTGGCTCGTAACCAGCGAGGGTTCTCGGACGTCGAGAAATGCAATAAACAAGCCATTTGCGGCGGCTGCCTGCCTGCCCAAGAAAACGGGTAAGTTCATCCAAGGATTAGGAATCGCTTAGATTATTTTCTTACATTTGGGAAACAGTTTCTTTGCGACCCGACTCCGTCTGATCCACGGCTGTGAAGGCAGCGATGGTACTGCCGTGCGGAAATGAAAATAGAGCCGGCTCATCAAAGGGGCCGATCTTGTGGCATTTCTCTTGCGACTTTCGCACCACCGTTATATATAGGGCCGCTGGTGAGAGGGATAGCCAACACAAAAGGATTTATCCATGGCTCTTAGCCGAGTCTTCTCCGCCGCGCTGCTTCTACTTTGCATCTCGTTTTTATCATCTAGCGCGCAAGCTCAGGAGAAATCCGGGAAAGAGAAAATTCGAATTACCTATGCGACCAGTTCGCTAGCGTTCCTCGTTACGTTCACTGCAAAAGACCGGGGTTTTTACGCCAAGCACGGGCTCGATGCGGAATTGGTTCAGGTGAGGCCCGGCGTGGCAATCGCCGCGCTACTCAGTGGCGACGCTGATTATGCCGAGGTATTAGGGTCTGCCATTCGGTCGGCGGCCAAGGGAGCACCCATCCGGTCGATTTCCACCTCGATTCGGGCCCCTTTTTTTAGCCTTGCTGTGCATCCCAGGTTCAAAAGCGTAAAGGACCTCGCGGGCAGATTGGTTGGAGTTACTGCGATCGGTGGCACGAACTACATCAGCACGAGGGCGGCGCTACAGCGCTACGATGTCGATCCCGACCGCGACGTCAAGATTATCGCTATTGGAGATGAAACCCTCATGTATGAGGCCCTGAAAATCGGTCGAGTCGACGCGGTCATGGTCGCGCCGCCGTATTCGGTGAGGCTCAAAAGGGAAGGGTTTCCTTTACTGGCTCATGCGTCACAAATTCTCTCCATTCCGTTTGTCGGGCTTTCCACAACCATCAGGAAGATTGCGACCAACCGTCCGCAGGCAAAAAAAACGCTCAAGGCTGAAATAGAGACTTTACGATACCTGCGCAGCGAGCGCGCCGGCGCCATAGAGTTGATTCGGAGACGCTTTGCCATGGATGAGCAAACAGCCCGCGAGTCGTATGACGTTGTGATCGGTGCCTTTACGAGCGACGGCAGGATACAACCTGAGGGTGTTGAGGCCCTGCTCGCGATGGACCGGAAGGACGGCCTCATCCCCAAAACGGTGACGTTCGATCAGGTGGCGGATAGCTCGCTGGCGGAAGAGGCGTTGAAGGAACTGGGGGGATAGGCTCGGGGGAATGTTCATTGGCGTTTGGGCTTACCCTTGACCATGAAAGCCGCTGCCCGGTCTCCGAGCCCGCGCAATGGGCCGGTGGTTATTCCCACGCTGGTTACCTGCCTGCCTGCCGGCAGGTCGGATGCGCGGGCTCTCCGAACGGACAGCAGCTTTCACCTCGGCCGAGGCCTTGCGCCCCTCGGCCCGTCGACGAAGCTCGCGAGGCGCTTTCGGGGGAATTCTCGTCCCAGGCGTTAAGGAGGATGCCATGCAGTACGAAGCGAAAATTCCAGGGTTGTTACAGGGAAAGGACAGGATGCTCATCGGCGGCGAGTGGAGTAAAAGCCTCTCCGGGCGAAGCTTGCCGACGTATGATCCAGCGAGAGAAGAAAAACTCTGGGAGGTCCCACTCGCATTGGAAGAAGACGTGGACCGGGCCGCCGCCGCGGCTCAGAACGCCTTTCGTTCGTGGCGCAAGCTCGATCCCTTCGAGCGGGCTCAGAAAGTCACAGCGCTGGCGAATGCCTTGCGACAGCACGCGGAGGATTTTGCGATCCTGGACGCGATAGATTCAGGCAATCCGGTGACGGCTATGAAGGGGGACGTCTTGATGGCGGCGGCCATTATGGAGTACTTCGCCGGGTTAGCAGGGGAGCTGCGGGGAGAGGTTGTGCCGGGCAAACCGGGAATGCTTCACACCGTATTCCGGGAGCCCTATGGCGTGGTGGCTCGGATTATCCCTTTCAATCACCCGATCTTCTTTGCCGCCTGCAAGATTGCTGCTCCTCTCGTGGCCGGGAATACACTGATTCTTAAGCCGGCGGAGCAGACCCCTCTGTCGGCTCTCGAGATGGGCAAGTATGCTCAAGAGATTTTCCCGCCGGGCGTTTTGAACATTATTACCGGGGACGGTCCAGCCACCGGGACAGCTTTGGTGAAGCACCCCAAGATCAAGCGCATTTCCCTCACCGGAGGCGTAGAGACCGGGCGAAACGTGCTCAGGCTTGCCGCCGAACAGTCCATCAAATACATCACCCTGGAACTTGGCGGCAAAAACCCCATGATTGTCTTTCCCGACGTGGAAATCTCCAAAGCCGTAGAATCCGCGGTTGTGGGAATGAATTTTCACTGGTGCCAGGGTCAGTCCTGCGGGTCGACTTCCCGCCTCTTTCTTCACCGGAAGATCCATGACGAATTTCTCGAGCGGCTCATCCAGCGGGCCGCCGGGATCAAGATCGGTTTGCCGCTCGATCCTGCGGCCGAGATGGGCTGCCTCGTATCGAAAGATCAGTACGAGAAGACGATGGGCTATATCGAATTGGGAAAAAAGGAGGGAGCGATGCTCGTGGCGGGAGGCTCCAGGCCGAAAAGCGAGATCTTCGCAAAAGGATACTTTGTGGAACCGACGATATTCGATCGGGTGGAAATGTCGATGCGGATTGCGCGCGAAGAGATCTTCGGCCCGGTGCTCTCGGTGCTCACCTGGGAAGATTACGAAGAGGTGATCGATCGGGCCAACAGCGTCGACTATGGCTTGACGGCAAGCATCTGGACGCGGGATCTTGGCCTTGCGTATCGAACCGCGGAGCAGCTCGAAGCCGGATACATCTGGATCAATGGCTCAAGCCGCCATTTTCTCGGGGTTCCGTTCGGAGGTTACAAGCAGAGCGGGATCGGCAGAGAGGAATCGGTGGAAGAGCTTCTCAGCTACGTACAAAGCAAGGCGGTGAATACGGCATTGTAAAAAAGGTAGGGGCGACTTTATGTGGTCGCCCGGAACGAGGAGGCCTTTATGGCGCGAGGAAAATTTCTACCGGCGTTGCTGATCTTCGTAATCGTTTCGGGATTGCATCCGTCTCTCATGAGCGACTCCCATGCTCAGATCCACACGGTCAAGATAGCGATTCCGCAAAAGGGGCTTTTTGACACAACGATTCCGACGATGATGGCGGAAAAGAAAGGTTTTCTGAAGGAGCAGGGGATAAAGCCGGAGATCTTCTGGACCAGTGGCGGGGCGGAGACCGTCCGGGTCGTCACCGCCGGCAGCGCGGATATCGGGCTCGCCACGGGGACTGAATCGGTCATCACGGCATTCGGCAAGGGCTCTCCGGTGCGAATCATATCGGCTGAAATCACAGGCTCTCCGGATCTGTTTTGGATTGTCCGGAGCGATTCCCCATTCAAAACGATCAAGGATCTCGACGGAAAATCTGTAGGGTTCAGCAGACCGGGTTCATCGACCCACATGATCTTTCAGCTTGCCTCGGAGCACTACAAGATCAAGCCGAATTTAGTTGCCGTCGGGGGTGTTCCCGACTCCTTCACGGCGGTGATGACGAGGCAGGTCGACGCCGGCTGGTCCTCTCCGCCTTATCTTCTGGACCGGATTGAAAAAGGAGAAATCAGGATCGTCTTTAGAGCTTCCGAACTGGAGACGGTAAGAACTGTGACGATGCGGGTGAACTTCGCCAACGCGTCCTTTTACGAGAAAAATAAAGGGGCGGTCCAGGCCTTCGTCAGGGCGCTCAAGAAGTCTATCGACTACATGTACGATCACCCCAAGGAGACCGTTGCGCTCTTCGCGGAGGTCAACAAATTTCCGCTCTCGGTGGCTGAGGCTGGATTCAAATTCTTCCCAAAGGAATCACTGGTCCTCTCGCCCGTGAGCCGTGTCGATTTTTCAGTGGATCTTGCCCTGAAACTAAAAATGATCACAAAGCCGCCAACGGCGGATGAGTTGAAAAAACTCATCGTCGTGGAATGACGGGTGGCAGGCACACGAGGTACGTGAGAAAGAGGCGGTGCCATCGCTAAATTCGGAACGGGGTGAACGAACCTGATAAGATCTTCGGATAAGATTCTAAGATGGCTTCTCTTTGTCATTATTTTGCTAATCCTCGAAGCCGTCGTCCGGTTCAGTCTCGTCGATAGATTGTTTCTTGCTTCTCCGTCTCTTATAGCAGCCGCCGCATGGGAGAAGCTCGTCTCGGGCGAGCTTATCGCTCCATTCGTTACGACGATCTATGAAGTGGCCGTCACTTTTATCTTTGCGGGCGTGGCCGGGTTGTTCGGTGGCTATTTACTATGGCGGTATCCCGTATTGGGGAAAGCCTATGACGATCTTCTCGGCGCTCTCTTTGCGTCCCCTTTGATTCTTGTCTACCCCATATTTCTCGTCGCCTTTGGCAGAAATACAGCGGCCATCATTGCGATGGCCTTCTTGACCGGCACGATTCCAATCATTCTGAATACCCATCAGGGACTAAGGGACGTCAGCGAGATTTACATCAAAGTGGGGGAGAGCTTTAGACTCACTCAGAGGCAGATGGTCCGGCACGTCCTCTTTCCGGCGGCTTTTCCCGCCATTGTTGCGGGCCTGAAACTCGGACTTACCTATATTCTGATCTCGGTTATTGCCCTGGAGTTCTTAATCGAGATCGGGGGAATCGGGACAATCGCGTCGAAAGGTTATTTTTGGTTCAACACCGAGGAGCTCTACCTGGGAGTTGTCGGCGCCGTTCTCTTATCGATGCTGTTTGTTTATCTTTTGGCCAGGGTCGAAGCGAGGCTGTTAGGCCATGAATAAAATTCCCAGGCCGCTTCTCGTACAGGCGGGGACCGTTCTCCTCTTGCTCGCGCTCTGGGAGGTCTTGGGAGAGAGCCGGGTTCTTTTTCAGGCGCTTGTGCCCGGCGTGCTTGAAATCCTCGGAGCCGCGTGGATAC
Organism: Deltaproteobacteria bacterium; assembly: GCA_016210115.1. Classification (GTDB taxonomy): domain Bacteria; phylum Desulfobacterota; class Binatia; order UBA9968; family UBA9968; genus JACQUW01. The sequence goes on along the minus strand of JACQUW010000051.1, from coordinate 1,076 downwards.
AGGTTGCAACAGGGTTCTTATGGCCTCATTTCCTCGTTACGCTCTATGAAGCGTCTGCAGGATTCCTCGCGGCTGCTTTTTCCGCGATTCCCACCGGGATTTTACTCGGAGCGAATCCCTTCTTGCGGAAAGTACTGGAACCGCCGATTCTTTACTTCGCGGCCACGCCCAAGATCATTCTCTATCCCATTTTCTTGATGGTCCTCGGCGTTCACTTCGAATCGAAGATGGCAATGGCCGCGGTCTCGGCGTTTTTTCCGCTCGTCATCAATGCCACGATGGGGGCGGCGAGCGTCAGCGGGATCTTTATTAAGGTTGCGCGTTCGGTCGGAGCGTCAGGTTTTCAGATTGTTACAAGGGTTTACCTGCCTTCGATGCTGCTGCCCATTGTCGCCGGAATGAGGTTGGGCTTGGGAGCGGCGATTGTGGGCGCTATCCTGGGGGAACTGAAGGTCTCAAACGCCGGCCTTGGCTTTATCATCATCCAGGCATTCAATCATTTCAGAATCGCTGATATGTACGCAAGCATCCTGCTCACGTTCGTTTTTGCCGCCGTCGTCAATCTCCTCATGACCCTGATCTTAGGCAAGATCAGAAGGTTCAGTCCGCAGCGAGGATTTTAGATGCTTGATCGTGGGGCAATCCTGGAAGTCAAAAACATTTCGAAGAAATATCCGGGTGTGGTTGCGGTCGAAGACGTCAGCCTGACGCTCTTTCGGCACGAATTTGTTTCCATCATCGGCCCCAGCGGATGCGGCAAGTCCACGCTCCTCGAGATGATCGCGGGACTGATTCCAAAGACCGAAGGTGAAGTCCTCATCAAAGGGGGAGCTCAAGCCAACGCGCATTCGTCGACCGGCATTGTATTTCAGCAAGAGTCGATTTTCCCGTGGCGGACGACGCTGGAAAACGTGGAATTTGGATTGGAGATGCGCGGGGTTCCGAAGGAAATCCGAACGGAAAAGTCGCTCAAAGTGATCGAAGTGATGGGACTGCAGGGCTTCGAGAACCGATATCCCGGCGAGCTCTCAGGAGGCATGAAACAACGGGTGGCCATCGGCCGCGCGCTTGTGATG
>JACQUW010000003.1 GCA_016210115.1 Deltaproteobacteria bacterium | reverse complement strand
TCGCTGAAGTACGGTCCGTGCAAGCGCGACGCTCGCCTTCCTCTGACCACTGGCCTGAGGGAGAAAGTCGTTTATATAAGCGGTGACGGCTGTGTATAAATCGTACTCTTCCACGCTAAGCCGGAATGTTACCGTGTGCGCGTGACGGTCCGGGAAGAGTCGGTGGCCGTTTAGATCGCGTAGATCTTCTTTCAGCCGGCGCAGCGCCCATGGGCAATCAGGCCCCAAACTCAGAATATCGCGCCGAATCTGGGTTGCTTTCTCGCCCACCCGGTGGGGCTCTGGAAAAATGTCCGGATCGAGGAGGCGGATGAAGTGGGAGAAGCGGTCGTCGTCCCCATGGTGTGGGGTCGCAGTGAGCATGAGAAGATTTCCAGCGACATTGGCAATGTGTTCGGCGAGCTGGTAGCGCTTGGTCTTCTCAACTTCGTCGCTCCGACCTGAAGCGCTTTTAGTGTAGGCGCTGCATTTGTGTGCTTCATCAATAATCACTAAATCCCAATGTTCGTTCCAAACGCGTTCACGGACGTCGTCCTGCTTGGCATAATCCAGGGAGGCAATGACTTGATTCGAACGGCGCCAGGGATTTACGAGCTGCTGTTGATCCACCGCAGCGAAGATAATGTCGAACGACTCATTGAACCAACGTAAGAGCTCATCTTGCCACTGGATGGTCAGAGGCGAGGGACACAGAATCAGGACACGCTCAATCGCCTCGCGGAGCTTCATCTCCTTGATGAGCAAGCCAGCCATAATCGTCTTCCCTGCTCCGGGATCATCGGCGAGCAGGAAACGAAGGCGAGGCTGCGGCAGCATCTTTAGATAGACCGCTTCGATCTGGTGGGGCAAGGTGCGGATGCCGGAAAGACTCACGGCAAAGTGCTTGTCGTAGGCGTAGGCAAGACGAATACGCGCGGACTCGACGAGCAACCGGAACTTCTCGGCATCAACTGGCGCGACCGATGTGGGTGTGTCGACTCGGTGACCAAGCAGCGTATCAGCCTCTTCGCGTGAAAGAATAGTCTCATCAGGGGTCCCATCCGGCAGTCGGACACGACACTCAAACCCATCGCCGATTGGGCGCACGCCTTCCAGAACCACCGGCTCCGGAAAGTGACCGGGGAGATTGATGCGTTGGCCAATGGGGAATTGGGTGTCGGACATCGTCTTTGGAAAAGCTTAAAACTTTGCGAATTTTAGGCGATTTCGGGGTGTGATAACAAGGGTGGCAGGAGGTTTGGATTGCGACCACTCGAACCCTGCAGGCCCCTTCGTCCGTGGCCTCTCTTTTTTGGCTTAATCTTGGTCCGTCTCCGAGGATTGGAAAAGTACGGACTGGGTTCTTTTCAGAAAGCGCGAGACTGGCGTGGACAGAGAGACTGAGGGAATGATTCCTGCAAGATATTTACGATTAGCCGGCTTGTTTTCGCGCGACTGATCATAACTCACGCGTTTCCGCCGGCGAGAACCGGATCAGATCCGAGCGCGTTACCGTGACGTTGTAGCGGTAGCCGAAGCTTGTGAAGAGAGAAAACGCCTGGAGCTTATCCTTTTCGTCTCTTTGCGCCGTACAGTCCAACGGCACGTATACGTAATAATCACGGATGCTGAAGCCCGTTACCGCGCACTGGACACAACCCCGCGCCGCGATTCCGGTGATAATGATCCGGCTCTCTCCAGCTCGCACCCCCAGCCGCTCCAGGAGCGATTCCATTTCGGTTCGATAAAAGCAGTCGTGGGTGTACTTAACCACTATGGGCTCGCCGCCTTCGGGCTTGAGGTCGTCCACGAATTCCGCCCCCCAAGTTCCTTCTACCTTGCGCACGACGTTCTTGAAAAGGGTGAACTCGAGCGCGTCCGGTTTGCGCACCGACTGGGTGTGAACGATCAGGCCGCCGGCTTCGCGCACGCGCCGCCGGAGCGCGGCGATCTTCGGAATAATCTCCGCGACCGCCTCTCCCGTGTAGCGCTTGCCGGATGGATGCGCGTCTTCGTTCTCCATGTCAACGATAAGCAGCATTGTCCTGGCGGCTTCCAGGTCCACTGCAACGGGCTCCGGATAATCAAGCTCTATCAGCATAATGCGATTCCACCCTTGTCCAAAATAGCCTTATCAAGAGACAGCCACCCTCACCCCAGCCCCTCCCGCCAGCGGGCAAGGGAGCGCATGGGGGTTTCAAGTCACCCTCTAAGAGAAACGGCTACCTCCCTTTGATCCCCAATTCCTTTTGCGCTTCGCGTAAAATCGTATAATCGGCAACTTCGTTTAGGGAGACCTCCCGGTTGATTTTGGTCTCTCTCTTTGCCTGTTCGATTACTCGGAGGAGCCCATCTTTGGGCATGCTTGCATCGAGATTAAAGACCTTCGAGATCGAATCATACGAGGCGGCCGCGTGTTCCGGCTCTACCTTGCCCCATTCGACCAGGACTTTTATCGTCCCCTCCCTGTCCTCCCGAATAAAGCGGTTGGCCTTAATCATCGCCTTGATGACACGCTTGACCTCATCCGGCCGCTCCTTGATTTTTTTCACGCTGGTGCCTAATCCAATGAAGGGGAAACTAAAAAGCTCAAAAGCCCGCGCCAACACGGTAAACCCCATCTTTTTCGCTTCCGAATCCGCCGGCGGAGTGACAACAATGACATCCACCAGTTTTTCCTTTAAAGCCGCAAGACGGGCCCGGTCGGGGCCAAGGGCGATGATCTTGATCTCCTTCTCCGGATCAATATTAAAGTGTTTGAACATCAGGCGGGCCGCTACATCGCTCGTGGCGCCGTAAGACTCGATACCCAAGGTTTTGCTTTTGAGCTCCTGGACGGACTTAAACTCCGGCCGGGCAATCAGAGCGTGCGTTGAACTGTCGAGAAAACTGGCGACCACCTTTACAGGCAGTCCTCTCATTGCAGCCCGGATGACAGAACCGAACACGAGCGTATAATCAATTTCGCCAGTGGTTATGGCCATCAGGGTGGTTGGGACGCTCATGCGAATAACCTCCGCCTCCAGGCCCTCTTCTTTGAAGAAGCCCTTCTTCAGGGCTACACCGGCCGATAGAAAGCTCATATTCGGATTGGTGACGGTCAGGCGGACCTTGTCTGCGGCTTGAGGCGCTCCGGTCGAGCTGAAAAAAAGAAAACTGCAAAAAATAAAAATGTAAATCCTTTTCAAGGCAACACCTCCACTTCCCTCAATCTTTCGGTCTCCATCCCTGAACCTCCAGCTCAGCACGAATCTTGCGCGTCAGGGAATAGTCAAAAATAGCTTCCATGGGCGGGAACTCCTTTTGGCCCAGACGTTTAAGAACATTTTCCAGGGCCCTCCTTTGCAGGCCTTCGCTTACGCTTCCGTCAGGGGTCATGGCAGGACGAGACAAGTCATATGTTTTCTCTGCGATATCTCTTCTCATGCTCTGAATACGAGCCAGAATAGGGATAGTCCCGGAGCGGTTATCTCGGGCATAAAGAAAGCCCTTCAGCGTGGCCCGGATGAATTTTTCCACAAGAACCGGATCTGATTGAACAAGTCCCGCCCGCACGACGATAGCCGATTGAAGCTCGACGAAATCTTCCTTTACGAACGAGACAAGCTCGCGAAACCCCGCCTCCTCCGCCATGATATTACCGGGCGGCGAGAGGACCACAGCGTCCACAGAGCCCGCCTTCAAGGCAACAAATCGCGCAGTGCCGGCTCCAAGCCCCATTATGGTGACCTCTCGTCCGCCTTCGAGACCATGCCTCTGCAGCATCTCACGCAGCAGAGTGTCGGAGCCGCTGCCAATACCGGAGACCCCCACCCTCTTGCCTTTCAGCCCTTTAATGTCACGGATCTCCGGACTCGCGTAGAGCCAGTAAAGCGGGCGGAAGTAGGTGTGGAAGAGAAATCGCAGGGGAGTCCCACGCAGCACCGAGGGAATTGCGGAGGCGCCCGCCGCGCCAAACTCCACGTTCCCGGCGATTAACGCCAGGTTAGCGACCGGCGCGCTCACCTTTATCAATTCGACTTCCAATCCTTCGGCGCGGTAATAATGCTTCTCCTTAGCGATAATAAATGCGATCAGGGACATGCTGAGATCCGGCACGGCCACATGCACCTTTCGCGTTTCTCCTGTTTCGACAAAGCCAAAGATCGATAGAATCAAACTAACAACCGCGAGTCGTAGCTGTTGTCGCATCCGTTGCTGCCTCCGGTGATCAGCCGCGTTTACCTTTTGGTTGCGGCTTTTCCTGATTGCAGATATCGACAATGGTCCGGGCATAGACACAGGCCGCCTTGTACAAAGCGTCGATCGGAAACGAGCGCTTATGCGAATGTGATTCAGAGCGAGGCCCGTACGTGATCGCCGGAATTCCCACTTCATTGAAAATATTGACGTCACGCCACATGCTGCAGGTAGCGGAATTGGGGGTAGGAGGCTCGGTCCCGAAAGTGTCGAGGTGCGCTCGAAGCACCGCCGCCTTAAGCCGCTCGGCATTTTTGGCCTCATAGCCCCGGCGGAAGTGGTATAGCTCGATCTCCGTCGCGGGAGCTCCCGCCTGCTGCAGAACTTCTTGGATCTCGTCCTTTAGTTCCAGAGGATTCTGATCGGGCACGGTGAAAACGCCAAGATAGAGGCTGCAAAGCTCCGGCGTGCCTCCGATCCCCGTTGAATCGCCGCCTCGAATCGCTCCGATCTGAGCTTTAGGGATCACTGGACCGCCCGAGGATTGATAAGCATGCCGCTTCTGGTATTCGGCAGCCCAGCGCTCTAGCGCTTCGACGGCCACTGCCGCCCGAACAATCATATTCGGGCTTTCCCGCATCGTCGTCCGCTCCGGCAAATAAGGGGTATAGAAGCCGGGCTGATCCGAAATCCACGTGATCTTGAACCAGGCTTCTCCAGCCTCGACCGAAACCAGACTGAATCCTGTTCCCTCAGCGACCAGCACGTAATCCGCGACGCCTCCATGAATCACCAGGAAGCGAGCTCCAAGATCCTTTGTCTCGACAATGGTCCCCGGCGGATCATCACAAGGTTCCCGGCTTGTTTCTCCGACCACCCCAGTGAGAAGCAAATCTCCTTTAAGAGGCACGCCTGTTGCCTTGACCGCTTTCCCCGCAATCAAAAAGGCCGCCATGGGACCTTTGTCGTTCACGATACCCTCTCCGACGAGCTGGTCCCCTTCAATCCAGGCCTTGTGGTATACATCGGCCCAGGGGTCTTTCCGGCGCCAAATATCGGTGGCTCGAACAGCGGTATCCATGTGACTGTTGAAAAGCAGGCTGTATCCGCCCCCTGTTCCCGGGAGATTCCCGATCACATTAAATCGGTCAGCTAGAAGACCAATCTTTCTTACTCTAAAGCCCTCCTTTTGGAGCCATTCACTGATGAATTCCGCAACCCGAGCCTCCGTTGGGCCTGCGCTATCGATGTTGCAAATGGTCAGAGCAAATTCGATCAACTCTTTCTTATCAATACGCGCGACGACATCGTCAGCTAACGACATGAGGATCTCCTTCTCCTTGCGTTGAATTTCGTAGGGGCACGGCATGCCGTGCCCCTACCGTGCTAATCCGGCGACGACGCTTTCAGAACCAGCTCTTCCAACGCTTCATAAGGATGAGCGCCGACGAGCGCGTATCGGTTCACGACGAACGTGGGCACTGCTGTAACACCCAACTGAGCGCATCGTTGCCAATCTGCGTCCACTGCCTCTTTGAAGCTCCGGCTTTCGAGCACTTCTGCCGCCTCGTCAGCCGGCAGGCCGATCTTTCCGACAATGTCGAGCAGAACCTCCCGCCTGGCGATGTTCTTGAGGTCCACAAAATAGGCGCGGAAGATCGCGTCGTGGATTTCGTCTCCCTTTCCTTTGCTTTCAGCCCATTTGGCAAGCTCCTGCGCCAGCCGGCTATTGTAAGACATGTTGCGCTCTCTGTTGTAGGGCAGCCCTTCGTTTTCCATCAGGGTTTTCATCTGCTGGCTTCTTGCGGGATCAATCGTGCGGCTCTTTCCCTCTTCAGGAGTATCAGGATGAAGGGGAAAGTGGGTGAATTTGACTTTGAGCGCGTAATTGGCTTTTAGTTTTTCAATACGCCCGGTACTGAAATAGCACCAGGGTCAGACGTAGTCGGAAAAAACTTCGAGAGTTAAAAGCTCTGCCATTGTTGCCTCCTTTCGCGGCGCCGCTATGGTCTTAAAAGTTCTCCCAACCACCTGGCATCTTCGAGCTTTTCCAGATTGAACAGCGTGTCTTGCAGCTTGTCCACGCGGGAAGGTGATAAAACACGGGACGAGAGAAGGCGAAATTTTTGCAGCACTTCTTCCCTCGTCATCGGATATTTGTCGCTTCCCTTGGCATGGAGAACCGTCTCTTTATACCGGGTTCCGTCGCTAAGCTCGACCTCGAGACTTACTCCGTGGCGACCTTCATCCCCCATGGCTTCGAACTGCGCATCCTCAATGACGTCGATTTTCTTCGTCGTTTTGAGTACGTCGGGACGGCGAATCGATTCTTCGGTCACTTGATCGACAAAGAACTCCCGGTCATGGAGCAGGATAGCCACGCAGTAGAGGAGGTTCATCTGAGCCGTGGTCATGCTGTTGGGCTGGTAAGGCCAGCCGACGTGGAGTTTGGTGGCGCGGGTGGCCCGAATGCGGATCTTCTTCACGTTCTCTGGACCGACCTCCGGGTGTTCGCGCAGAATTTTTTTCAACGCGTCAATCGAGGTATGATTGCTGCCGCAGCAAGGATAAGACTTGAACCCGACATTCAGAGTTTCGAACCGCTCGCCCAGCCGGTCGGTTAAATGGGACAAATTCGGGTTGTCGCAAAACGTCGAGCAGAAGCCGCCGTAGGGCGCCTCCAGGATGTTTTCTATTCCTGTAAAATCCTTCGCCGCGAGCAGCGCCCCGTATACACCCGCCTGGGCAGACCTGCCGGGATGCATCCGCTTCACCATTGATGCTTGTTGCGCGGCCATGAGTCCCGCGGCCTGTGTCCCCGCAATTCCCAGGGCGTGCAGAGTTTCATTTGGTTTCAGCCGCAGAATCTTTGCCGCGGCGGCGCCCGCGGCGAATGTTCCGGAAGTCGCTGAGGGATGAAATCCCCGGCGAAGCTGTGAAGCGCCTCCTGTCATGGCAACGCGACAACCCACCTCGTAGCCGGCGACGACGGCGGTAAGAAACTGCTTTCCATCCACGCTACCCGCAGGACGCACGAGCGCGTCCGCCGCCGGGATGGTTTCCGCCCCCGGATGGATGACCCCGACCCGGTGAAGGTCATCCAGCTCAAAGCTATGGACCAGGGTTCCATTCGCCAGAGGAGCGCTGGTGCTCGGCACTTCGGCGCCGTCTCCCCAGATCAGCGCGCCCTTCCCTGAGCCCATCTCTTTGGCAAAATCCGTGACGATTTTTCCCCACGGCAGGGTGGAGCCGAACAGCGCGCAGCCGAGGGTGTCGATCAGGCAGAGTTTGATATGGGCAATGACTTCCGCCGGGAGCCCAGTATAGGAGAGCGAGGAAACGTACTCCGCCAGAATCCGGGTCGGGGAGGCTTCGAATTTAGTTTTCTCCTGCGCCGTGGCCATGATTCACTCCTGTCGTGGTCCCACCGAGCGAATAGATTTTATCTCGTTCCTAAGATATAGTCTTCCTCTGCCCGCAATATTCCTAACAGAGGAGGAGCTATGAGGAAAGAGCCAAAACTTTTTCTGTCCTCTTTGCTGGCAATCCTATTATGCGCTCTCCTTTCACCGTCTTCCGCCCGGCCTCAAGGCGCAGCCCAAATCCTCAAGCGTTATGAGGGATTAAAAGGAAAAGAGCGGGAGGAAAAGCTCATCGAAGGCGCTAAAAAGGAGGGAAGCGCCGTCGTTTATAGCTTCACGGCCGTCGATCAGCTCAAGCCTCTGCTGGACGAATTCCATAAAAAATACAGCTTCATCAAACCGGAGCACTTCCGAGCGAACGCCACCACGGTTTTCAACAAGTTTACCACTGAAGTCCGAGCGGGGCAGACCCTGGCGGATGTGATCGACATTTCGGCGGGGGAATCCCACACTCTTTTGCAGATGGGTCTCATAGATCCCTATTTGTCTCCTAATCGGGAGGGGATTCCAAAGGACTTTATGGATGAAAAAGGATACTGGACGGCCCATTATCATTTTGTGATCGCGCTGGGCTATAACACTCAAGCGATCAAACCTGCCGAGGCGCCGAAGAGCTACGAAGAGATCATCAACCTGAAATGGAAAGGCCGCCTCTCGCTCGATCCCGCCGACCAGGACCTGTTTGGGGCACTGCTCCTTCACTGGGGAAAAGAAAAAGCTATTGCCTATTTCAAAAACCTCGCGAAGCTTGAACCGCGAATGGTCACGGGGCACACTCAACAAGCTAATCTTGTCGGCTCCGGTGAGATCCAACTGGCGCCCTGGCTTTATGGCTACAGACCGCTCCAGTTAAAGGACCAGGGGGCGCCGGTCGAAGTTCACCTGTTCGATCCGGTCCTCACCAATCCGGCTTACCTGCTTTTTGCGAAAAATTCCCGCCATCCTCATGCGGCAGCTCTGTTCATCGATTGGGCTCTTTCGGCGGAGGGTGGGATGAAGTTTTTCGGCGAGAAGTTTGGCCGCACGCCCACCCGACCCGGTTTAAAAGAGCGCTTTCCCAAGCTTCGGGTAGACAAGTATCTGGTGGTGAAACCTGAGATCGTCGGGCCGAACTTCAAAGAATTCACAAAGCTTTACTACGAGATCTTCGGCATCGGGAAGTAGAACTAGCAAATTTGGAGCTCTCAGGTCGGGGTAATCGCATGAATCCCAGGAAAAAACTGAAAGAGTTTCTCGCTCGAAAGCAGCTTCTGGTCGCGCCGGGCGCTTTCGACGGGCTTTCCGCCCGGCTGGTAGAAGAAGCCGGCTTTGAAGCGGTTTACCTGAGCGGGGGCGCCGTGGCGCGAAGTATGGGAGTGCCAGACATCGGTCTCCTCACTATGTCAGAAGTTGTCGAGCGAGCGGCCCAGGTGGTTTCCGCCATCACAATTCCGGTGATTGCCGACGCGGACACCGGCTATGGTAACGCGCTGAATCTTGTCCGCGCGGTCAGGGAATTCGAGCGCGTCGGCGTCGCCGCGATTCACATCGAGGATCAGGTCACGCCGAAACGCTGCGGCCATCTGGAAGGGAAAGAGGTCGTCTCACTTGCCGAAATGCAAAAGAAGCTCGAGGCCGCCCTGGCGACCCGCACGGACCCGGAATTTGGGATCATAGCACGCACCGACGCCAGGGCGGTTCACGGACTGGACGATGCGATCCGCCGCGGTCAAAGCTTTGCCCGCATAGGAGCCGACGCCGTTTTTGTCGAGGCGCCCGAGTCCGAAGCCGAGATCGCAATGATCGCCCGCTCCATCCCGGATGCTCCGCTCATGATCAACATGTTTAAGGGCGGCAAGACGCCGCTCCTTCCCGCCTCACGGCTGGAAGCGATGGGCTTTCGAATCGCGATTTTTCCGTCTGACACCCAGCGCGCGGCGATCCACGCCATGAGAGAGGCGCTGGCCATTCTCAAGCGAGACGGCTCCACGGCGGCCATCGATGAGCGCTTGACGGCGTTTAAGGAGCGCGACCGACTCGTGGGTCTGGAAGAATGGCAGTCTTTAGAACAGCGATACTTGAAAAGCGTAGATCTGAAGCATTAGGGCCGTTCGCTCTGATCCGCGATTTCAGGGGACCGGGAGATAACGGCGTCTTAACTATCTCTCAGGTTGAAAACAATGGTCGGATCTGCAATAGAGACGCATAGGCTCCGGAGAACTCTTAGTCGCCTGCATACCGAAATTCATGACCGTCCTTAGATTTGTTAAGCGGACCCCTGTTAGAACATTCTTGCTCTATCCCCTGGTCGTTATTGTGTGGGAGTTGATCCTTAACAGGGGGACGCTGAAGGTCGATCTCATTTATCTTCCCTTGATGGTGTGGGGATACCTGCAGTACCGCCTCTGCGGGGTTTATCGAGTGAAGCGGGGCGGCGGCGGCCCCGGATTCGAGGTTCCCCCCGAGCGTCTTGTCTCCAGCGGGCCCTACGCATACACTCGCAATCCGATGTATCTGGGGCACATCATTTTTCTTCTCGGTCTTACTCTTACGCTGCGCTCCCTGTTGGCCGCTGTCATTACCGTTGCCTGTATCGTCTGGTTTCACTATCGCGTACTCGCTGATGAGAAAAGCCTCGTCAAACGATGGGGCGAGCCTTACGTGCACTATCTCAGCACAGTGAAGCGCTGGGTTCCAGGACTCATTTAAAGTTCCTCTAAAGCGTATGGCCACTGTTGGTTTTGTCGGACTCGGCGTGATGGGGAGCCGAATGGCCAAGAGGCTCCTTGACGCCGGACACGAGGTCACGGGCTACAATCGCACGAAATCCAAGGCACAGCGCCTGCTTGAGGTTGGGATGAAATGGGCGGAGACGCCCCGCACGGTTGCTTCCGTGGCCGAAATCATTTTATCGATGGTGACCAATACAGCGGCCCTGCAGGCTGTAACGGAAGGAAGCGAGGGGATTCTGGTTGGGCTTGCTCCGGGGAAAATTTATATCGACATGAGCACGGTAAGCCCTGCCGCGAGTAGAGAAATTGCAGCTAAAGTCGAGCAAAGAGGAGCCAAAATGTTGGATGCTCCCGTCTCGGGCAGCGTGATCACGCTCGAAGAAGGCAAGCTCTCGATCATGGTCGGAGGAGATAAAGCCGTCTTTGATAGGGCTCTTCCCGTTCTTCAGGCGATCGGCCCAAAGGTGACGCATGTCGGGGCTAACGGGCTTGCCGTCTCGATGAAAATCGCCACGAATCTAAGCCTTGCAGTTCAAATGCTTGCCTTCAGCGAGGGAGTCCTGCTGGCCGAAAAAAGCGGCATCGCGCGAACGACGGCCGTCCAGGTGCTGCTTAACAGCGTGATCGCTTCACCTATGATAAAGTACCGGGGTCCATTCGTGTTGAACATGCCGGAGGAGGCCTGGTTCGATGTGAACATGATGCAGAAGGACCTGCTTCTTGCATTAGAGATGGGGAGAGAGCTCGATGTGCCGCTGCCAACGACTGCCATCACGAACGAGATCCTTACAGCCGCGCGCGCCATGGGGCTGGCAGAGAAAGACTTCGCAATCCTCTTCCGCGTTCTGGCTCAAATGGCCGGAGTGAAGAAATAGTTCTTAGTCATGAATTTTGAGTTGTGAGTTGTGCAATTGAAAATTAAGAACTAAAAACTCAAAACTTGAGACGATAAAATGGCGCGTCTATCAAAAGCCAGGTCAAAACCAAAACCCATAAAGGCGCCTGCTGCGATCAACGCGGAACAATGGCTGCGCTTCTACCGACAGATGCTCAAGATTCGGCTTTTTGAAGAGCAGGTTAACCAGCTCTACTTAAGCGCCAAGATGCCCGGCCTGGCCCACCTCTATATCGGACAGGAAGCCGTGGCGGTAGGCGTCTGCGCAGCGCTCAGACGGGACGACTATATTACGAGCACGCATCGAGGCCACGGCCACTGCCTTGCCAAAGGAGCCTCCCCCGACCGGATGTTCGCCGAGTTGTTGGGCAAGGCTCCTGGATATTGTCGAGGCAAGGGCGGCTCTATGCACATCGCCGATCCTGAAACGGGGAATCTGGGCGCTAACGCCATTGTCGGGGGAAGCGCCGGAATCGCCACCGGAGCCGCGCTTTCCGCCAAAATGCGCGGCACTGATCAAGTTTCGGTCTGTTTTTTCGGTGAGGGAGCTCTCGGACAGGGGCTGCTTTATGAAACCATGAATATGGCCTCCCTCTGGAAGCTTCCGGTCGTCTACGTATGCGAGAACAACCAATACAATGAGTACACGAATTACCGGGAGACAACCGCAGGCGAGCTTACAAGTCGCCCCGCGGCCTTCGGCATTGAAACCGAATCGATCCCCGGCCAGGATGTTGGCCTGGTTTACGCCGCCGCGGTTCGGTCCGTAAAGCGGGCCCGGGACGGGAAAGGTCCGTCATTCCTTATTTGCCATACTTACCGGTTCCACGGGCATCATGTCGGTGATATCGATCGGGCATATTACCGTACCAGGCAGGAAGAAGAGGAGTGGAAGAATCAGAGAGACCCGCTGAAGTCGCTCGCGCGAGAGTTGCGCGATCGGAAAATGGCCGACGACAGATTTCTTGCGGAAGTCGAAAAGGAAATAGACCTGGAAATTAAGAGCGCGCTTCAGTTTGCGCTCGATGCGCCCTTTCCTGAGCCCGGCGAGGTCCACGAGCATGTGTATGCCTGACACTCCGGTTATGAATTTTAGTTTTGAATTACGAAACGATTCTAAGAACCAACAATTTCAATGAAAGCTCCATCTCAGACAGCCCCTCTAGACCAGCCCACCCGGGAGATCACCTTTAGCCAGGCAATCAGGGAAGCTCTGGCTGAAGAGATGCGGCGGGATCCGAGGGTCTTTGTTCTCGGGGAGGATGTTGCAGAGGCGGGGACGCCATTTAAGGTGCTTTCAGGACTCGTGAAGGAATTTGGACCCGAACGCGTGATCGATTCCCCAATCTCGGAAGCGGGTATTGCGGGGCTGGGAGTGGGCGCGGCGATGACCGGGATGCGGCCGGTGATTGATATCATGTTTGGCGATTTCCTCACGCTGACGATGGATCAGATGGTCAATCAAGCAGCCAAGATCCATTACATGTCCGGTGGAAAGCTCAAGGTTCCGATGGTGTTGCGCACGACTCTGGGCGCGACGCGCCGCTCCGCCGCGCAGCATAGCCAGAGCCTGCATGCCTGGTTCAGCCACATACCCGGCCTCAAGGTAGCCGTGCCGTCCACACCGTACGATGCCAAAGGACTGCTCAAGACCGCGATTCGTGACGATAATCCGGTGATTTTTCTCGAAGACAAAATGATGTATCAGCTAAAAGGTCCGGTGCCGGAAGAAGAATACACGATTCCCTTTGGCGTCGCGGACATTAAGCGCGCCGGAAAAGATATAACCCTGGTGGCTACGAGCAGCATGGTGCAGGTCGCCCTGGCCGCGGCAGCGATCCTCGAGAGCAGAGGCGTCAGCGCCGAGGTGATCGACGTTCGAACCACCACGCCGCTTGATGAATCCACGCTCGTTGATTCGGCCAAAAGAACCGGTCGCGTGATCGTTGTCGACGAAGGGTACCAGCGCTATGGCGTCACTGCCGAGATTGCTTCGGTCATGGCCGACGGAGCCTTCTACTACCTTGACGCTCCAGTGAAACGGATGGGAGCTCTCGATGTGCCGGTGCCTTTTTCCCCGGTTCTCGAAGATCGGACTGTTCCCACCCCCGAATCAGTGGCAGAGATGGCGAAGGCCCTGTGCAACAAAACGTGACGTTCAGAACGTTCCAGCAGCTCAAATCGTTCAAACCGCTAAGTTTCTCTGACGTCTTGAACTTCTTAAAACGACTGGAACGAAGGAGTAACGCGATGGGACTCAAAACCTACGGTTTGATGGGAGTTGATTGGGAAGCCAGGGTCAATCTTGATCGGCTGCGAACGGATCGCCTGGCCCGGGTCAAAAAAGCTCTGACAGCTTCAGAGATGGGCGCTCTTCTCTGCTTCGACATGAATAATATCCGCTATATCACTGCCACCCACATCGGCACCTGGGCAATGGACAAGCTGGTCCGATTTAGCCTTCTTCCCCAAAACGACGAGCCGATCATGTGGGATTTCGGCTCTGCGGCGCGCCACCATCAGTTGTACTGCCCCTGGCTGGGCGAGAGATCCCGGGCCGGAATATCGACACTGCGCGGCGCCACGGCCCCGGGCTCAGGACTGGCAGAGGACGTGGCGCGCAAGATTCGTCTCGAATTAGAGATACGGGGATTGCATAAAGAGCCGCTTGGAGTGGACGTTATCGAACTCCCTGTCCTTTTCGCCTTGCAGGCCCAGGGAATCCAGGTTGTGGATTGCCAACAACTGATGCACGACGTGAGAAAGATAAAGACCGAAGACGAGATCACGCTTCTCAATACCGCCTGCATGATGGTGGACGCGGCGTACGAGGAGCTATACCGTTTCATGAGACCCGGCGTGCGCGAAAACGAGTGCGTGGGGGTGGTGAGCAAGGTCTTGTACGATCTCGGCTCGGAGCACGTGGAAGGCGTCAACGCGATTTCCGGGGAGCGCTGCAGCCCTCATCCGCATGTCTATACGGACCGGGTTCTACGACCGGGAGATCCGGCCTTTTTTGATATCCTGCACAGCTATAACGGCTATCGCACCTGCTACTACCGAACCTTCGCGGTCGGCAGCGCGTCGTCTGCTCAGGTGGATGCGTACAAGAAATGCCGGGATTACATGGATGCGGCGATCAGCATCGTAAAGCCTGGGATCACCACCGCCGATGTGGTCAAGCTCTGGCCCAAGGCCGAAGAGTTTGGCTTTGCCAGTGAAGAGGCGGCTTTTGCGCTGCAGTACGGTCATGGCGTCGGGCTTTCGATATGGGAAAAACCGATCTTCAGTCGTCTGGTTTCCCTGAATCATCCAGAGGTTATCGAAGAAGGAATGGTATTCGCGCTGGAAACCTACTGGCCTGCCTCTGACGGCTGGTCGGCAGCCCGTCTCGAAGAGGAAGTGGTCGTAACGAAAACCGGCTGCGAGGTGATTACGCGCTTCCCGGCCGAAAAGCTTTTGGTAGCGGGAACACAATATTTCACGGTCGCCGGGCCATTGCCGACCACCCGTGAGGCGCAATCCAATCTGAACAATACCGGAGCGCTGGAGAGGGTGAAGGGTTAAGGTCCAACGTTCACAACGTTCAAGGAGTTGACTTGGCAACCGATGTCATCATGCCTGCGCTGGGTGTAGCGCAGGAAAAAGGAATTTTGATCAGCTGGCTCAAGGCCGAGGGTGAATCGGTCCGCAAGGGCGAGCCGCTCATGGAAGTGGAGACCGACAAAGCAACGGTCGAGATCGAAGCTCCTGCATCGGGAACTCTCGCCGGTGTGACCGCTTCCCCCGGGGATGCGATCCCTGTCGGCCAAACTATCGCAGTAATCCTCGAGGCTGGAGAACCTTTATCACGACGGGCAGAGCCGCATTCACCCTCCCCACCTGGAGCGGCTGCCTCGCAGACACTCCGGGACCAGGTTTCTGAAAAGGCAGTAAGCCCGTCCCGCTCGGCCGCGGCACCATTACAACCCGGGCGTATTCCTGCTTCGCCCGCTGCAAAGAGGATTGCCAAAGAGAAGGGGATTGATTTGACGGCTTTGAAAGGAAGCGGCCCGGAAGGGAGCATCCTGGCCGAGGATGTGCTCCAGGCCGCCGCAACGCAGAACACAGCGTCGGGCGGGCCGCCGCGGGTGAAAGAGATCCTGCCTCTGACCGCGATGCGCCGGATTGTGGCGCAACGTATGGCCGCGAGCAAACAGAATGCTCCCCACTTCTATCTGAGCATGGATGTGGACATGACCGCGCCGGGAAGGAAAAGGCAGGACTGGAAGAAAAAAGGAGAGGAGCGTATTCCGACCATCAATGACTTTGTTCTCTGGGCCTGTGCCAGGACGCTCGGGGATTTCCCCTCTCTGAATTCCAGTTATACGGACCAGGGGATCCAGGTCTTCTCCGATATCAATATCGGCGTCGCCGTAGCGCTAGAAGATGGGCTGGTGGTTCCGGTTATTCGCAACGCCGACCGTTTAGCCCTGCAGCAGGTGGCCATCCGAAGCCGGGAACTTATGGAGAAAGCGCAGAAGAAAAAACTTTTGCCTCTCGACTATGAAGGGGGGACCTTCTCTGTTTCCAATCTTGGCATGTTTGGTGTTGACCGCTTTGTCGCGATCATCAATCCCCCCCAAAGCGCCATCCTGGCGGTCGGGCAGGTGGCGGGTCGCGTCGTTCCTCACGGCGAGGGAATTGCAATCCGCTCCATGATGACCATGACATTGTCCATCGATCACCGCGTTGCCAATGGAGTCATTGCCGCCAGGTTTCTTCAGGAAGTCAAGCAACTGCTGGAAGACGCTTCGGTTTCATAAACATTCCGCCAGCTTGATTTTGATAACACGGTTGTCCTACTATGCCCCGGTTTGCGAGCTTTGCAACAAGGAGGAGCATCCCATGACCGAGCCCGCGAAGAGAGCGAGAAAAGCGCCGACCCTGACCCGCAGAGTGACGGAGATGGAACTGGCATTTAAGCCGCTGCAAGAGCAACTCGTGAACGCCCTCTCCCGGCTGGAGAGCCAGTCGGAACGCGTTTCAGCCATGGAGCTCGAACTCTCCAGTGAGATCGGGAAAATACGAAGCACGCTTCAGGAGAAGACCTCCGCGGGCGCAGATTTTGAGAGCACGATTGTCCTGGAGGAGGGCTCTGCCTTGAACCTCGAAGAGTTAGAAAGAGCCCTGGAACAAAGATGCGCGTTGCTTGTCTCGAGAGAAGAAGAACTCCTGCAGATGCAAAAAGAACTGTCGGCAGAGCTGAAAGAGCTGAGCGGCGCGATCCGCGAGAGAGATGTTGTTTGGGCCGCGAGGGAGATGGAGCTCAGGAATCTCAAACAAAATATGCAGGCAAGAATCGAGGGCCTGGAGAGGCGCCTCAGAAACAAAGAAATAATCCGGCAAAGAAGGCCCCGCCTTGTCTGGTTCCTGGCCGATATTGGGAGAAAAACGTAGCGCGGAGCGCTCAGCTCTCCGATTTAGAGTGTGATACAAAAAGGCGAAAAAAAGACTCGCGAGTGTCCCTGCGAAACACCAAGATGCCCACAGTGAAGAGGATGTATACGAAAGAATATATGTATCGGAATCTCGGATCAGGAGTGAGAAGCTGGGTGGAAAAGAGCACGAAAATCAGCAAGGCCTCCATCAAGGTAAAAGAAAGATTCGCCAACACAGCGACAGCGAACAAGGATTGGGCAGCCGTCAGAAGGACCTCTTCCGTCTGGCGGTGGTCCATTTGCATTGGAACGATCTCTCCCGCCGAAATTGCGTAGACCACCGGAAGCATGCCAATCAACAGGGTCCACTGATTGACCTTGGAAGAGATCAGCGTGCCAATACTGGCGCCCGGGTTAGCCTTCAGGGCAAACAGAATGGCCACGATGAATTCTGGAGATTCGGAGGCAAGCGGCGCCAGCCATTGCACCAGAATGAATTCTTCAATACCGAAGTGGCGGCCTGTGGCCAAGAGCCCTTCGGCAAAAGGCTCGGCCGATAAGAATATTGTATAACCGGAGAACAAGAACAGCAGCAGCGTTGCCAAACGTCTAAGTGGCTTTCGCAACGTAGCGATCAGCTCGGAGGGTCCCTCAAGCTCGGGCTCCACGTGTGCCGCGCGCGATGCTGCCCGAATATAGAACACGAATATGGTAATCAAGATTACGGCGTCGAGAAGGTCAAGTCGTCCCTTGACAGGAATCGTGAAGGAATAGAGGGTGGCCAGACTCAGATAAAGGATTTCGATTTTATGGGAGGGCTCGAGATTGAAATACCTCCTTCCTGTCTTGAACCAGTAGGTAAAGACCACCGCGGCCCAACCAACGCCGATCAAAAGACGGTTGGCCCCGGTCATGTTTGCCGTCGCGTAGGCCGTATATTCTGGATTCTTGCCGGCCATCCACGCGAAGTACATGTCCACGGCGTATTCCGGGAGCACGGCGATCAACGCCAGCATAGCCAGGGCCAGGGCCTGGGAGACTTCCAGCTGAGCCAGTTCAGCGGACCAGGATAGAATGAAAGCGGCTCCGAAAATGGCAAGGCCGGTGGCCACAGCCTGCCACTCAGGGGGAAGGTGGACACCGGAAAAATGCAACAACATCCACTGCAGACAAAGCAGGCTGACGGAACCCAACCAGAGCCAATTCCTCATAGCCTCCCCCTGAGACTTTGCGCGCTCGAATTCAGATTCTCGAGTAAGCCGGGTAAAGTCCAACCTCCGACTTCTGGAGTGGGATGCCTAGCACAGGGAATTTGAAAAATCCAGCACAAAAGCCGAAACCAGAAAGAGATCAAAGAATATCAAAACGGAAGTTGCGGACATGAAAGCCTGGCGAAGAGAAAGGCGGCGCAAAAACGTGCGCGGCTTCAGCCGCGCCGGCGTGTTTTCTCCGAAATTTTGAACCAACCGGCTCTATGCGGGAACCGGGGTTTTGGTGGAGCCGATGGGGATCGAACCCACGACCTCTAGAGTGCGATTCTAGCGCTCTCCCAGCTGAGCTACGGCCCCAGTCATTCGTTGTTTAACGCAGATCGAAGATAGGCGATCACCGGTTCCCGAAGATCCGGTCTTTTTAGGGCGTAAGCAACCGTGGCCCTAACGAACCCGTATTTATCTCCGATGTCGTATCGTTCTCCCACAAATTCGTAACCGTAAAGTTTCCTCTTTTCCAGAAGGTGCAACAGCCCGTCCGTGAGCTGAATCTCTCCGCCTGTCCCCGGAGACGTTTTTTCCAGCAATGAGAAAATCTCAGGCCGGAGAACGTAGCGACCAATGATGGCCAGGCGTGAGGGGGCTTCCTTGGCAGCAGGTTTCTCGACGAGATCCTGAACGTCGTAGAGTCGGGATGAAATCCCGTTTCCCTTTATGACTCCATACCGGTGGATCTCGTTCTCAGGCACTTTCATGAGCGCGATTACGGACTCATTTTTTTCTTCGAAGATCTCCAGTAGCTGGCGGACGCAGGGGACCTCAGCTTCGATCAAGTCATCGGCGAGAAGAACGGCGAACGGCTCATTCCCAACCAGATCCCGGGCGCAGAAAACCGCGTGTCCCAATCCAAGAGGGCGCTTTTGCCGTACCGACACGATCTCAATCATCTCCGCAATCCGCTTTAGAGTATTTGCCATCTCTGTTTGCCCTCGCTCCTCGAGGACAAGATCCAACTCCGGCGCCACGTCAAAATGATCTTCGATGCTGTCTTTTCCTCGTCCGGTGACGAAGATGACCTCTTTGATTCCCGAGTCCACCGCCTCCTGGACTACGTATTGGATGCTAGGGATATCCACGATAGGAAGCAATTCCTTGGGGACTGTTTTAGTCGCCGGCAGGAAGCGGGTGCCGAGACCCGCCACAGGTATGACGGCCTTATTGATCTTCATGAACGGGGATAAGCTAGAGCAACCGCTTGCTTCTCCTCTCCTCGTCTTCCTGGTCCGATTTGCATTCGATGCACAGCGTGGTGACCGGACGAGCCTTCAACCGGGCTATGCTGATCTTCTGCCCGCAGACCTCGCAGATCCCATACTGTCCTTCATCCAAGCGCCTCAAGGCCTCCTGGATTTTTAAGATAAGCTTTCGCTCCCGGTCCCTGATGCGCAAGATGAAGTTGCGATCGGATTCCAAAGCGGCCCGGTCGGTCGGATCAGGAAAATTTTGCTTTTCATCCATGTCCTCGACCGTTTTTCCGGCTTCGGAAAGGAGTTCCTGTAGGCGCTCTTTTAAAAGCCGGCGAAAGAAAGTGACATCTCTCTTATTCACAAAGCGCACACTCTTAGATAAAGAATAACTTATAGCATCATTACCGCTTGATGTAAAACCTGGCGTTGCCGTGGGCCGGGGCCCAAGAGCCGCGTTACCGGGATATTTCCCAAGAACTGGATGAAAATCCCGCTTCACTCTGACGAAAACAGCGGACGCGGATGCGTCAGAATGAATATCTCAGTGGACTTCGGCAGCATGGCGCGGTTCAGTACCAGCCTCGACTCCCGGATGCGACGAATCGGGTAGCGGTCGCCGATATGGGTCGCGAACAAGTCGGCCTGCTGAGGAACATCGTAATGCATGGGGATAACAACCGGCGGGCGCACCTGCTCGATCACTTTGACAAGATCGTCGAAACCAAGGTTGGTCATGGCGTCGATCGGCGTCATCATCACATCCACTTTCTGTAAGATCTTTTCTTGCTCTGGAGTGAATAGGTGGCCCATGTTGCCGAGGTGACACAAGCAGAGGCTCCCCATTTCATAGATAAAAATTGAGTTCGCGACAAGGCCGTAGACTGGACCTCTCTGGCTGGGAATATTCACGATTATAATGTCTTTTACGGTTGTACGTATCGGATTCCAGGTTTGCCGCGACGTGATGCCGCGGAGAATCAAGGGGCTACCTGAAACCGCCCCCACGTTGTTGTGGGTGAAGTGGTCGTTGCTTACGGTTATAGCATCAGCCTGAATGCCCGGCGTCACGTTGAGGTTCGGATCGGTGACGACCATAGTCTGACTTCCGGATTGAATCAGGAAACTCGAATGGCCAAACCACTGGATGAAATACGACCCCAATTGAGGAGACCTTTTGCCGCGGGCCTGAACAAACTCGGGCCCGTGGGCAAACCAGCGAACCAAGGACGGATTGCAGATCGCATGGGCCGCCTGTCTTAATGCAAGCAGGAAAAAGCCCCCCACCAGTGCGACAAAGCCGCGGCGCTTCATCTTTCCTCCTCAATGATAAGAGCGGTGAAACTGGATATCTGAGTTTCCGGCGACTCCCAAGCGTTCTCACACAGATCGGCCTTGAGGCAAACCTGGGAGAGGAACGTCTTCATGTCCCAATGGTATTGGGTCGCGACTTGTGGCAATAGCGCTGCTCGTTTATTGCCGCTCACAACGTACAGTCCATGCTTCCCGGGTTCCAGGAGCGACGGGTCGCGGACAAGCTGGAGCGGAGATAAAACGGAAACACCGATGAGAACGTGAATCAACTCACTCTGGCGCACAGGGGGAACGCGGTGATCGCGCGAAGCGGCCGCCTTGGTCATCTCGATGACCGTTTGATATAACGGCCGCGTGGGAAAACAGGTTCCAATACATCCCCGCAATTGGTCATTCTTGTGCAGGCTAACAAAGGCGCCATGGTCGGATAACAAGAGATAGGGATCATCGACGCATTCAACCAGATGTTCCAAGCCCGAAACAAAGCTCTCGAGAGCCCGGCGGGCAAGGTTAATCAGCCGCCTTTGCGACTCTAAAGGAATCTGGAAGCTCTCCATCTCGCCTGCTCCAGAAACGCCGAAACTTTACCGCCAATTTTCCTCCGTTACAAGCGTCACGTTAACAGACGTTTCGCTCTTAATTTGAGGGAAACTCCAGCAGGCTCCGAGCGCCGTCCAAACGTAACCTCGGCGAAATCGCTCTTCGAAACCAACCTCGTACATCGGCGTCAACCCCGCCGGAAGAGTCGCAGAAACAAGGCGTGTTGCGCGCTTGCCAACTCGGGGACGGCCAAAAGGCGCGCGATAAGAAAAAAGGTCGCTGCACCGGCAGTAATCGGGGCAAGCGCGCTTAACAACTGCCCTCCGAGGCCTGGCTTGCCCAGGGGCGCGATGGTTGCAAAAACGATCCAACACACGGCCGCCATTGCCGTTGAAGCGAGCAGAACTTTGCAGAGCGACTGCAGAACCCGCCGGCCTCCAATACGGCCAATCTTTCTTCTCATTAACGCAAGAAGCGCGAGGAAATTAATGAGCGCCACGCCAGACGTCGCCATCGCCAGCCCCCGATGCCCGAACGGCTCGACCAACAGATAATTGAGCAGAGTGTTCGTGATAATCGACAGCACGCTTACGATCATAGGCGTGCGACCGTCGTCCAACGCGTAAAACGCCGGCGCCAGGATTTTGATCGCGGCATATCCTGTCAGGCCGATAGCATAGAAGGACAGGGCGGCGGCAGTTTGATGCGTGTCGATCGCAGTGAACTGGCCCCGCTCATAAATAAGGCTGACAATCGGCTCTCCCAGAACAGCGAGGCCAAACGCAGATGGGACGCAGAACAAAAACACCATCCCGAGCGAGGATGCGAGCGTCTCGCGGAACCCGGCATCATCCCGTCGCGCAGCAGCCCTGGACAGGACTGGCAGCGTTGCGGTTCCGATGGCCACCCCGAATACGCCTATAGGAAACTGCATAAACCGGAAAGCGTACCCAAGCCAGGAGACCGGGCCGTTTCCCAAATAAGAGGCGAAGACGCTGTTGACCAGCACATTAATTTGAACCGCAGCTGTCCCAATAACCGCCGGAGCCATCAAGCGCATTATCTGGATAAGTCCCGGATCCGTGAAATCCGCCACTGGCCGATAACGGAATCCAACCCGACCAACCGAAGGGAGCTGCACCAGGAATTGAAGCATCCCGCCGATCAGGGTTCCGATCGCCATTCCAATGATCGCTCTGTCTCCGAATTGCGGATCGATGGCATACGCAAAAGCCAGTCCTCCTACGATGGAGCCGACGTTGAAAAATGTTGACGCCGAGGCGGGGACGCCAAAGCGCTCCTTCGTATTGAGAATACCCATGGCCACAGTCGCGAGAGCCACCAGCAAAATAAATGGGCACATAATGGATGTCATCTCTGCTGCCAGCTCGGACTTTCCGGGGATGAAGCGAAATCCCGGCGCGATCCAGTCGACGAGCTGCCGGGAAAAAATGATGCCCATTACAGTTAATGGCAAGAGAAGCAGAGTCAGGACATTCAGTACCAGACTGGCCAGCCGCCAGGCGGCTGCCTCACCCTTTTTTGCCATTTGCTGGCTGAAGGTGGTAACGAAAGCCGCGCTTAATGCTCCTTCAGCAAAAAGATCGCGCAAGAGATTAGGAATCCGAAATGCCATAAGGAAAGCATCATAGCCCAGGCTGGCGCCGAAAAAGGCGGCAAAGACCTGTTCTCGCACGAGGCCGAAGATCCGGCTTACCATCACGGCCAAAGCGACAATCCCTGCGGATCCCGCGACTCGGCTTGGGTTTTGGCTCAACTTTCTGGGTCGGGCGATCACAGCTTCGGCTGGAGTTTCGGATTTGCGATCCATCGGAAAAAACAAGGAGTTCTTATCATGGCATTCCAGGTTTGTGTTGACAAGGTCACAAGAACTGATTAATTTAGAGTTCTCTGGTCCAGTATGAGGCCTTCTGGAAGAGAGACAACAAAGAGCAAAAAGGCCTGAGTGTGTCTCACCTTGAGTACGCGATTATCGGATAGAGCATCCGACCGGAGCGGCGTTCCTACCTTTTCAGCGCTCATGTTCTTCTCCTATCAGTGATCCGTGTCCAAAAGGCGGAGACCTTCAACTTTTTTCTATGATGGAGGAGAAGAATGAGTAATAAGTTATATGTCGGTGGATTGCCCTATTCGGTCACAGAAGGCCAGCTGGAAGAGATTTTCTCCCAGCACGGTTCCGTCCAGTCGGCCCGGGTCATCTCGGATAAGTTCACCGGTCAGTCCCGGGGTTTTGGGTTTGTCGAGATGGCGTCGTCCGAAGAGGCGCAAAAGGCCATCGACGCATTGAACGGGACGCAATTGGAAGGGCGCACATTGGTCGTTAATGAGGCCCGTCCGCAGGAGAGACGTACCGGCGGAAACGGTGGCAGGATGGGGGGTGCGGGAAATCGCAAGGGTGGGGGTCGTAACCGCTGGTAGTTTCCTACTTTAACTCAAAATCATAAAAAAATGAGGGGAGCTATAGGTCGGATGGCTCTCCTCTTTTTTTCCGCCTTGGGGTCACGTCTCAAAATTTTCCTTCTGTCAGTAGAAATCAAGACTATTTTTTGCGGTGGTCCGATGGTCCGAGAATCACCTTTTTCTCCGTCTCTTCTATATGACGAATGAAGCGGTACTTGTTTTCCACCTCATCCACCCCGATAGGTGTAAGCGATGCCGGCTGTCCTTGTTCCACCTTAGCGGCTATAAGGCTGAGCTCGTTTTTTTTCCAGGCCGCGAGAAACTCCTCACGAAACTGTTCCGGAGTTGCAGCCCAACAGGCGTTCTTGTAGCCCGCCCCTTTCGCCAGCGCAATCGCGTCCGTTCCCGCCACAGTTGCCGTGTTCGTCGCGCCCGAAGCTTCGTAGCATTGATTGTCAAAGAGGAGGTGGATCAGATTGGAAGGATTCTGCCAGGCAATCGTTGGCAGGCCACAGAGGTTCATTAGAAAGGCGCCATCGCCGTCAATCACGACAATTTTGCGGTGGGGAAGGCCGAGGGCGACGCCCAAAGCGATCGAAGAGGCGAGGCCCAGAGTCCGGGTCCTGAAGTTCCCATCATTGGGCCTTAACGCTTGCCACTCCCGAGCCGCCCATCCGGCGGAGACCACCAGTGCATCTCCAACATCGCCGGCAATCGTTTTAAGAAAATCGTAACGCTGCATCACTCCACCCCCAAAACGCTCTTCGTAAGCAACACCGCCACCGGCTTCTTCGAATCTTCCGCCAGGATCTGCGCGCCGCGCAGGATCGTTTCAACCTCATCGGTTTTGCGCAAAATGTAATGTCGTATGCCCAGGCCCTGGAGAACGGGCTCTGTCACGGAACCCAGGGTCGTAAAGCCGCGGTCTCCCAGATCACCAGCATAATAAATGAGCAGCAGCACCGGGATCTCAAATTGCAGGCAGGTTGTTGTGAGGCCGTTACAACTGTTGAGAAATCCACCGTTCTGCATCAGCAGGGCCGTCTTCATGCCCGTAAGATAGGCCCCGGAGCAGATGCCAACGCCTTCCTCCTCCCGGCATAGAGGAACATGCTTGATGTCCGGATCCCGATCCAGTGTCCTGATAAGCTCGACGATTTTCAAATCCGGAAGGCTGGCAACGAAACCAATCCCCGCCTTTTTTAAGCCTTTCACAATCAATTCCGCTGATTCTTTGGCAGCCACGTTTTATCCCTCAGAAAGTTTTTCCAATGTTATCGGCGATCCCTGTTAGTTTTTCCAACGACTCCCTATCGACTCGCTGAGCTTTCTCTATCATATGCCCTTGACGGAGGAGAGAGGAGGATGCCCAGTTTTTCGCTTTTCTCAATATAACGGACAAAAATGTACTTGTTCTCCTGCGCGTCCAGGGACGCGGGCGGAACATCTCCAGCGCCTGGCTCGATTTTGGCGACGATGCACCAGAGATCATTCCCGCTGAGCGCGTTAAGAACGGTCTCCTCAAAATCTTCAATCGTGGTTACCGTCATCGCATTGGGTACTCCTGCGCCTCTTGCGATTGCCGCCAGATCGGTAACCCCGGCCGTCGCCGTAGGCGCCCCCCGGGATGATTCATAGCAGCTGTTATCAAATACGATGTGGACTAGATTCTTTGGTCTTCGGTTCGCGATCGTTGCCAGGCTCCCTAAATTCAAAAGAATCGATCCGTCGCCGTCGAAAACAACGACTTTCCGGTGCGGGAGGGCCAGGGCCAAACCGAGACCGACGGACGAGGCAAGGCCAAGATTCTGAAGGTGGTAGTTTCCAGGATGCGGGCGAAGCGCATACCACTCATGCCTGACCCCGCCGATGTTGGTCACGACCAGCTCATCGTTAAAATGAGGAGCAATCGCCTTTAAACAGTCAAATCGCTTCATGAGTTCACCTTAGAGCCTCTTTGTTGAGCAAAAGGGCGACGGGTCGGCGTGAGGAGCGCGCCAGTGTCTGCGCATCCAGGATAGCGCGGCGCAGCTCTTCCACCCGGCCTATCTTTTCATACATGATGTTGAGCGCCTGGAGAACCGGCTCGGTAAGCATTCCCACTGTAGCGTGTCCGGGATTTTCCTCTCCGGCCCCGCCGCTGTGGCCGATGAGCAGCAAAACCGGGATGCCCGGGTGGATGCATACGGTTGCCAGAGCATTGGAGGCAAGCAAAAACCCGGCATTCATCATCACCATGGCCGGCCGCTTCCCGCCCAAGAAGGCCCCTGCGCAAATCCCGATTCCTTCTTCTTCGCGGGTGACAGGGACGTGCTCGATCCCTCTTTCCTCGCCGAGCCCAATGATCAATTCGTGAAGATTCGCTTCGGTCAAAGAGGCGACAAAATCGACTCCTGCCTCTTTCAAGGAGCTTATGATCTCCGCCGCGACTTTGGGTTGCACGCCAACCTCCTGAAAAACCCTCTGCGCTCCGCCACGTACAGGCTGAGATTGGTCATTCCCGGCGAGGTGACGGCGACCCGAATCCTCCGCGGCTCCTGTGCCGCAGCATAGGCGGAGGTTACGAAAACCACGAGGAGCTGAACGAGAAATATCTGTTTCATGAAGACGATAACCTTCCATACTGAAGCCTGAAGGATAATTCAAGACGTGCTATTTCGTATGGCCATAACGGTTTCGCTTTTCCCCGGCTCCAATACTTCATGGACGGAAGTCTTGACAGCAAACAGGCAATCTCTATAGTGATCGTTGCTATGGAAAGAGCTTTGAAAGTGAGCCAGAACCATGTCTGGGTTGGAATCGAGGACGAACATCTATTTCTGGGGCTGACCAACTATGCCCAGAGCGCGCTGGGACAGATTATCTCGGTGGATCTCCCGGAAATCGGAGACAAATTGGAAAAGGGAGAACCCTTTGCTGAAGTGGAATCTGTTTCTACGGTCTCAGAGTTGATTGCCCCGGTTTCAGGCACGGTTCTCGCCGTCAACGAGGAGCTGGACAACCATCCTGCAATGATCAACGAAGACCCGTACAACGAGGGATGGCTGATCGAAGTAAGACTCAAGGACGTTTCGGAAGTTGAGTCATTGATGGACATGGATGAGTATTACCATTTTGTCTTTAAGCCTAATCCTTAGGAGGCACTTTTTCCCTTATCTTCCTCTCCTTTGTCTTGTTGCCTCTCTCGCGCTCGTCCCGTCGCTCCTCGATGCTCAGAACGAAGACGATTTCGCCCGCGCCCGGCGCGAGATGATCGAGAGGGATCTCCGGCCCCGGGGCATCAAAGATCAGCGGGTGCTGAAAGCGATGGGCGCGGTCCCGCGCCACCTCTTCGTTCCTGAAAAACAACGTCCAGCAGCCTACGAGGACCGCGCCCTTGCCATCGGCGAGGATCAAACGATCTCGCAACCGTATGTCGTGGCGTTAATGAGCCAACTGGCGGGGCTCAAGGGGAAAGAAAGAGTCCTGGAAGTCGGCACGGGCTCAGGCTACCAGGCCGCGGTTCTAAGCTGTCTGGCCGCAGACGTTTACACGATCGAGATCATCTCTTCGCTCGCTGATAGGGCTAGGGCCATCTTTTCGCGCCTGGGGTACGACAACGTATGGGTTAAAACGGGAGATGGATTCTTTGGCTGGGAAGAAAAAGCGCCATTCGATGTGATACTGGTGACCGCCTCCGCAGAGAAGATTCCCGATCGCCTTTGGCAACAGCTTCGCGAAGGTGGACGCCTGATCATGCCTCTCGGACCCGAGCGCCAGAACCAAATCTTGATCCGGGCGACGAAGATAAGCGGAAAGCCTTCGGTGGAAAAAATTACGGATGTGATTTTTGTTCCGATGACCGGGGCGGTGAAGACCGAAAATCGCTGAGATTTTTGCCGCTGCTCGTCCGGGGCTCCGAATCAGCGAACCGGTAGACGATCTCTCCGGGCCGCACCAGACCCAGTTCTTCACGGGCCACTCTTTCTAAGTATTGATCGTCATGCCGCATTCGGTAGGCACGCTCGCGGAGCGTCTCGTTCTCTTTCTGCAGCAGGAAGATTTTCTCGTCCAGCGTCTTTTTTTCGTCCCACAGGCGCCATAAGTGCAGGACTCCGCGCTCGCCGAAGACGGTAAATAGAGCGAGAGAACACATGACCAGAGAGAGCAGGATGATCAGCCAGCGATGAGATCTTTCGGAAAGCGCCATAGTTGGGTGGATCGAAAGGAATATACCACAGTTTTTCGGCGTCCGCTCACTATCAATCGCCGATCCGAAATTATCGCCGCCTGAGGCAACCCTTTCGGTTGAGAGCAATGGCCAAACTTCACCAAGGCTCGTCCCGGAGACTACAGAGTGTCTTACGCTGTTGGTCGACAAGATCCGGCTATTGCGCGGTCTTTCGATCCATAGTATCGAAAGCGGAGTTTGCTTTTTCAGCAGGATAGAGGTGGTCAGTGGAGGTACACGATGAAGATTCAAAGAATTCACGCGAGGGAAGTTCTGGATTCCAGAGGGCAACCCACAGTCGAGGTGGACGTGGTCCTCAAGGATGGCGCGTTGGGAAGAGCCACAATTCCTTCCGGCGCTTCGACGGGTGAACATGAGGCGCTCGAGCTGCGTGACGGCGACCGGCGCTTTTTCGGTAAAGGAGTGAGACGAGCTGTAGAGAACGTGGAACGCAGGATTGCGCCGCGGTTGCGTGGTAAAGAGGCGAAAGATCAGCAAGCTATCGATCTCCTGATGCTTGAGCTGGACGGCACGGAGGACAAAAGCCGCCTCGGGGCCAACGCGATTCTGGGTGTGTCTTTAGCCGTGGCCAAAGCCCAGGCTCGCTCTCAAAATATGACGCTGTACCGCTACCTTGGGGGCGTTCGCGCCAAGACGC
>JACQUW010000047.1 GCA_016210115.1 Deltaproteobacteria bacterium | reverse complement strand
GCGTAGTGCTGATAGGTTTCTTCCAACCAATCCGGTTCGCTAATGCGTGAATATTTGCCGATAACTTTCATCGAGAAGCTCTTGTCGGTTTTTAGCCGGTGCAATCCTTCGACGTAGGCTCGGAGATATCTTCGAGCGACATCGCGATTCTCCCGAAGATAGGTTTTAGTCGTGACTACGCCGGCCCCCTGATAATCGACGCCGATCGTGCTCAAATCGGCCAGCTGCGAAAACCCCAGTTTGCTGGCCCGTAGATGGAGCGGTGAAGAGAGCAAACCACCATCAACGCTCTTGGCGATCATCCCCGCGAGCGTCTCCTGCGATCCTCCCATCTGGATCAAAGCGACCTCGCGGTCTGGGTGAATACCCCATTGTCCGAGCACAAAACGGAGCAAGAAATCGTCCGACGTGCCGAAGCGCGTCACACCGATTTTTTTGCCCTTCAGGTCTTCCGGTCTCTTGATCTCCGGCTTAACCATCACTTTCTGACCTGGCTTATGATTCGGACCGGCGACCATGAGGAGATCGGCGCCGGCAAGATTAGCTTGAATCACCGCCGGAATGGCGATTTCCGCAATCGGGATTTCTTTGGCGAGAATCGCTTGGACCACTTTCGAACTGCCGCTGATAAAGATTAATTCAACATCCAATCCATGCTTTTCAAACAGCCGCGATTCCTTCGTGACCCAGAGAACCGCCATCGAACCGACCAGCGTCGGGTAAGCGACCTTGAGCTTGGCCTGCGCACGCAACGCGCCCGGCCAAAAGACGGAAATTATCAGCAAACTTATAAGGATAGTTTTTATTGTTTTCATAAAAACGCTCCCATCTTGCGGCCTTCTCTCAGCGGAACGATCATCAGGGTTGGAGAGTTCCCATCGCAAGAAGTGAAGATAGGACCCAGGGGTTCTTATCTATCTTGCGTTCTCAACGGTTAAAACTGGTTCAGCTACTGCAAACGAATAAAGAAACGAGATTTACGGTTTTTCTTCGGTGAGATTGCCTGGGCTACGCATCCGGCATCTCAGCCAGCAGCCGGCCATAGCCGGGAATCGGTTGGCGTAAGCCGAGACGCAAATGGATCTCCCAGCAGCGCGCCGGACCGGGATGAACTACCGGCACATTCAAGGTCTGCTCCAGCTCGCCGATGATATCGAGAGTCTTCCAGGCCGAACCCAGCATGTAAACGCCTTCCGCTTGCCGGTGCTTGGCAAATTCATTTTTGACGAAGTCCGCGATCTGCTGCGGTGGGAAGTTCGGCACATCGGCAAACTGCACCGGAATGCCCTCCATCGCCAGCACATGAAAACCTGCCTCCGTGAAGTAGCGTTGAAAGACGGCGTTCAGCCTTGCCGGAAAATAGCTGATGCCGACGAAGCTCTTGACGCCAAGCGTCTTCAGCGCGCGTACGTGGTTCTGGCCCGAGGTGAACATGGGGACATGGTATTTCTTTTCCCAACTTCGAATGATTTCGAACTCACCTTTGAAGCCGAGCAACATGAAGGGCGGTGCCCCGGCGGGAAGAATCAAGTCAGGCTTCATCGCGGCGAGTTCCGCCGCTTTGGCTTCGTACCTCGGCATCGAGGCGCCGAACTCTTCCTCGTCGCCGCGCTTAAAATCCAGTGTGCGGCTCACGTAGCGAATGGCGGCAGGCATCTTGTCATCGAGTTGCGTCTCTCTTGGTTCCGGCCTGTTGGTGGCATGGATTACCCCGATCAAATGTTCTTTCTGTGTTTCCGCCATTAGCTTTCTCCTTTTCAGCGGGCCGCCATTATGAGGGGAGAAGACTATTGAATCATGTGGCAGGATGTCAAGCGTAATCGCGAGGATGGCCAGAGACCCGCGGCGATAATGCCGCAGACGGGTGGCGGGGGTTACGAATGGACTCCTGTTGTGGGGTGTGTTCTGGGCCTCTCCTCAATTCCCGCCCATCAAGGGAGGGGAGATTTCTTCGGTTCCCTCTCCCGTTGCTGGAGAGGGTCAGGGTGAGGGTGTGTAAAGTTATTTATGACGGTGACCAGACCACTGCGCGAAGCGGAAAGCGCGCCTACTGTGTTGCGGGTTTTGCCGGCCCGCTCTCGCCTCCGCTCATAAGATCGACGCGGATCGCGGGATCGCCGGGTTCGGCAAGCGGCCCCTCCATGCGGAGAAAACCCGCAGGCGGGGGATTGATGAGCCAGATGTGAATATCCGGCACGTTCATGAACAGCTCAAGAATTCGCGGAACCTTCGGATGAATCACAAAACGATCCCCTCTGACCAAACGGTCCGACATCCGCATCTGCTCCAGGCCGGCGTGCGAGATCTCGACGGATACGGAGCGCGGTTTCGGCGTGAACGCCACCGCGTTGAGGGCGATTTTTTCGCCGGCGAT
Organism: Deltaproteobacteria bacterium; assembly: GCA_016210115.1. Classification (GTDB taxonomy): domain Bacteria; phylum Desulfobacterota; class Binatia; order UBA9968; family UBA9968; genus JACQUW01. Next base: position 11,269 of record JACQUW010000047.1, on the reverse strand, counting down.
TAACCGATTGCGGAGATTTTTGATTGCGAGCACAAAACCGAATCCGGAGAAACTCCGGCCCGCTTCGACGTTGATTTTCTCGGAACTCGCTCAGCACGCGTTCATGCTAAGAACGAGGGAATCACTTTACTGGCCCATGCTTCAATGACCGCATCATAGATCGCTTCGGGAGGCGTCACCATGATGCGCCGCACCCCGAACTCCTCGAGGGCTTTGAGACGCGCCACGCACTCCGCGGCGGTCCCCGCGATCGCGAAGCGCTCTACCAGGTAATCGGTTACAAGATCGGGACCTACGCGCTGTTCGATGGGTTGTTCCATGTCGAAGGCGGCCATGAATCGCTTAACCCCTTCGAGCTCAGCGGGCGGAACCGTTTCGAGTGTGAAGCGAAAATTGTGATGGGCGCGGTTCGCCAGGCGCGAGCGCACCCGCTTTCTCGCAGTCGAGCCGTCCTCATCCGCGCAGATCATGCCCGCGGGCATGATGTCGATCTCGGACACTCTTCGTCCGGCCTCGTCGGCCCCCTCGGCAATCCTCTCGCGCGCCCATTTGAGAACTTCCAGGTCAAAGCCGGTGCCGAGAATGACGCCATCGGCGAAGCGGCCCGCGAGCCTCAGGATGCGGGGTCCCTCGGCGGACACATAGAGCGGAACCGGGAGTTTGCCGACGCGCAGCCTGACCCTCCCTTCGGCTCGTCGTTCCTTACTCTTGGCTACGGTTATGCCTTCGGCGTGCAGGAGGTCGCGGATAAGGCGTAGGCCCTCTGCGAATTCGGAGAGGCGGGTTGCGCTGCGTCCCAGGCTGTAAACCGGGCCGTCGCCGGTCCCAATTCCCAGAACGGCACGGCCGTCGGAGGTTTCGTTGAGCGTCGCCGCCGAGTTCGCGAGAATGGTGGGATCGCGGTAGACGATATTGGTGACCGCGGTTCCCAGCCGGAGGCGATTCGTCTGCGCGGCCGCGAGCGCCAGGAGCTGAAATGGATCGAGGGAGTTCATCTGGCTATCGGCCAGAAAAATGCCTTCGAAGCCGGCCCGCTCTGCCGCGCGGGCGCGCCTGAGCACGTCGGCCACGGTGCGCGCCGAGCCATGGAGGTTGAATCTCATCGCTCGTCTGTGCGGACCGAGAAAGACATGAGAGGGCTTGCTGGCATCGGACTCTTCGCGAGGCTAAGTCGAGATGTCCTGAAGAAACCACTCCGTGGGAAACTGGCGCCCCAGGCCACGCTCCCGCGCGCGCTTGAGCACGAAGGAGCCGGCCACCGAAAACTGCACGCCATGTCCCTCGTTGTTGGCAAAGTAACACTTGTCAGCTCGGTTCCTCCTTCCCGCAGCTTTTTGCGCGCAGAGATCGGCGAGGGTTGCTTCGGAGGGTAGATCCCGCTCATCCTTGCCTCCCAGCGCCATGGGGGAGTTCGTGGATTCAGGCACCTGCGGCCGGAACTGCGGACCGAAACCGCGGTCGTGAACGACTGCAATGTCAAAGGTCACAAACGTATCGCTCCCCACCTCCCCGAACGGGCGCGAGCTGCTCAAGAACATTCCGGGCTCGATCCACTCCGCTTTCACGAACGGGCGCGGAGAGTCCGTGCAAGCGCAGACGATATCGCTGCCGGAAAAAGCTTCTGCCATCATTATCACCGGCCGGACTTCGATGCCGAGCTTCGCCTCCATCTCGCGCGCGAAGCTCTCACGGCTTTCGGCTCTAAGGCTATGAACCTTGATTCTCTCTATCCGCCGGACCGCGCAGATTGCCTCGGCGTGGCTCCGTGCCTGGTTGCCGGCGCCGATGATTCCGAGAAGCGAGGCCTCCTCGCGGCTCAGGTACTTTGCCGCCACGGCGCTGGTCGCGCCAACGCGCATGACCTGCAGGTAACCATCGTTCAGGATCCCATCCAGCTCTCCCGTGTGGATGTTATAGAGGAGCACGAGCCCGCAGTAGAGGCCCGGGCGCGATGCCCATTTTTTTGTCCGGCCTCCCTTCTCTTCGAGCCATTCATTGACATCGGAGCGAAGCCGGATCGCGTGATAGCCGCTCTTCACTACGGTTCCCTCGAAGTTGGCGAAAACGTAGGTCTTCCCGTCTCCCGTGGGGACAATGATGTTGCTCCGGCGGCGGTGGGCGGCGCGCCCGAGGCCGAGCTCGCGATAGCCCTCTTCGAGGATTTCGACGCACTCGCGCATCGTAATGAGCCGGGCGATTTCGCTGTTGTTCAAAAGCAGCGTCATATGTTCCCCTGCCCCGTTTGAGGATACGAGAGCATTCTATGTATCGTGATTTCGACTGTCAATCTGCGAGTTTTGCGGTCTGCTACTTTAGGAGCAGATGGTTTGACAATCCGCGATGAGGATGTAGGATAGACGCGTTCCCGGCGCGAGCCCTGGCCAGGCAAACGGTCTATAAAGGCGGCGATGCGCTCTCACAGTAGCTCAAGGATCTCCAATCAAACAGCGAGTGCTCTAATGTCCTCTCGTCGGCGACAACGGTCACGGGGACGCGATCCAAGTGCTAAAGTCCGGCCGCTATCGTTAGGCTTAGAGAACTGTCTCCATAAGACCGTAGTCTCAAAAAAGGAGGAATTATGAATCTAATCCAACGGCTTTCAATCAATTTTCTGGCGCTCACGTTGGCTGCGATATCGCCGGCGCTGGTGAACGGAGCGCCGTTGGACGAGCTTATCGCCGGCGCTAAGAAAGAGGGAGTCATCGAATTCTATGGTCCCTCCACGCTGGGCCCCGAAGGCGCTCAGGCGCTACTCGCGGGCTTGAACAAAAAGTACGGGCTGAACATCAAGCTGAATTATAACCCTTCCGGCAATATGACCCGGGACACCGCCAAAGTCATCGGTGTCTCCGCCTCCGGACAACCGCCCGAATGGGACATCATGGTGGTGACCGATGCCCATCATGGCTCCCTCTGGCTCAGAAAGCTTCATAAGCCGTTTGACTATGGGAGCCTCGGAGTGGCCAAGCAGCGTATCGAGTATGACAATGGCACGATTTCCGTCGCTAATCAGTTTGCTCTCCCGGCTTATAACAAGAAGATTTTGCCCGCCAAAGATGTCCCAAAAAAATGGGAAGACCTTCTCGATCCCAAATGGAAAGGCAAAATCGGCGTCATCAATTCAACCCATCATTGGGGGCGGTTAGCCGCCGGTCCATGGGGCGAGGAGAAGACGATAGATTTCGTAAAAAAATTGTCGGCCCAGCAGCCTATTCTAACCCGGGCAGGAGAAATGGCTCAACGTTTGATACTGGGAGAAGTGCTCGTATCGGCGACTCTTCAGGACAGCCAACTGCACGAAGCCAAGGAATCCGGAGCGCCGCTCGTGTTCGCGGAGGAAGTTCAGCCGGTAATCTCGCCTGAGTATCATGTCGGCGTGCTGAAAAACGCGCCGCATCCGAATGTCGGTCATCTCTTCGTGGCCTTCATGGCATCACCGGAGGTTCAGGCGATATGGGAAAAGCATACCGGCCATACATCCGCCCACGTGCCGGGGACTCGGGCTTATAAATTCGCCCAGGGGAAACAGGTCGTCTTCATGAAACAAGAGCAAGCTCAAAAGGTTGACAAAATATCGCGGCAGATCGGCAAAATTCTGGGTTTCAATTAGCCGGATGCGAATACCGCTACAGACAGGTAAACCGATGAGGGCAGAACCACGCTACGAACCCACTTTGGGCACGTGGGACGGCCTGGCCCGTTTCAAGCCCCAGGGGATGACGCTTTTCGCCACCGGGCTTTCGGGCTTCCTATTGATTTTGGTCGGGTTGCCCGTTGCGATGGTGATCCTCATGAGCTTTCGCACGGGCTTTCCCGGCGAAGGTGTCCCTTTCACGCTGGAAAATTTTGCCGAGGTTTACCTGACGCCGAGAACTTATGAAGTTCTGCTCAACACGCTTTTTTTCGCCGTGGGCAGTGTTGCCGTAACGCTCCTCATCGCCGTCCCTTTGGTTTGGATCCTGATGAGGACGGACATACCGCTAAAAAAGACCATCTACGTTCTGCTGACCATCGGAATTCTCATACCCGTATTTCTGCGTACGATCGCCTGGATATTGCTCCTCAGCCCGCGCATCGGTTTGATCAATAAATGGCTGCAAGAGTCATTGGCCCTCAGCAATCCTCCTTTTAATTTGTACAGTCTCACTGGCATGGCTTTGATCCAGGGCGTTTCGTTCGTGCCCGGGGCTTTTTTCATGTTGGCGGCGGCCTACCGCTCCATGGACCCGTCTTTGGAAGAGGCCGCCTATACTTCAGGGGTCGGCAAACTCAAGACGTTTCTGAAAATCAATATCCCGATTACGCTTCCGGCGATAGCCGCCGTGATGGTCTATCTCTTCATGACGGCTATCGCGGTGTTCGAGGTGCCGGCAATCATCGGGCTGCCGTCGCGTATTTTGGTGCTCAGCTCGCTGATCTATACTTCGACGACGCCGTCGACCGGCTTGCCGGAGTACGGCATGGCGGGCGCCTACGGCGCGATCATGCTCGCCTTCGGCCTCGCGTTGGCTTTCCTGTACGTCCGGCTGGTCAAGCAGGGAAAAAAGTACACTGTTATAACAGGAAAGGGATATCGCCCCCGGGAGATCGCGCTGGGGCGTTGGAAATGGGCTGCGCTTGCGTTTGTCTTCCTTTACCTGGCGATCGAGCTCTTCATACCATTCGCGGTGCTGTTGTGGGCTTCCCTTCTCCCCTATCTGCAGCTTCCCTCCGCAGAAGCGCTGTCATCGCTGACACTCAAACATTACATTGAAATTCCGGCTCACGTCGGCGCCCGTCCATTCATCAATACGATAATTCTCATGCTCGCCGTGCCGACGCTGACGATGATTCTCAGTGTTCTGGTGTCCTGGGTGGTGATTAGAAGCCAGGTGTCGTTCCGCGGTTTTCTCGACACGCTCGCCTTCATACCTCACGCGGTTCCGGGGATTTTGATGGCCGTGGGGTTGGCCTATCTGGGATTAGCCTACCGCGATTACTTTCCTCTTTACGGGACGATTTTTATTATTGTGATCGCGCACACCGTCAACTGGATCGCCTATGGCACGCGCACGACCAATAGCGTTATGATCCAGGTCCATCGTGAGTTGGAAGAAGCAGGCCGGGTTTCGGGCGCCACCGCGCCGCGCATCCTGGGGAAGATTGTTTTGCCGCTCATCGCCGCCGGTGTCCTCAACAGCTGGATCTGGATCGGCATGCTGTCCTACCGGGAGATTACGATGTCATTGACGCTCATGACTCGGAGCAACGTGGTGGTCTCCACGGTGGTGTGGCAGTTTTGGGGCAGCGGCTGGGTTCCCCAGGTATCGGCCTTAGGTGTGATGTTGATCATGTTCGCGACCGTTGTTGTGGCCGCGGTACGTTTGGCGCTTTCTCGGGTCGGCGAGATTGGCTCGGCGTCGTAGCGCGAAGCGCTGGCGCTTCGCGATTGCAGATTTCAAATTCGAACTGAGATGTGACATCTGAGATTCCGAATGCCGGCGAGGATCCATGATTACGATCAGGGGACTACAGAAATCTTTTACCACCCGACAAGGTCGCGTCGATGCCCTAAAAAAGATTAATCTCGATGTGGACGAAGGCGAATTTTGTGTCTTACTGGGACCGAGCGGCTGTGGTAAAACGACGACTCTTCGCTGCGTTGCCGGGCTGGAAAGGCCGGACGAGGGAGAGATCAAGCTCGGTGGTCGCGTGGTGAACTCGTCAAGGGCGCGGACTTATGTGCCTGCTGAAAAGCGCGATATAGGCATGGTTTTTCAGTCCTACGCGATATGGCCGCATATGAATGTCTTCCAGAACATCGCCTTTCCTTTGACCCAGGGTCAGAAGCGCGTGCCGCAATCGCTCGTAGGGGAAAAGGTGCGTAATGCGTTGAAGCGCGTTCATTTGGACGGCTTGGAGGAACGCCCGGCCACCGATCTGAGCGGCGGGCAGCAGCAGCGGGTTGCCATGGCACGGGCTATGGTCACTGAGCCGAAAATCCTGCTCATGGACGAGCCCTTGAGTAACCTGGATGCGCGGCTGCGCGAACAGATGCGCGTGGAATTAAGAAAAATCGCCAAGTCTGTCGGCGTGACGACGCTGTACGTCACGCATGATCAAGCCGAGGCGCTGAGCTTGGGAGACAAGGTTTGCGTGATGAATGAGGGCCAAATCCTACAGATGGCGACGCCGAACGAGATCTATTCTCATCCCGTGGATCTTTTTGTCGCCCAATTCGTCGGCGAAATGAACTTCGTGAAAGGCGAAGTTGCAGGTCCGGGGCGAGTAGCGTCACCGCTTGGGCCGCTTTCTGCTCCCGTGCCTGACGGTCTGCCGGTCGGTGCTCCGGTGACACTGGCTATTCGTCCGGAGCATGTGCATGTCGCACCTCCCTCAAGTCAAGATGTTACTGCGCCGCGCGGCAGAGTTACGAGCAAGAATTACCTCGGGGATACGGCACTGCTGGAAGTTGAAATTGACAGCGTGACGCTTCTCGCCAAACTTGCCGGCGATACGGCGTTCTCGGTCGGCGAGCAGGTAACGGTCCAAACCTCCGCCGACCGCTGGCGCGTTTTCCCGTGAGCGGCCCTCCCCGAGATCCTCCCGCAAGCGGCCGAGGTGTTAAGCATCTACCCCAGCCCGGGTCAATCGCCTCTTCTCCCGGCCTGCACCCTGTCGCTTAACCAGAGCGCCCTCAGGCTTGACCGGAACGATTCAGACCTGCTAGGTGTGAAAAAAAGCCCAAGTTGCTTTTTCTCAACGCGGATAGGAGAGAGAGGTCCATGCTGTTCATCGACAATGACGTTGTTCGCCAGGTTTTTACTATGAAAGCGTGCATCGACGCGCAGGAGAAGGCATTCCTGGGTCTTGCGGACAGAGATTCAGTCGCCCGGGGCCGTATCGACGTTTATGTGCCGTGCGAGCGGCCGGACGGCTATTTTCGATGGGGAACTATGGAAGGGGCCAGCAAGAGCCTCGGAGTTTTTGCTATCCGCATGAAGTCGGATATCGTTTACTGGCCGCACGATGAGCAGGGCAACTGGACCGAGGAGAAGTACTGCATGGAACCCGGGACCTACTGTGGTCTTGTCTTCCTGTTCAGCACACGGAACGGAGCTCCGCTCGCCATGATCAACGAGGGTGTACTTCAGCACATGCGCGTTGGCGCGGGAGCAGGCATCGGCGCGAAATATCTTTCGCGTGAGGACGCACACGTCGTTGCCATGATTGGCTCCGGTGGCATGGCACGCACGTATCTGGAAGCCTTTAGCTGCGTCCGCGATATCCGCAAGGTTCGCGTCTATAGCCCGACGAAATCCCGCCGAGAGGGGTATGCTGAGGAGATGTCGCAGAGGCTGGGAATTGACGTGCAGGCAGTTGATAATCCCGCGCTTGCAGTTGCTGGGGCGGACATCGTGAGCACCTGCACGGACAGCATGCTGCCGGCCCTGAAGGGGGCGTGGCTAAACCCAGGCCAACATGTAACAAATTTGGGATACTTCGAGATGGACGAGGACGTGTTTACGCGTGCCAACATCGTTGTGAAGCAAGGCATGTCCGCGGTTTTTCCGGCGAACGAGAGGGAGGCTCTTGTCGATGTAGGGCGTGGCCATAGCCCGGTGGCATACATCGCGGGCAATGAAGAGGAGAGGAAGCGGCTGCCAGCTTCCAACCGGCGATTTAGAACAACCCACGAGTATCCCTCTTTCGTCGATCTGGCGCGGGGAAAAGTTCACGGACGGCAGAGCCGTGACGACATAACCTTTTATATCAACGGTGGCCTCCAGGGGCTCCAGTTCGCAGCCGCAGGCGCCGTAGTATACGAGGAGGCGAAGAAGCGTGGATTAGGTCGCGAGATCCCCACGGAGTGGTTCCTTCAGGACGTAAGAGACTGACTCAGGATAAACGGTCTCGGGCCGAGCCGGGTCCTGGTGGTTGGGCCCGGCAGTTGCAACCACATCGATATGTAAGTGCCGGGTTCCTCGTAATCCTCAAATGCCAGTCACTGATAGAGTCGGCGGAACAAGCCTTCGTCATCCAGTTTCTTGACAAATTGATTGTCGACAACTCTATCTAAATCGACGGCCTTACTTAATTGGCCCGCGCGCTTAAGCTCTTCAATGATGAACTGGAGTCCCTTCCTAGTGACGTAGGGCTTCGCTTCAAAGAGATCGCTATAAAATTGATAGCCGGCTTTTAGCACTTCTTTATCATTGAGACGAAGATTTTTCTCTAAAACATTTTCCACAAAAGCGGCGTTGTTCTTGTAAAACTGAGTGCCTTCAACGATAGACCGCAAGAAACTCTCAATCAACGATCGCCTCTCGTGAATGAGCTTTCGGTTGACCACCACTCCGGTGAACTGAAATTCTTCCTTGCTTCTGACAAGATCGAATATCTTTTTGAATCCCAACTTCTCCAGGTATGTCGTGTGAGGTGGTCCGGAGACAATGGTTCCATCGACGCTTCCCGCGGTTAGAGCCGACACGCGACTGGCGCTGCCCCCCAGTTGAATGAGTACAACGTCTTTGGCCGGGTTCAAGCCCAATCCTATAAGTCCGATTCGCGCCGCGAAGTCAGAACTCACTCCGAAGGCGGCGATGGCGATCTTCTTTCCTTTAAGTTCGTTAGGGGTCGAAATATCGGGTCTAACGTATAGCTGGTACGGCATTTTGTTGATGAGGCCAGCAATCATGACCAGGTCGGCACCACCCATTACGGCGGCAAGAAAAGAATTCCCCGCAGACACACTGAAGGTAATGTCGCCGGCGAGAAGCGCAGGAATGGCTTTTCCGCCAGCCACATAAATCAGATCCACCCGTAACCCCTGCTTTTCAAAAAATCCTCTTTCCTTTGTCACCCACAACGATGACATAGAAGCGCCAACGGAACTTACGCCCACTCGAAGAGGTTGGGCGAAAGCATTAGAAAATAGAAAGGTGCTAAGAAAGAAAAAGAAATAGACCCCGAATGCCTTCATTGTTTTGCTTCTCCCGAGGCTATAACAGGACTTGATGTTGGCTTTCGCTTAATTCCACATGGATATTCCCATGAGCAGTCTTCCCTGTTCCAAATCGCCCAGGGCTTCTTGAGGGGTTGGCGCACTTCGTACAAGACGGCGGCCTTCATTCGGACTCCTTTTTTACTGATTGAAAACTATTTATTCCACCTACTGATAGATTGTTTCTGGTGGGATTTGTTTTGAGGTTCAGCCGCCGATAACTCAAAATTGTGCCTCTGCGATTCCGCCCATCCGCCTTCGAAGCGCAGCAGACGGAACGGGTTGGCTCCTATCCTCAATGCGGACCGGACAATATCCGACAAGGTGCTCTTAAGTCAACTTCAGCGCGGGTTGCAGGACAGGGATGGAGAATCGACCGGTTGGGAAAGGAGTCCTTTTAAATAACTTGGCCGTACGGCGGAGAAAACTTTTTTGGCTTATCGGCTCAGGCCGGAAGCATCACTCTTTGATCCCGCCTTGCGCTCCGGATGATATTTGCGGATTTGCGCAATTGAGCAAACGCGAAGGGCGCAGGTGATAAATGACATACAAGATCGAAGGTCTGACCGACGTTTCATCGCTATGCTCGTTCTAGTGGCGGGGTCCAGTGCAATGCTGGCGAAACTGCGCTTGGTAAGTTTCGTCGAAAGGCCGTTGTATTCGTAAGGGTGCGGTGTTAGTAAGATCTTTGGAGGAACCCTATGTCCGAAAATTTGATCACGTCTGTAAGAAGGGAAATCGACCGGCTTGAGAAGGAGATAGATCAGCGAACATCCGAACTGGCCGCTTTAAAGGATGAGCTAACGAAGCACCAAACCGCCTATCGAGTCCTGGCAGGTGAGGATACGAAGGCACAGCGACCGGGAACAAGGCGGGGGAGAGCCAGAAGAGCCACTCCGGCAAATTGGAATTCGATCTTAGATAGGCTTCCCAGCCGTTTCACTGTCGCGGAACTCGCCAAGGCGGCGGATGGCGGACGAAAATCGTCCGGCTATGTGCGCCAGGTCGCGGTGAGGTGGGCGAAGCAGGGGAAGACCAGAAGGGTCGGTCGAGGAAAGTATCAAAAAGCTCAGCAGGGCAAGTCCGCTGCGGCGGCAACCCAAAGAAAGAAATAACCAAGAAGATCCTTCTCCGTCGTATCTAACGCACGGGAGAACACTGGGCGTCTGGTTGGACAGGAATGCGGTCCCTAACGGTAGTCCAGGATTATTGTTTTGCGGGGAAATCTCTAAACGCCCGGGAACGTCTGTTAGTGCTTTTTCAGGCGAACTACGCCGGATGATTCACGACCAAAGGTCCCCGATGGGCAAGCCTTTCCGGTCGAGAGCAATAGGCCTCTACTTTGAAGCGGACTTCAAACGTGCGATCTGTACCGGAGGGGGATTCCAGGGCAAGGCATAACCCTTTAATGGCCTCAGCGTAATACGATGCCCGTCAAGACCCAGTCGAATGGGGGCTGACAGGGACTTCCTCTCTTCCCGTTCGCTCCAACTCTTGCAACTTCAAAAGCGGAACCATGAACCAGCAGACGGCGGTGAAACCAGCGCTGATGAAGATCAGCCGCGTAAAGCCTACCACGCCGTAAAGCCAGCCGCCGGTGATCTGCGAGAGTTGTACGGCTCCGTTGTAGACGGACATCAGGAGGGCGAAGAATGTGGCTTCGGCCTGCCGCGGGCAGGCCCTGGCGGCTAGGTCGAGAAATGTAAGCTGGATGAACATCGCGACGCCACCGAAGAGAAGCGACAGCACGACCGCCGATAGCTGACCTCGGTAGCCGAGGTAGGCCAGCGTTGCAATTACCCCAGCAGCGATGGCGAAGTGGATCAAGTGCCTGAGCGGGAATGACTTGGAGAAAGCGAAGTAGAGGGCGGTCCCGACGATTCCGGAGGCGTACGAGAGGGAATCCAGGGTGCCGAGAAAGATCTTTGAGAATTCGAGCACGTCAGTGGCGTAGTACACCAGGGCCGGGCCGAAGGAGGGGCTGAAATTATAGAAGAAGATGAAGCCTGCCACGGCCCAGAGCGTTCGCGACCCGGCCGCGCCGCGGATGGCTGCCCAGGTCTCGCGGAACTGGCGTTCGCTGAGTTGGCCGCGGGGCTCCCTGATCAGAAAGATGCCCATGGTCAGGGTAATCACAGGGAAACACGTGGCGATCAGGAACGTAACGGATAGCGGTTTGTGCTGAGCGAGCCAACCCCCTCCGACCCCGACCAGAATCGACGCAAGCGAAATTGAGGCCCACTGGACCGCCTGGAATTGCCCGGTAAGGCCGAGCCGCTGGCCGTT
>JACQUW010000429.1 GCA_016210115.1 Deltaproteobacteria bacterium | reverse complement strand
CTCACCCGCCGTGGCTGTGCCGCCCCCGGTCTCATAATCGATACTCACACCGCTGGCGCTCCCCCCGGTTCGCTTTACCGTAATGACCACACTTCCGCCTGCCTCATCCACTTTGTATGAGGCGGAGCTAAACTGCACTTTCCCGGCTACGTCGTTGTCTGTGATCGCAAGCACTGCCGTGCCGGGGCTGCCGAGTATAGCTCCACCCGTGGGATTCTTAAGGATCAAGTTCACCGTTTCACCAGGCTCATCCAGACTATCGTTGAGGATCGGAATCGTGAAGGTGCGGCTGGTGACTCTCGGGCCAAAGATGAGAATGCCGGCTTGAGGCGTGTAGTCTTCGCCCGCCGTGGCCGTGCCATCGCCGGTCTCATAGCTCACTTCGACGGTTCCCGTGGTACCCCCTGTGCGCTTCACAGTGATCTTCGCCGAGGCGCGGCTCTCGCCGACGCTGTAAGTGGCTTTGCTGAATTTGAGCACGCTGGCAACAAAGCCAACGCCACTAACCGATATGGTCGCCCCGCCGCTTCCGGTAAAAACAATGCTTTTGTTGAATGCCGCGGCCGACGCAGGACTGAACCGGACCTTCACAATTTGGCTTTCACCCGGGCCCAGGCTATACGAGCTTCCGGATACAATGCTGAACGGAGCAGAACCGGTGGCGGTGCCGCTCAAGGTTCCGACGCCGATGTTTTGCACCGTGAACTCTCCATCCGCCGTGGTTCCCACTGCAACGCTGCCAAAGTCATGAGAGGAGGGGGTGGCGGAGATAATGGGATCGGTAGGAATCAGGTTGAACGTGGCGGTCACGATCGTATCCGCGTTGATCGTATACAGAGTACAATTTTCGGCGCCACTACAGCCTCCGCCACTCCAGCCTTGAAACGTGGACCCGACGGCGGGTTTGGCCATAAGAGTTACACCGCCGCAGCTTGCGAAGGACGCTGAACAAAGAGATCCACATTCGATGCCCGGCGGGGCGCTGATGACGGTCCCGCTCCCATTACCGGCTTTCTGAACGGACAAAGTGAACGTTTGCTGCCCGGGATTGTGGATTGCGACGTTGTTTACGCGATCAGGATCATCCGCGCTCTTGCTGGAAGCCCGCGCGACGTTTGTGAAGGGCGTTACGGTTGCCCGAAGAATTATAACGATGCTTATGCTGGCGGTAGCGCTGCTTTCAAGATCTCCCAACTCACAGATAACGCGCCCGGCGGATTCGATACATTGTCCCTGGCTGGGTGTCGCAGAAACAAAATCGGCAAATGAAGCTGAGTCCACACTGGGAAGGATGTTGTCGAGAGTTACACCGACTGCGTTGTCCGGCCCATTGTTGCGTACCGTAATAGAATAGGTGAGCGGCTGATCCAAGGCAGGACAATCCGGGAAAGCACTCATAGTAGTCACAAGGTCCGCGAGGAAAGGTGATTCGGCGAACTTCGCGACAAACCCATCGAAGTGAGGGAGACCGCCCGCGTGGCTTGCCTGGAACGGGCTTATGAGCGGAAAATCGTTCGAGGTGGCGAATCCGGTCACGTGCATGCTGCCGGCGCTGTCAGCCGCGATCGCGCGGCCCTCGTCATTACCGTCGCCGCCGAGAAAAGTAGAGAAAAGAAGACTACCCGACGGACTAAGCTTGGCCACGAAGGCGTCATTGTTGCCGCCCGGCGAGATTTGCCAGGGATTCGCAGTAGGAAAATCAGGCGAATTGGTAAAACCGGTTACGTAGCAGCTTCCCGTGGAATCCGTGGCAATCCCGACTCCAGCGTCAACCAAGCCACCGCCAAGATAAGTCGAGTAGATCAATGTGGAACCGTCGGCATTGAGCTTCGAGACAAAACCGTCTTCGGTTGTGCCAACGCCGTCGCCGGGGCCTTGTGTGGGATTTACCGTGGGGAAATCACTCGCTTTTGTCTGTCCTGTTACACAGCTGTTTCCTGCGGAATCCACAGCGATGCTTGACCCGATATCAAAATTGGTCGCGCCGCCAAGAAATGTGGAATAAACGAGCGCCGAACCTGTAGAATTCAATTTTGTAACGAAGGCGTCGTAGCACAAAGAGAGATTAGAAGGGCAACCGGGCTGCGATACTCCCGGCGTTGTTGGAAAATCCCCGGATTGGGTTGACCCGGTGAGATAGGCATTCCCCTGTGAATCCAAGGCGATACCCCGGCCCTCGTCGATTCCGCTGCCGCCGAGAAAAGTGGAGTAGATAACCGCTGTGCCCGTAGTATTCAGCTTCGTAACGAACGCGTCGCCGCCAAGGCTGTAGGAGGTCTGAAACGCCCCATCCGTTGTCGGAAAATCGGCTGAGGTGGTTGTCCCAATCACGTAAGCGTTGCCCGCAGAGTCCACGGCAATGCCCGAAGCCTGATCCCTGCCGTCACCGCTCACCGTAAAGGAACCGCCGAGATAAGTGGAGTATATCAGCGAGGAGCCTGTCGGATTCAGTTTTGCAACGAAGGCGTCATCTATACTCGCCCCCTTTGTTGTTTGGAAGGCGCCGCTGGTCGTGGGAAAATCAGCCGATTGCGTCGTCCCCGTTATATATGCATTTCCCAGCGCATCAACGGCAATTCCACCGGTACCGTCAATTGAGCTCCCGCCTAAATAAGTGGAATAGAGTAACTGGGATGCAGTGGGGTCGAGCTTTGAGACGAATACATCGTAGGTGCCGACAACGGGGTAGCTACAGAGCCCATCCGGACCGCAAAACAGGTCGTATGCGCCCTCTGTGACCGGAAAATCAAAAGAATCTGTGAATCCCGCGATATAGACGTTGCCGGATAAGTGCACCGCAATGGCTGTAGGAATGTCCTCGGCCGTTCCGCCAAAGTAGGTAGAAAAGCTAAGAACCGGATCGATGATCAGATCGTGGGTTTTGTCGTAGGATCCAACTTGAAATCCGACTTCGTATTTCGCAGCCTTTGCTTCGGCCTTGAGACGTTCATTTTTTTGCAGAATATACCTGGCAGAAATCTGCTCTCTCAGGTTGTCCTTTAGTTGGTAAGTCAACGGAGCGGTTTGTGTGATTGTTCTTCCTGAGCTCTGTATGACAAGATTGCCGTCAGGATCGATCTCCACTTTCTCCGCGCCTTCTAAGGCGATCTTGATCCTGTCGGGGTCGCCGCCGGGCGCAATGACCACATCGTACTCCAGGCGGCGCTGATTGCCATAAAATACCAGATCTATGCCAGGGTAAACGTCTTTGTAGCGAATTTTTCTAAACGTCGGGATGCCGGTGCGCCATTTCTCCGGATCACGCCCTACGAAATAATTTGTTTTTCCTTCGGTTATGTCAGTGCCTGTCACCTCCGGTGCGGGGTTGGCATCGATGAACTTCATTCGAACAGCGCGTACTTTTCCGCTTCTTTTTGCATGCTCTGACTGAAGCCGGCTTGGAAAATTTCTCGTTGTCTTGTCCGACTCGAAGAAGACGAATACAATTTCTCTGTCCGTGAAAAAGAATCTGTAGCCGGGCCCGCGCGCAATGAATCTCACATTGGAATCGAGCTGCCCGCGATTCGCTTCAAAATGAAGCGGCACCCTCTCCATAGAATGGACGCCAAATCTCTTTTTAACCGAAGACTCAACGATCGCCGAAGAAAGCGCACAGGTGGCGCCTTCGATTGTCGTCGCATGCGCGATGCTGCCTGAATAAAAAACGAATAACGGGCGAATATGGGTAGCCGGCAGGATCTCCATGACCCCAATAAGAAACAGAGCGGCTGAGATACTCAGGACAATCGCGCGGCTGGAAGGACGTTTCTCACGCGAGAGGAGCGTCGGTTCTGAAATCGTTTTTCGCACGGCTACCAAACTCCGTGGAAGTCGCGATCCATCCCGATGCAAAAGCCGTGCCGTGCGGCGGTATGTTTCATTGGTTCGGAATCAAGCGGAACCGATTGTTTATTTCGCAATGTCGCTAAAATCAGCTTGTGAGGTTCACTCATTCCTGCACTCTCTGGTTTTTGCTGCTTATGAAGATCCGGACTGATTGTCGGCTGTTTGACATAGTAACGAAGGCTCTGTTAGCTGTAAATTCTATGCGGGAGATTTGCAACCGATGCCCATGAATCCAATGGAGCTGCGACGGGTTATGGGGCACTTTGCGACCGGCGTGGCGATTATCACAACCAGGGACAAAGAAGCAACGCCTTATGGTCTTACCGCCAACGCCTTGACTTCACTTTCCTTGAATCCGCCATTGGTCTTAATCTGTGTCGATAAAAACGTGCAATGTTATCCTTGCTTCGAGGAATCAAGGATTTTTGCGATCAACTTTCTCAGCGAAGGTCAGGCGGAGATATCGCGTCGCTTCGCCACCAAAGGAATCGAGAAGTTTTCAGGGATCGCATGGCGTCTGAGCGACAACGGTCTTGCCATTATCGAGGGGACGATGGGTTACATTGAATGCAGGCTCATTCAAACTATTGAGGGCGGTGATCATACGATCTATATCGGGGAAGGGATCAGTGCTGCGGCTTCCGGTGAAAGGCCTCTCATCTTCTTCAAAGGAAACTATCATCGCCTTTCCTCCGGCGAATGAAAAAGGCGAGACATCATAAGAACTGAAAGCTGTCTTTTGTCGAGGCCGTTCCCGGCGGCCTGTATCGAGCTTGGCCCTGTCGCTCTGACGATCCTACTTCCGGTCATAGCTCAGGCTCAGGAACGGTTTTACGAATGGAGATGGGAAATGCATCCGATGTGGTGGGGCGCGTGGGGAATCGGCATGATGTTTATGTTTTTGCTGTTTTGGGCTTTGGTTGTAGCCGGCCTCCTGATCGGTGTCCGCTGGCTTCTCGGTCACCGCGGAGAGCAGCAGGATTCGGCGATGGAGATTTTGCGCCAGCGATATGCGCGGGGTGAAATCAACAAAGAAGAATTCGAGGCGAAAAAGCGAGACCTCGCGTCGTAGTCTCGGACTATTCACTCCTATGGAGCACCGAAATGGCAAGCTTTTCAAGCCGAAGAAAATAGCCGTGCGAGATGTTGCGCGTCGCTTGTGGAGGTTTGTCCCGGTTTGGATTTTGATAGTCGCGCTTTTTGGGTGCGCCGGCAAGCGCGTCCAGTTCGATCATCAGGTCGATGGAATGCTTGGAAAAGCGAACAAGGAGCAGTTCTTGAAAGAGTGGGGACCGCCGATGTCTCGCGCGACATATGACCAAACCGAGTTCTGGTTTTACAAGTCGGTCGCTCTTCAGTTTGATCAGCAGGGAATTCTCAGAGGATGGCACCACGACAAGCATTAGGGGCAAGAGATGAGCGCCGAGACCATTCCCCTTGAACGCGTCCGCCTTTTGGATCTTCAGGCGAAGCCGACAAGCCTCAAAGAGCACGCGCGAGATTTTCTCCTTCTCATCTTTCTCCGCCATCTCGCCTGACTTGCCTGCCAGGAGCACCTCAGGGAGGTGCAGGAAGTAAAGGATGAATTCGATACAAGAGGCGTGGCCGTTGTGGTCGTTTCCTTTGCAGCGCCGGAGCGGCTTGTTCCATACCAACAAGTGCATCAGTGGCAATTCCCTCTGCTGGCCGACCCTGAACGGGCCGCCTACAGTTATTTCGGCCTGAAGCGGCTGCCCTGGTATCGCCTTTTCTCGCCTTCAACATTGAAGCTTTATCTCCATCTCTTATGGCAGGGGCGAAAGCTCCAGAGCTACGGGAGCGACGATTACTACCAGTCGGGCGGTGACTTTCTGCTCGATCGAAATGGGACTCTTCTTTTTGCCCACCGCAGCCACGATCCAGCCGATCGTCCTACGGTAAAAATGCTGCTCGAAAACATAGACGCGTCCTCACGTCATTCCCGCGGAAGCGGAATTTAGGGAATCCAGGCTTTTCTCCCTCTCGTTTCGCGTAGTTATCGGACATCCGCGGCCATCTCTCTTACGCGCCTAGGCCGAGGAGTGCGAAGCAAAACTCAAGATCATTCCTTCGAAAGCAGCGCAGTCGAACGGGCTCGGGGTGCAGGACTCCGGGCCGCGGCCAAGCCCTACGGGATAGCAGATTGCAAATCTCAAATGGCAAATTTGGAATCTGAGATCTGCCATTTGCAATTTCTCGCGAAGCGAGGATTAGGCCCTCCGCCCTACACCCCTCCGCCGAGGTGATGCTTTCATTATTCAGCACAAAGCAACTTCATGGTCATTCCCGCGGAAGCATGCTTCGAGTGTCTCGAAAGGTGTTCTCTCCCTCCGTAGAAAACGGCTCCGTCAGGGGCACGCCTTCCAGTCGCAGCCGATGGGCCAGTACCTCGAGGCTCGAAGGTAGGTTGTTTCCTGATCTCTGCCTTCCACAACCTGCACGGTCCTACGTCTGCGACCTACAGGCCTGCCCCTTCGGTCACAGGTTTCGTTATTTAGGGCGCAGCAAGACTTCATGGTTATTCCCGCGAAGGCGGGAATCGTGCGCCCGTGATGGCGCCACATCAGCATGGTGAAAGTCCGTGCCGGAGTATGCCACAGCTCCGTAGCCGAAGGTAACTGCGTCGTCGCGAGGCGAGGTGGAGAGCAACCTGTCTGCCGTGCTCGGCAGGCCGGAGGCGAACTGACGGTCCGTAGGTGAACGAACTCGATTCGGCGTTGTG
>JACQUW010000428.1 GCA_016210115.1 Deltaproteobacteria bacterium | reverse complement strand
GACGTCCTATGAGCCCGATTCGACTCATGGGTGCTACCCACCTGTCTGCGTGCGGACACCTGCCCGCGCCCTGGCAGGCGGGCGCACAGGCAGGTCGGCTGCGGCCCGAAGCCTTGCGCGTCTCGGCCCGTCGACCAAGTCGCGAGGTGATTTCGGGGAAAACTCTATGGAGTTTCTAACGCCGACGGCGCTGTACGCCTTGTTTTTTCTACCGCTGCTGCTGATTCCTTACCTTATTAAGGGCAGGCCGCGGCGCGTCGTCTTCTCCAGCTTGCTTCTGTTGAGGCAGCTCTCTTCCCCCTCCGCTCGACCCTGGGGAGCGTTGCGCCTTCCTCCCATCTTCTTTCTCCAACTCCTCCTCCTGACACTTCTGATTCTGGCCTTGGGAGAGCCGGTCTTTCTCGCTCAACCTTCGAAGGTCGCAATAATCATGGATAATTCGGCGAGCATGCAGGCAGTCGAAGGGCAGAAAAGCCGGTTTCAAAGCGCCCGGGATCAAGCGCGGGAGCTGCTGGGGGATCTCCCGCTCGGAGCTCGCGTGGATCTTTTTGTGACCGTTCCCCGCCTGGGACCCGTAGGAAAGCAGGGGCTGGCGAGAAGCGAAGCTTTGGCCCTCATCGGAGAGCTGAAACCCTACGATCTGGGACGTTCAGCAGCCGACTACGGCGAGGAGTTGTCTCGTCTGGTGAGAGGGAAAGGATATGATCGGATCTACTTTCTTACGGATCATCCGGCTAAAGCGGAGCGTGGCAGCGTCAAGATCGTGTCGGTAGGTCAAGCTCTAGATAATCTCGCCCTGACCTCCCTCTCTCTCAGGCGCTCTTCTCTATTGTCATCTGAGATCAAAGCTACGGTCGAGATCCATAGCTTTTCGCGGAAAGAAGAGAGAGTGAGGCTTTCTTTGAGAGGCGGGGGAAAGGTTCTTGCCAACCGGGTGCTGAACATCAATCCCGGCCGGAGCCTTATCGCTTCCTTCGAAGGCCTTTCGTCACATCCTTTTTATGAGGCTGAGCTCGAGATCAAAGATGGTCTGGCTCTGGATAACCACCGATACGCTATTCTGCCCCAAACGGCAGGCATGAGGATCCTTGCAATCTCTCCGCGACCCGAAGCGATTTACAGCCTGCGCTCGATTCCAGGCGTAAGCGTGGACGTCATCGCGCCGCAGGCTTACGAAAAGCCCAGGAGCGAGCGCTATGACCTTGAGATCTTCCAGTATTCCGCGCCTGCATCTTTGCCGCAAAACCAGGCCCTTTTCGTCCTTCCTCCTAAGGAGAATCCTCTGGTCGCTTTGGGACCTACTCTATCGTATCCCATGGTGACGGCATGGAGCGATCCCCATCCCTTGACTCAGTATATCAATTTTAGCCTGTTTCGGCCCGTTTATGCCCGTCCCTTGAACCCTTTGAATTTCGGGGATCCGATCGTTAGGGTTCAGCAGGGATCCCTGGTGATTGCATCGGAACAGGGCGGCTATCGCTATCTGGCGCTGGGATTTGACCCATTTCCTTATCTGGGCCGGGAGAACCTTCCCGCCTCAATCTTGACGTTGAATTTTTTACAGTGGTTTTATTCGGGAATCGCAAGTTACAGTGCATTCACGGGTGAGCCGCTTCGATTGGGCCGGGCTGAAGGCGCCGTCGTGGTGAATCCAAAACGAGAAAAGTTCCCGATCCGAGGACCGGAAGCTCTATTTTCGCAAACCTATTTTCAAGGGTTCTACGAAATCATCAGAGGGGGCAAGGGGGAATTAAGGGCTATCAACTTTCAGGACCCGAAGGAGTCCGATCTCATCCATCGGGAAGCTGTTCATCTTACCGAGGAGCCAGCCGTTTCGGGGAGTAGGTCCCTGCTTTTTGCTCTTTGGCCGTATCTTCTGCTCCTGGCAGTTGTGCTTCTCTTCGCCGAATGGTTCGTCAATCCACCGGTCAAGCCCGCTTAACGCGGAGAGACTCAGGCCATGAACGAGATTCTCCCTCATCTCCAGTTCGCCAATCCCGCTTTTCTCGTTTCATTACTGGCTCTTCCTTTGCTTTGGCTCAGGCTTCGCGGGCGCTCACTTGCAGTGATCGCCTGGCGCTCCTTGGTCTGCGTGCTTCTTCTGCTCGCGCTGGGCAATCCCGAATGGGTAAAAGAGAAAGTGACAATCACGAGTGAGGGGGGCGAACGAGTTTTTGCCTTCGACCTCTCCCGCAGCATTCCGCCCGCCAAGAAGCGGTGGATCGGGGAACAAAACTTTCTTCCGACTCCCGATGACAGAGTTTTTGTTTTTGCCGGCCAGGCAAGGGAGGTCAACGACTGGAAACGCTGGATCAGGGGCGAAACTTCGGCTGCTCCGCTCAAACCTGAGAAGACCAACTTGGAAAGCCTCTTTTCGACTCTGTTAAGCTTACCGCCAACTCAAAGGACGCTGTATCTATTCACGGATGGCTGGGAGACTCAAGGCGCCGTGGAGCGATTGCTGCCGGCTCTGGCTTCCTCAGGGCTTAAGGTTTTTCCCATGGTTCCGCCTGATCCTCCTGAAATACCCAGCGTGGCTATCAAAGGAATCATCGCGCCGCACCATGGCGCGAGCGGGGGAGGAATCAATCTCAGGGTTCAGGTGGAAAATTCCAATGCGAGAGAAATAGAGGGAAGCTTGCTTTTGGCCCGCAACGGCCAACCGCTCAGAAGCGAACCCGTCAAGCTTAAGCCCGGAAGCCAGATCTTCAATTTTCAGGCGACCCTTCCGGACGGGCCTATGGCCTCCTTTAGTGTAACTTTTGTTCCCCGCTTTTCCGGGTTCGACGCGGTCAGCAATGATAATCAGGCGACCTCATGGGTTTCGGTTCAACCCAAAGACAAGGTGTTGCTGCTCAATGGGCGAAACGGTCAAGGCCGTTACCTGGAGGAGCTACTTAAGCGGCGTGGTTTTGAGGTTATAGCTGTGGCAGCCAACGCATCCCCTCCTGCTCCGACGGGTCATGGCATCGTAATATTTAACGAGGTTGAAAAGGAAAGGTTCTCACCCGCTTACCTGGGGGCGGTGGAACGGCACGTGGCCGCGGGAAACGGGTTTATTATGCTCGGCGCTGAGCCGAGCTTTAGCCCGGGAAGCTATAGCCGAACGTCCATTGAGAGCGTGCTCCCCGTAGAGCCCAAGGAGCCGCCAAAAAAAGAAGAAAAGAACCGGGCCGTGGTCCTCGTTATCGATAAATCGGGTAGCATGCGGGAGGAAAATAAGCTCCTCTACGCAAAGGAGGCGGCAAAGGCAGCCGTGGGCCAGTTTAAAGACACGGATCTGATAGGAGTCGTGGGGTTCGATGTTAGCGCCTTTGTCGTGGTTCCACTTGGCCCGGTCGAGAAGAGCCGCGCCACCTTCACCGCGCAACTCGACCGGCTGAAAGCTGCCGGCAGAACCTATCTTTACCCAGCCATGGTCGAGGCTAAACGGCAGCTAGAAAAGCAGAAGGCGAGCCGCAAGCACATGATCATCCTGAGTGACGGTGAGACTGGTGGCAGTGGCGGCGATTATCTTGATCTCGTTGCGGTTATGAAAGAAGAGCTCAAGATTACCGTGTCCGCCGTGGCCATAGGAGGAGATGCCAATATCCCGTTGCTTAGCCGGATTGCGAAATACGGCGGCGGACTTTTTCATCACACCCATGATCCCACGACATTGCCCCAGATCGTTGTCCAGCAGCTCGAGGAAAAGCCAGAGGAAGCGCCGCAAGTTGAAAAGGACCTCACGCCGATACCGGTAAAGGGCTCCAAGATCCTGGCGGGCTTTTCTGAGACCGCCTATCCCGCGCTTAAAGGGCACATGGAGACCGAGTTAAAAAGGGGTGCTCAGCTGGACCTGTTTATTTCTAGAGACGGAAGAAATCTGCCGCTGCTGGCCTCATGGATCTACGGGGCTGGTAAGTCGGCTGCCTTTACGACAGATATGGACGGCCGCTGGAGCAGAGAATGGATTCGCTGGAGAGGTCTCGAGGGCTTTTGGGGTAGGGTGTTCGACTGGCTGCGCCCGGTCAAAGAGCCCCTGCCGCCCCATGAAGTGCGAATCAACCTGAGAGATAATCAGCCGGTGCTCGACCTTTATATGTTCAGCGAAGCTGGTGAAGGCGGCTTATTCCGTTACTCGTTAGCCGGTAATGGAAGTAGGGAAACCGGGGACCTTAGACGACTGGCGCCCGGACACTACCAGGCTACCCTGCCCATTTCTCTTCCCGGTAGTTATCGCATCGAGTTAAACCAGGAGCGCCGCGGCCAGAGAATATCTTATCCGACGCTGGGTTATACACTGGCGTATGACCCCAGGACAGAAATGCCGAGAAAAGACACCAATCTTCCATTGCTCGAAAAACTGGCCCGCTTCAGTGGGGGTGAAATCAATGGCTCAAAAGAACAACTGTCCCAAAATCGGGAAATTACTTACTTGCGCAGCCCGCTTCGGTTTTATCTTATATTGGCTGCCGCAGTTCTTTTACTCGCGGAAATAATTGTGCGCGGCCTCTTCTCGTTGAATCGCCCAGCATAGGCAATTCCTGGTTGCGTGCGTGCTGGCCTTCGCCTGCAATCTGTGACGTAAGTCATTAGATTTTTTGATTGACAAGCCGTCCAAAAAAAGGGTATACGATTGGGACTTTTGCAGCGGCCTCTTATTTTTGGCATGCCGGGTATCAAGCTAACAGGTGCTTCTCGGATAAGTTCCGGTTTCTTTTGGGCGGGATACATTTTTTTCTTCAGCTCGCTCTTTCCCGGAAAGCTTTTAGCTGCGACATCGCTGGAACATCAGACGAAGCAAGGCGCTTCTCCGGAGGAGGTCGCGATCTCGCCGAACACAATCGCGTCACCGAATCTTGCGCAAGCTCTTGCGCCGCTCGATGTTTTCGAAAGCTTCAGATACCTGGTCCACAAGGCAAAGCCTGGAGAAACTCTGGCCAGGCTCTTCGATCGTTTTGGTTTGCCCGCGAACGAAAAACAGTCGTGGCTTCGCTCGGTTCAAAAACACCACCCTTTTAAAAGGCTCCGCGGCGGCCAGGAAATCCATTTCTATTTCTTTAAGCCCAATCCGGTGCCTCGCGACCCATCCCGGAAAGAGCATCTGAAAGCGCTTGAGATCGAACTGGATGACGATTGGAATTTGACGTGGGAAAAGGGGAATAATGGAATTGTTTTTAACAAGCGCGAAAAACCCTTCGATGTGGAGCTGAAGACGGTACGAGGAGTGGTGGAAAACTCTTTTTTCCACGATGGCGCGAGGGCGGGACTAAATCGAACCGTCATGTCCCAACTGGTCGATATTTTCGGTTGGGAAATCGACTTTGAAAAAGCAATCCAAAAAGGAGATACCTTCAAACTGCTCTACGAGCAGAGATCGCGGAGAGGGAGAGCCACTAAGACGTCTTTTCGCATATTGGCGGCGGAGCTCATTAACGCAGGAAAAGAATACTTTGCCATTTACTTTGAGAAGGATAAAGGCGGCGGAAGGTACTATGATTTGGACGGAAGATCGTTAGCGCGCTCGTTCCTTCGTTTTCCTCTGGAGTTCAGCAGTATCAGCTCCCAGTTTTCACATTCTCGTTTCCACCCGATTCTGAAGGTCGATTTGCCGCATAACGGGGTGGACTTTGCCGCCAAACGTGGCACTCCTGTCCGGGCGATTGGCGACGGGACTGTTGTCTATTCAGGATGGCGGAGGGGCGGCTATGGGCGCCTGGTAGAAATCCAGCACGATTCCGTCTATTTCTCCCGGTATGCCCACCTGCAGGCGTTGGCTCCATCGCTAAAAAAAGGCGCCGCTGTTAAAAAAGGTCAGCTGATTGGATTTGTGGGTTCCACCGGCAGAAGCACAGGGCCTCACCTTCACTTCGAGCTTTATCAAGATCAGCAATACGTGGATCCGTTGACTTTTGAGATTCCTCCCGAGGACCGGATCGAGCCGTTCTTGCGGAGGGTTTTTGAAAATTCCAAGCGGGTTTTGCTTACAGAGTTAGGCTCTGCCCCACGTTCCTAAATTCGAAAGATCCCTCCTTTTTCTTATTACGGGCGCCGGAACGGGCTATATCCCGCGGATGCCCGGAACCGCAGCTACCGCTTTAGCTATTCCCCTCTCATGGCTCTTGAACCAGATCGCGGCGCTTTCGATTCCCCTTTCGCTGCTGGCCCTCGGTTCGTTTTTCGGAGCAGCTTGCTGGCTATGCAAGAAAGGTGAGGAGATCTTCCAGCAGAAAGATTGCCAGAGGATCGTTATTGACGAGATCGCCGGGTTCTTATTAGCGAACTTTCTGGCACCAGCCGGGCTTGTGCCTACGCTAACGGCTTTTTTCTTTTTTCGGATTTTCGATATTATAAAAGTATTTCCGGCTAATCTGGCTGAGCGATTGGAAGGGTGGGCCGGGGTGATCCTGGATGACGTAATTGCGGGTCTTTATGCGTTTGTGATGCTGCGTTTCCTTGAGCATTGGCGTCTCCTGTAGTGGAAAAGGCGGTTATCATAAGCACCGGCGAGGAGCTGGTGACGGGCAGGGTCGTGGATACAAACTCGACCTATATCGCCGATCAGCTTTTTGCGTCGGGCGTTGAAGTTGTGGCTGTCCTCAAGGTGGGAGACAGCCGGGAACGGCTTCTGTGGGCGCTCCGCGAGGCAACCGATCTTGGTGATCTTATCATCGGCACAGGTGGGTTAGGGCCAACGGCCGATGATATATCCACTGCGGTGGTTGCGGAGTTTTTCGGTCGCAAGCTAACCCTGGACGAGGAGGTGGCTCAAGGCTTGAAACACAGATTCGAGTCCCGGGGGTACCCATGGACGCCCAACAACTTGAAGCAGGCTTTTTTTCCTGAAGGCGCCGAGATTGTTCCGAACCCCTTGGGAACGGCTCCAGGGTTTCGCCTCCGGGTCAGAGAGCAAAAGGCGATTATCTGGCTTTCGGGCGTGCCGAAAGAGATGAAACTGATGCTCAAACAAACCGTGCTGCCTTGGGTCGCAGGGCACATCCAGGAAGCCCAGGCGGTCTTGCAATGCACGTTCAAGATCCACGGCTTGACGGAGTCCAGGCTAGATGACATAGTGGCACCCATCTTATTCAATGAGGGAGAGGGGCTGGCGTTTAGGGCTCATTATCCGGATCTATCACTTCGTCTTACGGTCAGGGGTGGAATAAATAAAGAAGCGAGATTCCAAGAACTCAAACGTCGCATCCGGGAACTCATCCTACCCTATATCTACGGGGAGGGGGACGAGACCCTTGAAGAAGTTTTGGGTAAGCTGCTGCGGGAAAAAGGATGGACATTGGCCCTGGCAGAGTCCTGCACCGGAGGCGCGATCAGTCATCGAATCACAAAAGTTGCAGGAAGCTCGACATACTTCAAATGCGGAGCCGTGACTTACTCCAACGAGTCGAAAATTCAATTCCTGCAGGTTAAAAATTCTACCCTCCAGCGTTATGGCGCGGTGAGCAGGGAGACTGCCCTCGAGATGGCCCAGGGACTAAGACGCGCGGCCGAAGCGGATATCGCTCTCAGCGTTACCGGCATCGCTGGACCTACCGGAGGAACACCGGAAAAGCCGGTTGGGACCGTCTGGGTCGGTATCGCCTTTCAAGAGCAGAGCGAGGCTCGACTTTTTCATTTTTATGGCGATCGGGAGCATATCATTCTTGGCACTTCGCAGGCAGCCCTCAACTGGCTGAGACTAACCCTACTTAAGCGGTGATTCGAGCATTCGTCGGAGTTCGGATCGACCCGGAAGTGGTCGAAAGGATATTGGAAATTCGGTTCAAACTCCCGGAGAGCGGTGCAGGCATCCGCTGGGTTAGAAAAGAGAACCTTCATTTCACTTTGAAGTTTCTAGGACCGGTCGAGGAAAACAGGATTGCCCCGATCGCCCAATCGCTGGGAGATAATCTAAAGGCGATTCCCCGTTTTGAGATAAGCGCGAAAGGCATCGGTGTATTTCCTGGTATAAAGAGAGCCAGGATACTTTGGGTCGGGTTGGAAGGCGAAGGTCTGCGGCCTTTGGCGATGACAGTGGAACGAGCCCTCGAGCCGTTGGGCTTTGCCCGAGAAAGCAGAGCATTCAGCCCCCACCTGACCATCGGCCGCTGGCGTAACTTCGATGGTTCCCCGGAGCGGCTTGGAGAGGAAATTGATCGGTGGAAAAACCATCTTATGGGGAAGACGCAGGTAAACGAAGTGGTTCTTTTTAAAAGCGTTCTTAAATCTGCGGGCGCAGATTATTCTCCTCTGGAAGTGTTTTCTCTCGCTGATCCGGGAACCCATCTTTGAAGCCGGGAGCTCAGGAGGTTTGCCATGGATGTAAATCGAGAAAAGGCTCTTGATCTTGCCGTAAGCCAGATAGAAAGGCAGTTCGGCAAAGGGGCAATTATGAGATTGGGAGAAGGGGGTCTGATCAAGGATATTCCTGTGATCTCCACCGGCTCTTTAGCCCTTGATATTGCGTTGGGTATAGGAGGCGTGCCGCGCGGTCGGGTCGTAGAAATCTACGGTCCCGAGGCATCGGGTAAGACCACGCTGGCGCTGCAAATTATCGCCGAGGCGCAGCGGGAGGGAGGCATGGGCGCCTTCATCGACGCCGAGCATGCTCTGGATCTTTCCTATGCCAAAAAACTCGGCGTCCAGACAGACGACCTGCTGATTTCTCAACCCGACCACGGAGAGCAGGCTCTGGAAATCGCAGAGACCCTGGTGCGCAGCGGGGCGATAGATGTTCTGGTTATTGATTCCGTGGCTGCCCTGGTGCCCAAGGCTGAAATTGAGGGAGAGATGGGGGACGCTCATATGGGGCTTCAGGCCCGGCTAATGTCCCAAGCCCTGCGCAAACTTACGGGCACGATCTCACGCTCTCAAACCGTCGTCATTTTCATCAATCAGATTCGGATGAAGATCGGGGTGATGTTCGGGAATCCGGAGACGACCACCGGCGGAAACGCGCTGAAGTTTTATGCTTCGCTGCGAATGGACATCCGGCGCACGGGCGCCCTCAAAGACGGCGAGACGATCATCGGCGGGCGGACCCGGGTCAAGGTGGTTAAGAACAAGCTGGCTCCGCCTTTTAGAGAGGCGGAGTTTGACATCCTTTACGGTACCGGCATCTCGCGCGAGGGAGAGTTGATCGACCTGGGAACCGAGACGGGTGTACTGGAAAAGAGCGGAGCCTGGTACTCGTTTAACGGGGAGAGAATCGGTCAAGGCCGGGAGAGCGCCAAGGAATTCCTGCGGGTCCATCCCGAAACCACCAGACAGTTGGCGGCCAAAGTTCTCGAAAAGGTGGGGCTTAAGCGGAGCGGAACAGAGCCGGCCGGAGCACCGGATAAGAAGGAGAAGACAAAGCCAAAGTCTTAGGGCGATTACCGCCGCTGGCGGTATCGCCGTTCAAATCGTTCAAAGGTTCCAATCGTTCAAGACGTCTTGAACGGTTTAAACAGCTTGAACTTTTTGAACCGATCTCGGCAGGAACCGGCGTCTCCCTTGCACAACCCGTGATAGCTACCCGCCTCATTACCCTTCGCCAGACTGGTTGATGGCTACAAAGCACAGTGCAAACAAAGAGGAAGCGCTAAAAAAGGCTGTAAAGTTTCTGGGCTTGCGCCCCCGGAGCGAAACCGAGGTTCGGACCAGACTTACCAGATTGGGCTTTTCTCGGGAAATTGTCACAACCACCCTGGAAAGACTCCGTTCACTGAATTATCTCAATGATGAGAGCTTCGCTCGAGCCTGGGCGGTGGGAAAGGCTGGGGGACGGGGATATGGACCCCTGAGGATTGAAAGCGAGCTTGAGGCCAAGGGAATCGCAAAACCTCTGATCCAAAAGGTTATTAAAGAGATCTTTGGAAATGGGGAAGGAAAAGAGCAAGCCAGAGTTGTTCTGGAAAAGAGATTCCGGGGAAGAGATCTAGCCAAAGAGGCGAAGCTCGTGCGACGAGCCATAGTCTTTCTTCAGCGCCGCGGTTACCGGAACTCAGTGATCGCTGAGCTGGTGCAGCAGCCGATCGAGGATGAGTGAGGAAGTGCTCCTCCAAGCGTATCGAGTCGCGATGACACTACGCTTTGATCCGGAACGGAAGGACGCCGAGAGGTTCTGCAAGCGCCCGCCGGGCCACGTAGGTGATATGAGAAATGGCCGTCGTCAAAATCAATCCGATGAAACTGCCGCCGAGGCCGTGGGTCGAGGGATATGTTCTTGACTATCACACCGTCAGCAGCACACCAACTGGGGATCCTTATTACCGTTTTGATACAACGCGTACAGAGCTTGGGGAACTACTCTTTCGCTTGAAGTACCGCGCGGGAGGCAGTGTGGTCGTCGCCGAGATAGTCGATACCGTTGAGCATTTTGTCGGAGGGTGGAAGCCGCCGATTGACTGTGTCGTGCCGGCACCGCCGTCGCTCACTCGGAAGACGGAGCCGGCTGTGGAAGTTGCGCGGGAGCTGGCAGCGCGCCTCAGCCTTCCCGTATTCGAAGACGCAGTCGTCAAGATGAAGACGACTCCACAGATGAAAAACATTGACGACTGGTTCGAGCGGCAAAGGGTGCTCGCGGAAGCAGTCCAAGCGGGATCGAATGACGTGAAGGGGAAGTCCGTCCTCCTGTTCGACGATTTGATTGAGTCCGGTTCCACGCTCCGGCGCGTTGTCGAGGTGTTGCTAAAGGACGGTGGCGCTCAAGCCAACTACGCCCTCGTTTTGACTCGGACAAAATGACAACAATAAGAAACGGAATAAAAGTATTCATCGCTGGATCGCGGCGTCTCTCGCGGCTGAACACCGACGTGAGGCGCCGAATCGACAATATCCTCGACAAAGGTTTCACGGTGATCGTGGGCGACGCGAATGGCGCCGATACGGCGGTACAGCGGTATCTCAGCAGCAGGAACTATAATAACGTGGTGGTATTCTGCATGGAAGGCGGCTGTCGAAATAACATTGGAGACTGGCCGACGCGAACGATCACGGCCACAGATCCTGGGCGGCGGGACTTTGCCTACTATTCCACCAAAGATCGGGTCATGGCAGAGGAAGCAGATTACGGCCTGATGCTTTGGGACGGCCGGAGCCGTGGAACGCTGACAAATATCGTTCATCTCGTTCGGAAGGGCAAGCCGGTTGTGGTGTACATTGCCCCTGACCGGTCCTTTTACACGCTGCGCCGATCCGATGATCTCACCGAGATTCTAACCCGTTTGGACCCGGCTGCACTTCGGCGAATTGACCGCGACTTACAGGCCGCCGCGATGGACGGCAGTTCCAACCGCAAGGTCGACACCGCTCCGCTGTTCTAGTGTCCTGTCTCAGAAGTTCGCTGAATAAGTCGGCATCTCCCTTTTGTCACTCGCGCGGAGGCGGGAATGCAGTACTCCTTTCGAAATGGGAGACAGAAATCCGTAATGGTGGTGATACCGCATGGCAAAGACATATAGCGATTGCTTCTATTGCGGAGGATTTGTTGAGCAGCGGCTTCCGCCTCGTGAACTTAGATGGCAAGGTAAGTTGTTCGCCATTGAAGACGTGCCGATGGGTGTTTGCAGCCAGTGCGGGGAAAAGTTTTTAAAACCGGAAGTGGCAAAGGGGATCGATCGGATTTTCGAAGAAAAAAAGCAGCCAGCAAAGACTATTCAGGTTCCGCTTTACCAGTATGGGCCTGTCTCATAGCGATTCATTTATTTTATTCGGCCCGGTGCCACCAAGTTGGAAGGAATCAGCGGCAGATCCTTACCCCCAGAATGCCTTCCGTCTCTAAAGGTGCTGTCCTTCCTATTTAACGATCTTTCGTCTAATCCGCCTGCATTCTCGATCGGCCCACCATTTCTTTCATTCGAGTCCCGTCATAGCTAACTAAAGAACGGTCTCGTCTCGCGTCGTTCTTTTTAAAATTGACCGTTAAAAACAGCGTGTTACAAGCAAAAACAATTTTGACGCCCAAAGAAATCATGATCATCCGGCCTGACGCTCTAAGGAAAGTAGAGTTTGATGAACGTTTTAACTAATTGAGGAGAGTTTTTATGCATTATTTTCCGATAGCGCTTTTGTTCTTCACTCTAGCTTCCCGAGCATTAGCTGTCGATGAGATTTCCAACGGCTATTCCCCTAAGGATGGGGATCGGTGGGAATTCAGAGCAGAAATAACGGATAGAACCGGTCGCGTCAGCACAAGCGATGCTCTGGAAGGCGAATTCGCCGCCGAGTTTAATCGAGGAGAGATCGCGTTTTCGCGGTTCATCAACGGCACTGAATACGCTGCCGCTCCTCGCAGTTGCCTCCTTACTCCGCTTTCTTAAGCCATCATAATACGCAGCCGAGAAGGATGTTCCGTCTCTGGTGATGTACCAGCCAGCCGTTGCACGTAAGAGAGTAAAGTGGTATGCACAAATGAGAATACCACGAGTCGATTGAGATCGCCGGAGTTTTGATAGGCAATAGGAGGACCGCGCCATGGCCATGAAGAAAATCGCAATCTCGCTGCCGGAGCCGGTGCTTAAAACGGTCGATCAGATCGCGAAGCATCAACGGGAGTCACGCAGTCATGTGATTTCGACGATTCTTTCACGGGTGGCGCGGCTAAAGCGGGATCGTGACATCACCGCGCAGATCGACGCCCTGTTTTCCAACGGAAAAATTGTAGCGGAGCAAAAGCGCACAGCCGATGAATTTCTGCGGGAGAATCCGTGGCCACGCGAGAGGTGGTAATCCAGCAGGGAGACGTCTATTGGGTTGTATTTTCAGAGGGGCGAGGCTCAGAGCCGTGGGGTCGGCGGCCGGCCCTGGTGCTTCAGCACGAACGATTTAACCGGAGCCGCCTTAACACCGTGGTTGTTGTCGCGATCACATCGAATTTGTGTTACGCGGTGCTTCCAGGCAACGTCCGCCTAAGGAAAGGCGAAGCGAATTTACCCAGGCCTTGTGTTGTCAATGTCACCCAGATTCAGACGATTGACCGGGCCTACTTGCGGGAGAAAATTGGCACGCTGCCTCGTCGCTTGCTACGGCGGGTGTGGGAGGGGGTGCGGCTCGTGCTAGAGGTGGACGGTGAAACTTCTAGCTCCGTGCGAGGGGTAAGCTGATTAATAACTTGATGATGACCGGAAACGAAATTCGAAAATCCTTCTTAGATTTCTTCGCCAAAAATGGCCATACCGTCGTCCGCAGCTCTTCGCTGGTCCCCGAAAAGGACCCGACGCTGCTTTTCACCAACGCCGGGATGGTCCAGTTCAAAAACATTTTTCTCGGAGTGGAAAAACTCCCCTACGTCCGGGCCGCCAGCTCGCAGAAGTGCCTCCGCATTAGTGGAAAGCATAACGATCTGGAGGCGGTCGGTCGCGACACCTATCACCATACTTTCTTCGAGATGCTCGGCAACTGGTCCTTCGGCGATTACTACAAGGAGGAAGCCATCACTTGGGCGTGGGAGCTTCTCACCCGGGAGTGGAAGCTTCCCAAAGAGAAGCTTTGGGCGACGGTTTACCTGGACGATGACCCCGCGGAGGACCTTTGGAGAAAAGTCAGCGGCCTCCCCGCAGATCATATTCTGCGGTTCGGCGATAAGGATAATTTTTGGGAGATGGGAGAGACGGGGCCCTGCGGCCCCTGTAGCGAGATCCACCTCGACCGGGGACCCGCAGCCTGCGACCACAAAGGCGAACGGGGGCACATTTGCCGGGTCAATGGTGATTGTGCCCGCTATATTGAGCTGTGGAACCTGGTTTTTATCCAGTATAACCGCGGGGAAGACAAAAAGCTTCAAGAGCTGCCGGCTAAGCACGTGGATACGGGTATGGGTCTCGAAAGGATTGCGGCGGTTCTCCAGGGCGTGCTCTCCAATTACGACGTCGATTTCATGCGCGATCTGATCTCCACGACCGAAGGATTGGCACAAAAAAGGTATGGCGCTGACGCGACCGCAGACGTCTCCTTCCGGGTCATTGCTGATCACGGCCGGGCGGTCAGTTTTTTAATTGGGGACGGCGTGCTACCGAGCAACGAGGGTCGAGGCTACGTCCTTCGCAGACTCCTTAGACGCGCGGCACGGCACGGCCGGCTGATTGGCCTTGAGAAGCCTTTTCTCTATCAGGTGGCCGGCACAGTCGTGAGTATTATGGGAGGTGCATATCCGGAACTCAGGGCGGAGGAGAGTCGCATCCGGGACGTCATTCGCGCCGAGGAGGAGCGCTTTGCGGAAACGCTTGAAAAGGGCCTGGCGCTGCTGGAAACGGCGATCGGAGACCTGAAGCAGGAGAAGAAGCAGCTTCTCTCGGGTGAGATTGCCTTTCGACTTTATGACACGTACGGTTTCCCCATCGATCTCACTCAGGACATCCTCAGCGCCGAGGGATTTGCCGTCGACCAGGCGGGTTTCGAAGAGCTCATGGAGGAGCAGAGAAACCGTGCCCGAGACGCAAGAGAGCAACTCCAGGCAGTGGTGCGGATTCAGCTCGATCGGGAAGTCCGTTTCATTGGCTACGATCGTCTTCAGGCAGAATCGACGGTGCTCGGTCTATACACGGACGGCGCGGGAAAGTCAGAGGTCGGCGAGAACCAGGAAGTGGACCTCATTACGGCCGAGACACCATTTTACGGGGAATCCGGCGGGCAGGTCGGGGATAGAGGCACTATAGAATCCTCACGCGGAGATCAGATGGAGGTCTTTGACACGCAGCACCCGACGCCGCAGATAACCGTACACCGAGGTCGGGTCAAAAAGGGGCGTTTTCAGATTGGAGACCGGGTACATCTTGTGGTGAATCGAAGACATCGGCAGAGAACGATGCTGAACCATTCAGCGACCCACATTCTCCATTCGATTCTTCGGGAAGAGCTGGGGACGCATGTGCGGCAGGCAGGCTCCCTGGTGGCTCCGGAAAGATTACGCTTCGACTTCAGTCACACAGGCCCAATCCTCCCCGAAAAACTCGAAGCGATCGAGGAGAAGGTCAACGAGAGGATCCGGGCTGATGCCGAAGTGAGGATCGAGGAATCCACGTTCGATGAAGCATTGCGCAGAGGTGCCCTGGCGTTTTTTGGTGACAAATACGGCGACCGGGTGCGCGTCGTGAAAATCGGCGATTTCTCCACCGAGCTCTGCGGCGGTACTCATGTCCACCGGTCTGGTGAAATCGGCGTTTTCAAGCTGCAAAGCGAAGGGGGAATCGCGGCAGGGGTCCGGCGCGTTGAGGCGGTGACCGGGGATGGGGCGTTGGGATTGATCCGGAGTTACGAGCAGCGATTGAAAGAGATAGGGGAACTGGTGCGGGCGAACCCCGACGAAGCCGTCGAGAAAGTCAGGAAGCTTTTACAGCAGCAGAAGGATCTGGAGAGGGAGATCGAGCGGCTCAGGGGGCAGATCGGGAAAAATCAGATCCCGGATCTCTTAGCGAGAAAGGAGAGCCTCGACGGAACCAACATCTTGATCGCTCAGGTGGACGGCGTTGAGCCTAAACAACTGAGGGAGCTGGCGGATCAGCTTAAAGACAGGATGGGAAGCGGCTTCATATTTTTGGCCAGTCCGGGCGAGGGCAGTGTCTCGTTGGTTTCCACCGTCAGTAAAGATTTGACCAAGCGATTTCACGCCGGGAATATTATTAAGGACGTTGCGCCTATTGTCGGAGGCGGCGGGGGCGGGCGGCCTGATTTTGCACAGGCCGGAGGCAAGGATCCGTCGAAGATTGACGAACTCCTACGGCGGGTAGAAGAGATAATCAGAAAACCTACTGTCCCATGATGAAAATAGAGACCCATAAGCTGGTAGAAAAGACTCAGGGAAAGTGCCACATCATCGATATTACAGCAAAGGTCGAGAATCAGCTCGGAAAAACTCAGGTACGTAAGGGGTTGGCAACGCTCTTCGTTTCCGGTTCCACGGCGGCATTAACGACGATCGAGCACGAGCCGGGTCTGGTCAAGGACCTGGAGGAGCTCATGGAGAAGATCATCCCATCCGGTAAGAGATACCATAACGATGACCGCTGGGGAGACGATAACGGCTTCTCCCATTTGCGAGCCTCACTTCTGGGCCCTTCTCTTCAGGTCCCCATCGAGAACGGACAGTTACTCCTGGGGACCTGGCAGCAGATTGTTCTTTTGGATTTTGATAATCAGCCGCGCACCCGAGAAATCGTCGTGCAGATTATGGGAGAAGACGAGTGAAGGAGCAAGAACTCGAGACTCGACGTCTCGACAGCGCCAGGGAAACAAGCCATCTGGAATTCAGCGATCCGAAACTCTTTCGTGATCTATTGGGAAATCATGACGAACACGTCAAGATTATCCAGCGCAGCCTGAGCGTCAAGATCCGCATCCGAGGGTCTAACATGGAGATCGAAGGCGACGCAGTCGAGGTGGACCTTGCCACGAAGATTCTCAAACAACTCTACGGTCTTTTGGAAAAGGGTTACCCGGTCTACGGCAGCGATGTCGATTACGCGATCCGTATTCTAAGCGGGGATGGCCGGGCGAACCTGCAGGATATCTTCCTCGATACGATTTATATCTCCTCGCACAAGCGGGTGATCACTCCCAAAAGCGTCGCCCAGAAGGCCTACATCGAGGCCATCCGTCGCTACGATATCGTCTTCGGCATTGGCCCGGCGGGAACTGGGAAAACTTACCTGGCGATGGCGATGGCTGTGGCCGAGTTGATGAAAAATAATTACGTCCGGATTATTCTCACCCGGCCGGCTGTCGAGGCCGGCGAGAAGCTCGGCTTTCTACCGGGAGATCTGGCTGAGAAGGTTAACCCATATCTAAGGCCCTTGTACGACGCGCTGCATGACATGGTGGACTTCGACCGGGCGCACAAACTGGTAGAACGGGGGACGATCGAAGTCGCCCCGCTGGCGTTCATGCGGGGCCGGACGCTGAACGATTCGTTTGTGATTCTAGACGAGGCGCAAAATACCACGCCGGAACAGATGAAGATGTTTCTCACCCGGCTGGGCTACGGCTCGAAAGCGGTTATCACTGGCGATGTAACTCAGATCGACTTGCCGGCAGGGAAGCCTTCGGGTCTGAAGGAGGCCTGGCGAATTTTGAAAGCCGTCGAAGGAATCCGCTTCATTACATTCACCGAACGCGACGTGGCGCGCCACCGGCTGGTACAGGAGATCATCACCGCCTACGAACAGGACGAACCGGGAACAGAGGCAAAAGACAAATACCAGCCGCAATAACCCGATTCCCCCGAAGCAGCGCAGTCGAACGGGCTCGGGGTGCAGGGACTCCGGGCCGCGGCTTTCTTCGTCAAAGGTGATCCAGCCAAAATAATGGTCATCCCCCGAGTGGCGACCTTTGGTCCGGTATCGAGGGGTTATCGAATGGCTTTTACCTGCCTGCGGCGGGCGTGAAGCACGGGCTCGGTATAGCCGTTTGCGGCCTCTCTTCCCTTGAACACGAGATCCAGGGCCGCCTGAAAAGCCAGGCTGTTATCAAACTCAGGCGCCATGCTTCGGTAGTTTGGATCGAGCCGGTTCTGCCGGTCAACCACGGCAGCCATCCTTTGGAAGGTCTCTCTTATCTGATGCTCGGTTACAATCCCGTGGTATAGCCAGTTCGCAATGTGCTGGCTGGATATCCGAAGCGTTGCCCGATCTTCCATCAGAGCAACATCGTTAATGTCCGGCACTTTTGAACAGCCGATTCCCTGGTCAACCCAACGCACAACGTAGCCGAGTATGCCCTGGGCATTGTTGTCCATCTCCCGCTGGATCTCCTCCGATATTAGTTTGCGGTTCAGTATCGGCGGCGTAAGGATATCCTCGAGACGCGCGCGCTCTCTGCGGGCAAGTTCTGCCTGTCTTTTTGCCACATCCACTTTGTGATAATGCAAGGCGTGCAGCGTCGCTGCCGTCGGCGACGGCACCCAGGCCGTGTTCGCGCCGGCTTCAGGGTGCGCGATCTTTGTTGCGACCATTTTGCGCATTTCGTCCGGCATGGTCCACATCCCTTTGCCGATCTGGGCTTTTCCAATCAGTCCGGTTGCGATGCCGACATCCACGTTCCAATCTTCATAAGCGAGCAGCCAGCGCTGGTTTTTGATCTCGATTTTGGGCAGCATCGGCCCAAGTTCCATCGCCGTGTGAATCTCGTCACCCGTACGGTCGAGAAATCCCGTGTTAATGAAAACTACTCTCTCCCGCGCCGCGCGGATGGCCTCTTTTAAATTGACGGTCGTGCGGCGCTCCTCGTCCATGATGCCGATCTTCAGCGTGTTCCGCTTGAGCCCTAGGGCGCCTTCGACGCGCGCGAATAGTTCCACGGTCGCCGCGACTTCCTCGGGGCCGTGCAATTTCGGTTTAACGATATAGATGCTGCCGGTTCGGCTGTTGGAATATCTGCCGCTTCTCTTGAGGTCGTGCAGCGCGGCCAGCGTTGTCACCATGGCATCAAGAAACCCTTCGGGAATCTCCTGCCCGCCGGCGGTGACGGCGTCGGTGTACATATGAATCCCTACGTTGCGCACGAGCATGAGGCTCCTGCCGGGCAACGTAACGGTTTTGCCTTCCGGAGAGGTAAAGGTCTTGTCGGGATTCAGCGTCCGATTGATCAGCTTACCGCCCTTATCAAAAGTCGCTTCCAGCGTACCTTTCATGATGCCGTTCCAGCTCCTGTAGACTCGGGCTTTGTCGGCCGCATCGACAGCGGCGACAGCGTCTTCGCAGTCCTGGATGGTCGTGGTGGCGGCTTCCAGAAACACGTCTTTCACTCCGGCCGGATGCGTTTTACCGATGGGGTGACTCCGATCGATTTGGATTTCGATATGCAAGCCATTGTTTTTGAGCCAGACGCTGCTGAGATCGTTTTCTTTGCGGCTAAACCCGGCAAATTTTTGTGGATCCGCCAATCCGACTTCGCCGCCGTCGCGCAACGTCGCGATGAGCTGCGTTCTGCCATTGTTCTCTTTCAGAGCGAAGCGCGTGATCTCTGAGAATTTGCCTCGCTCAAGCCCGATTACTTCGTCCAGGAACGCCTCCGCATACGCGATTACCTTTGCCCCACGACGGGGATTGTAGGAAGTTCCCTTCTCCGCTCCGTCTTCTTCTGAAATGACGTCCGTTCCGTAGAGGGCGTCATAGAGGCTGCCCCATCGAGCATTGGCGGCGTTCAGGGCGTAGCGCGGATTATCCAGCGGCACCACGAGTTGCGGTCCGGAAATTTTCGCGATCTCATCATCCACATCGGCCGTGGACGCGTGAAAATCTCCGCCTTCCGGGACCAGATAGCCGATCTCCTTCAGGAATGCCTTATCTGCCTCGATGTTGACCGGCTGTCCTCTTTTGGCCCTGTGCCTTGCGTCGATCTGCTTCTCCAATGAGAGTCTTTTTTCCAGGAGCTGGCGATTCTTTGGGGCGAGGTCTTTGACGATCTTTCCGAGGGAGGTCCAAAACGAGTCTGGCTCCACGCCCGTCCCCGGCGCAATCTCGTCTTTGATGAGGCGATAGAGTTCCTCATTGATGCTTAATCCGCCAATATCGACTGCACGTGGCATTTGAGCTTCTCCTTTGATACCCCTCACCCCGCCCCTCTCCCGCAAGGGGAGAGGGAACCTAAGAAGTTTCCCCTCCCTTGACCTGTCTGCGTGCAACGCACAGGCAGGCGGGAGGGGATCAAGGGGAGGGTGATCTACGTTAATATGTCTATTGCATGTACTAGCGAAATTCCCGACGAGGCCGATCTGCTTTCGCAGACACGCCCCTGAGGACCACTATTGAACCGGCCCTGCAATAAACCTCTTCAGCGACGGTTCGCCGGCAAAGATTTTTTGCGCGCGGGAGGTATTCACCTCAAGCGCTATGACGTTCGGATCATCCGTCCGCGCCTCTCTGAAAACGCCGTAATGCATCATTCGCTTGACCGATGTGCGGTTGTCCTCCGTTGGACTGACATAATGGATGACATCGGTGCGGTAACGGTGCAAGAGAAAAAAGTGCATCAGCGTCATCAATCGTTTGAAGCGGAGGCTTTGGACCGTATTCTGATCCTTAACGGCGAGGAATTTCCTCCCTTTCCTGTCCTTATCGACCCTGAACGTGATTTCGGCGATCTTGTCTCTCGCTTGATCGAAAACGTTCAACATCATCTCCTCTGACCCTGCCCATCTTTCTTTAAGCTCAACGCTCAGCTCGCCCTTATTGTACTGACCCTTTTCGGTCCAATGCTCGGCCCACATCTTAAGCCACTTCTCAAGCTCGCTTGTCGGTGCCTCGATTGCCTTTCGGTGCTGTGCCTCGGTCGATTTTCCTCCCATCGACGATGTGGTCAAAGAAGGTCCCCGAGCTGCGCGGCGGAACCGATCCGCCCAAGGCCCGCCCACAAATGTCTGCGGATACTGCGCGGGGTCATTCGCGAGCCGGAGCGGCCGTTGGATGAGCCGGACGAAGCCCAGCACACCTTCTTCTTGCAACGCTCGCGCCAGGCGGCCGTTCATGAGCGCCTCGGTCTGGTGACCCGCATAAGTAATGAAGTTGAAGACATACCCCAGTTTTCCCAGTTCCCTGGCGAAATCACGGATTTGGTCGTCGGTAAATCCCCAGGCGTCCCAATTCCAGGAGGGCGATAGATTGTAGGCCAGCATCATTTGGGGAAAAACCGCGTGGATCGCATTGGCCCACGCTCCATCGTCTTCAAGGTCCGGTTTGGCTGTTTCACGCCAAAGCAAGTCGGAAAACGGAGCGAACGCCAGCCCTCTCGCGACCGCCATCTCGCGGCCGCCGGTTATCTGGTAAAAACCTTCGGGCGTTCTCGGCAAGTCCCAGTTCCAGAAGAGATCAATCCCCATCGCTCTCGCCTGCTCCCGGGCTTCCGCATGGGAAACATCTGCCGCAAAGGTTTTCCACTGTTCGATGCTCATGGGGAGCTTCACGCCCTTTTGGATCTGGCTTTGCATCGCCTCCGCGACAGCATTGGCAAAAGTTTTGAGACCGGCTTTCTCCGCCCAGGCCTGGCGGATCTTTGCCAGGACATTATCGACAGTTTCTTCAGTGATCTTTTTAATCCATACTTCCAGCGCGGCGACGACTTGTCGGGCGTCGTCATTATGGCCGCCGGCTTGACGTTCTTCGTACTGGCGAAGTTTCTGAAAAGAGTCCAATTCTCTCTGAATTCTCGCGATCCCTTCTTCGATGTGCGACAGCAGACGCTCTTTCTTTAACCAATCCTCAGCCTCCCGATAAGCCTTACTGGAGATCTTGTAAAGCAGGTGCCCGTTGATTTCTCCAAAGCCGCGCTCAAAAAAGCTCCTGATTACGGCCAGGCTCACGTTTTTGAAAGAGACGATGTTCGGATTGGTTGCCCCATAAACAAAATGGTGATCCCGCTCATCCTCAACGCTGTCCATGGCCGTTGCTTCGTTGGAATCGGTTCGTGCCACGACCACACCCTCGACCCCCATCACGTCGAATTGCAGACGGGCGGTATTAAGCCGGGAGATCATCTCCGCCGTAGAGACCAGAACTTTTTGCCCCTGATGACCGCAGACTTTGGACCCTGGCTTCTGATCCTCGATATGAATGGCGCCAATCTTGTTTTCGACGAACTTTTTCACCAGGTTCCTAACGTGATGCTCACCCCCGTGACCGGTATCTCCGTCCGGAATAATCATCGGGGTGAAATCAATCGCCGGAGTTTTCTTCCTTTGGGCGGGTGTCATTCGCATCCGATTCGACTTTTGCACTTCGTCCTGGTGAAGCAGCGCGCGCACCCACGAGGCGCCCTCTTTTGGAATCCGGTCCAGGGCATAGCAGGCCAAATCGGCGCCCGGGTCCTCGGCCTCTGAACCTTTGGCGGAAGTTGCCCACCCTCCCAGGTAGAGGACCTTAATCCCCTCCATGATCGCCCGGACTGCTCCTGTGGGAGAAAATGGGCCGTAAGTGATCTCTTGGTCTTTCGCTCTAAACAACTGCCGGAAGTAAGCGTACATTTTTGCCGCCGATTCTCCGGCGACGGTATGATGTTCGAGTCTGCTGCCCCGCAGCGCAATGACATCGAAGGGCGTGTGAAGACGCGTGATATGACGAAACCGGTCGCTGTAGAACCAGCTTTCAGTTTCCCGTAATTCCTGTTCCCATCGGATGGCTTCCGTGTCGCGCCTCGGTTCCGAGCGCGCAGCTTTCTGATTCGTGCCTGACATACGATACTGCTTCCCCCTTCAACACAAACGTCCCCTATCTTAGACGAACACCTGTTTTTCGCAAGGCCAGGTTGAGAGAAGGCTCCCGTGGCTTTCGAAGGAGTTCTGGCGTCTGACGCGAGCAGATAGTTGCTCGCTTCTGGACGTATGTGGGATACTGGGATCGAGTTCAAAATGAGCGTTGACGTAACGAGCAGAAGACCGGGAAAACAGGCTTCCCGGCGCAGAATTAAAAAACAAGCCGAGAAGATCCTTAGATTTCTCAACCAGGAACAAGCCGAGTTGAGCATAGCCCTGGTGGGAAACAGGGAAATTCGAGAGCTGAACGCCCGCTACCGCGACAAGGACCAACCTACAGACGTCCTCTCTTTCTCCTGCGAAGGGCCTCTAGAGGGAGACCAGCAGCTCCTGGGAGACGTTGTCATATCGCTCGAAACGGCTGCTCAACAGGCCAAAGAAAGGGGAAAAACGCTTGAAGAGGAGATCGAAGATCTGCTAATTCATGGCATTCTTCACCTGCTGGGCTATGACCATGAACGCTCGCCGGAGGAGGCCAGAGTCATGCGCCGCCTGGAAAGGAGGGTTCGGAGGCAGCTTGATGAAGAAGATTCTTAGCCGGTCGACAGAGTCCTCGATTTCCCTAAAATCTGTTCTGCTGAAGCAGTTGATCTATGGCACTGTTGTTGCTCTGCTTGCGAAGCTATGTCCCTTCGCTAACTGAGCATCTCTTAAATTGCGGGATAGAGCTACGGTTATTTATCAAGAGCGCATCAGATATTAGCTAAATTGCGAGACCGAATGCCCAGATTCCCAGAATTGGCAATTTATATCCTGGTCCGTCAACGAGCTGAGAAATGGTGACTGAGAGGATTAGAGGAGCCTGGCGTCTCCGCGTTCTAGTAGCCAGCAGCCTGCTCATCTACGTGCTTGGCGACGCCGCAAGCGCGGTATCGGTTCAGATTCCCGCCTTGCCCTCCAAACAATCAAAGCTTCATTTTCGTCTCGTCAATCTCCTCGGTCTCCCCGCACCGCCGGCACCGCGGACAGAGGGTCCTGTGCGGATCGATCATTCCGGGCGGGTTCAGGTCTACATTCTGGTTACCTCGGTAACTGAGGGAATATTGGACCGAGTTGTGACGCTCGGAGGGAAAATTGATGGTCAGGGGAACGGTATCGTCCAGGCCTGGGTTCCGATTAATGCGCTGGCGTCCCTTGTCGCTCTCCCGGAGGTGAAATATATCCGCCCGCCGGATTATCCAAAGGCGAACGCGAACTCACGTTTAGGCAAGGGGATCGTTTCTCTCGGGCAACCCAAGATCGTGCAAGTCCCACCCTTGGTTACGACTGAGGGAGATACGGTTCTTGGCTTTGCGGCGGCGCGCCAACAGTTCAACGTCTCCGGGCAGGGAGTTCGGGTCGGTGTACTCTCCGCGGGGGTCTTCGGGCTGGAAGAGAGCATCGCTTCCGGAGATCTCCCTGCCACCGCGTTTCACTGCCTGTCGGATTCTCAGGCGATTACACAGCGCTCTGATGGCTGCCTCCCAGGAGAGACTTTAGTTGAGACCAGCGGCGCGATCACCGGCCAGTCATTCCGGTCGGCGAAAAACCTGGCTCCGCCCGGGAGTGATTTCGCCGAAGGCACGGCTATGCTCGAAATCATAAACGACCTTGCGCCGGGAGCAGAGTTATGGTTTGCGAACTTTGAAACCACGTTGGAGTTTGCCGATGCCACCGCCTTTCTTGCCGCAAACGTTGATGTCATGGTGTCTGATATCGTCGTGCACGGATACTTCCCGAACGGTCAAAACTCTGTGACACAAACGATTTC
This sequence comes from Deltaproteobacteria bacterium, assembly GCA_016210115.1. Lineage (GTDB taxonomy): Bacteria > Desulfobacterota > Binatia > UBA9968 > UBA9968 > JACQUW01. The sequence continues at coordinate 1,657 of JACQUW010000428.1, read as the reverse complement.
CCAGATCATCGGCAACCCGAGCAATCGAGCCCGAGGCTATATTCAGGCCATAGGAAACTACGCGGACGCGCATTACTCAGATTCATACAGACGATCTAACGTCAGCGGGCCGGACGGGACGGCCCACCTCTTTCAAACGAATAGCCAGACCAGCGGGCCTGCGAGCCCCGCTCCTTTTAATGTGATTAATGTGGGACCTCTCGCCTCGATGGGGGTTTTTCTAAGCTGGAACGACCCTGCGGGGGCGTCGGCCAACGACTACGATCTCCTTCTCTTCAACTGCCTGTCCGGCGACTTGCTCGATTGGAGCGACGAAATTCAGGAGGGATTTCAGGAGCCTCAGGAGGCCGTCTTTTTTGCCAACTCTTCCGCCAGTCCGGTGGATGTCTGCTACGCGATCGTGAATGCGTTTGATCAAGCGGCTCCCCGCATTCTTAATGTCACGATTAGTGGCGATGCCTTGCATGGTTTTAACACTGCAGCGAGCAGTCTCATTCCCCCCGCAGACGCATCCGGCAATCTGATCGCCGTTGGAGCGGTTCCTGCCTCTTCTCCCGGCCAGATTGAGCCGTTCAGTTCCCGCGGGCCGATTTTTGACGGAGAAAACAAACCCGATGTTGTGGCCACGGATGGCGTTACGGTCTCCGGAGCAGGCGAGTTTCCTTCACCCTTTTTTGGCACTTCGGCCGCAGCACCTCATGTGGCTGCCCTGGCCGCGCTTGTGCTTGAGTGCAGGAACTCGCTGACGGCGCAATCCCTCAAAATCATTCTGAAAAGCTCCGCGGTGGCACTCGAGGCCCCGGATAACTCGCCCAATATCTCAGGTTCGGGCCGTATCGATGCGTTGGCCGCCGTCCAACAAACCTGCGCGTCCAGCTCTCCCATTGTTCTGGTTACTCCCTCGTTGCAGAATTTCGGCAATATCGCCGTGGGAAGCTCTGCAGACAAAGACTTTGTCATTCAAAATATCGGCGGCGGAACTCTAAGCGGAAGCGCCACGACGTTGGCCCCCTACAGCGTTATTGCTGGAGGGACTTACGATTTAGGCCCAGACCAGAGCCAAGTCATCACGGTTCGCTTTTCTCCCACCTCGACCGGAAGCTTTAACGGAACAATAAGCTTCAGCGGCGCTGGCGGTACGAGCGCTTCGTTACTGGGCAGCGGTTTTGTTCCCAGTGTGCTCAAATTCAAGTCGGCGACCTATAAGATAAGTGAGAAGGCTCGACTGGCCACCGTGACCGTAACTCGCACAGGCGAAAAAACGGGAACGGTTGAGATAGCTTACGAGACCAGCGACGGCACAGCCACAGCCGGAGAGGATTACACATCCAGTACAGGCATTCTTACCTTTGGTCCCGGGGTCACCAGCCGGAAATTTACCATTCCCATGGTCAACGATACTCTCGATGAGCCCAACGAGACCGTAAACTTAACTCTGAAAGAGCCCAGCGCAGGCGCAGTTCTTGGCAGTCCCGGTACGGCAGTTCTTACGATCACAGACAACGACGTAGCCGGAAAAGTGCAGTTTAGCTCCGCCTCATACAAAGTGGATGAGGCAGGCGGAAGTGTGGTCATTACGGTAAAGCGAACCGGGGGGAGCGCCAGCGGTGTGAGTATCGATTATGAGACCGGGGGCGGCACAGCCACGGCGGGTGAG
>JACQUW010000046.1 GCA_016210115.1 Deltaproteobacteria bacterium | reverse complement strand
GTCTTATGACCTCGCTCTGTACATCTCATCGGCCATCTCAGCCGCAGCCATCCCCGCCACTTTCTTGCTCCGGCTCCCAAAGAACAGCCTTCGGGGGGGTGTTAGGTAGAGATGATGAGCTAATGTACCGGCTGGGGGTGAGTCAGGGGAGGTTGCGAAATAGCTTGGAGCATGGGCCTATGGGGATCACAAAAATTGGGGGATGGCTCCGACGATGGAAATCTAAGCAAGGAAATCAAATTTTCCAAAATCAACTGCTAGCAACCCGGTTTTCAGGGTTACCCACGTAGAAGTCGAATTTGTCCACCAACCGACATTCCTCCATCCCGTGGTTTACACGAAGCCGCCGTGTTTTTGGATTGACGGTGGGCCGGGCAGTGGTATACTTTTGATTAAAGTCCGGTATACTGCCGGTAAATGGTTGAGGAGAACGCCAGCGTGGGAAAATTCACGACCGTAAAAATTCCCAAGGACGAGGCGAAAGAGGCCGTATTGCTAACCGGAGCCGAAAGCAACACTGAGGCCATCCGGCTGCTGTTAGAGGAAAAGAGGCGGCTCGAGAAGCGCCGCAGGGTCCTTGCTAGAGCAGGACGGATCGCTATTGAGTACGTTCGACCTCAAGATCGCGGCCGGCGCTAAGGGCTGCCTCGTCGATACCTCGATCTGGGTGGAGGTGCTTCGCAGCCGGGATCGAAGAATAGACCATCCAGTTATCTCCGTTATTACGGAGTTCACCGAAACAGATTTCATTTATACGTCCCGCCTCATTGTCGCCGAGCTTATTGCCGGGGCCCGGCACCCAAGGGAAGCAGAAGGTCTGGAACAGGATTTTGAAGGGTATCGTTTTCCCGGCGAAGATCTGGGACTCTTTAGAGAGGCAGCTTACACGCGGCAAGCCTACGGGCGCGCCTTCCGAAGGAGGCCTGCCCCAGGCCTCATTGATTGTTACCTGGCATGCCTTGCCGATCACTGGGGCCTAATAGTTTTCACGGCTGACAAGCCTCTGCGCTCCGTGTCGGAATTCCTGGGGATAAAAGGCCTGTTCTTCTCGATTGAGGGAAGAACGCTCTCGTATATAGAGTAATCGTGGAGCGTCGCATGAAGATCGGGTCTTTAGGCGTCAAGTTGCGGAACGTACTGAAGCGACCCTTCTATTCACCTATGCAAGCCTGACCCTGTTTGCCGCTCCCCTCTGTACATCTCGTCGGCCATCTCAGCCGCAGCCATCCCCGCCACTTTCTTGCTCCGGCTCCCCTATCACTCTCACCAGGGGCGACGCTGAGCGAGCCCTTAGGGGTTCAAGGAGGAGGTATGGAGAAGGATTGAGAGAGGGGTATCGGAGTCCGTCGGAGGAGAGGCAAGCGGTACGGGTCGAGGGATTTTGGGAGCGGGGGAAGGAGCGATGGACCAAGAGGTTACAAGGCGGTCAGTCACGAGAGGCGGAGGATTCGCAGGAAGATTTAATCCCCTACCTCGGTTCATGAATGGAGGACGCTAGCGTCTCTGGAAGAGCGGGTCTTTAGGCGTCAAGTTGCGGAACGTGCTAAAGTGAAGCGACGCTCACCTATGCAAGCGTAACATATTTGCTGCCTATTGCGCCCCACGCGACCGCTTAAATGCCATTAAATACGTATCGATCCGCATGAACAGTGCTAACAAGGCTCTTTAGCGTGGCGACGTCATCGGTTGGTATGTGATAACGCCGCGCGCCATTGGGCTCCGCCAGAAAGCGATCCGCGAGTGTAAGTGCATAGGCATGACCGCTTGCTTGTGGGTTCTCTATTCGGCCTAATGTTCGATAGCCCCATAGGCGCCTTGCAATCGCTCCAGCAAGATACGCAGCTCCTTCCGCCGTAGGCGGGTCGAGCTGAGCTCGTTGCCAGTCCTGAAGGGCGTGCGTCGCCTCATGGATAATTGTTCCTCTCAAAGAAGCACTCTCATTGCCAGAAAGGCCGTCTTTCAGATACAGCTCCCCTCCCGTCAAAATCGTCCAGCGAGGATGAATAAAAAATGGGTGGATCTGTCCGCGAGGCGTATCTATGGCATAGGATCCATCCGCATCTACTGAGCTGGGGCTAGAAGAAATAGTAGAAGGATCACTTGTTATCCTGATACGCCCATTACGGATGCAGCCAGCAATGTCATTCCTATAGCCGCTCGGATAAACACGCATCGGGCCAAACTCAAAGTTCAAGCGCTCTACAAATTCAGACGTCAGGGTTTCTAGAACGAAAGATTGTAGCGTAATCATCTGTGAATCCCCTTCTCCCCATAGCTCCAATAACACTCCAGACCCGACGCATTACGCAGTTCTCGCGGGCCCAGAAGAATCGTTGCTCCGACTCTGTCCGCTACGCTTCTCCTTTCGCGTGCGCCATGCGGCCCGAGCCGCCTGCACCTTTTCACGAATGCGAGTCCGGCGCCCCGCATCCAGAGCAGTACTCGCCCCGTAGCCGGCCGCGAGAAGGATGCATGCGCCGGCTGTCACCAAGAGCTTGGTCTTGACATTGTTGCCCGGAACCATACGCCAAGGACATCTTGGCAAGGGGTACTTCCTGCAGTGCATTTACGGAATGGCATGAGCTATCCTCCTTTATCTGTCTAACGTATAGCCTTTTATCCCTAAGACCTGTAAGTAATCAAGTCGCGGAAAAAGGCTCGGCCGTGGTGATGGGGGATAAAACTATTTTAGGCGGAGCACCCTTGATTGCTGTCGGAAGCGGCGCTACAGCCATTGCTGAGCCTGAGTTGACACGGCGATTCTAGAGGTGTTAGCTTCGGCGCGTTGCAGAGCAGGCCAGGAAGGTCCCTGAGGCCGCCCGGCTAATTCTTGCGGACCGCAAAGGGCGCGGGGAATTTAGCGCGGAGCATTCTTCAAGAGGACAGGTCGGAAGGGAGTGTCCCACGATGGCGAATGAGAAAAACTACACGCAGGAGGAGCTGAGCGCGCTAGATCCCCAAAAACTCCATTGGCTCTTGTTGGAGAAAGAGATGGACTTCGGCAAGGCGTCTTTGGAGTTGCAGCGGCGCCGGTCGCATGGGCGCATCCACGTTCCAGCGGAGGAGGTGCCCCTGTCGGAATGGGAGTCGGGCCATCACTTGATTATCTCGCCGGAAGTTGGGTTTGACATCTACAACCTTCATGTCTTTCTGGTGGGTCGGCAGCCCAAAACCGAACAGGGTCGCTATCATACGCACGGGGATGCCGTGAAGTACTATTTACGGGGTCGGGGATACGAATTCATCGGAGATCAACGTTTTGAGGTGAAGGCTGGAGACTTCCTCCACGTTCCGGCCAACATTTGGCATGGTACCCAGAATCCGAACGACGAGCCTCTCTGTTTTCTGGCGGCGCAACAGTATCCCGGCACCTTCCGTCAGACGCCCACTCCCTTCATCTGGCGAGACGGGCCAAAGGCTCCTTCTGTCGGGGAGCTATCGGAGAAGGAAATTGCGAAGTTAGACCCTTCAGCCTTCTTTCACGTTTACATAAAGGCACAGATGGAATTTGGACAGGTGTTGAATGAAGTGCAGCGGCGCCGCGGGCAGAAGCGCGTCCACCTACCAGCGGAAGACGTGTCCCTCCACGATTTCGGGCCGGGCGAGCATATGATCATCGGGCCGGAGTTGGGGTTTGATATTTACACTTTCAGCGTGTTCTTGGTCCACGTGCCTCCCAGGCAGAAGCGTGCCCATACGCACGGGGAGGCGGTCAAGTACTACCTGAGCGGTCGAGGGTATGAGATCATCGGAGACAAACGCTTTGAGGTGAAGGCGGGGGACTTTATCTACAACCCGGCGAATATCTACCACGGAACCGAAAATCCAAATGACGAGCCGATCCGCTTCCTCACCTGGCAACAAGTCGCGGGCACATTCCGTCAGGTGAGCACGCCTTTCATCAATCTTGAGTAGGGAGAGGAAACAGGAGGGGAGCACATCTGCTCGCGCACCATATTTCCAATTGCGGTTCTCCAGCGGGCGAGATCTGCTTTATAAGGCTTTCGTCAAGCCCTCCTGGACCAGTCCGGGGTAAAGCGTTTCCAACATACCTTCACCCCTCGACTTTTCTTGACCCACTCCTATTCTCAAATAGTTTAGAAGCTCTGTGCCCCAACGAGGAGCAAATGTCCATCCCCACATGGACGGCGGGTGTCCCCGAGTTGACGTAAGACCACGCTATTGGATACTTTCCCTTGGAGACTTGATCGGAGTTGGGGTCGAGGCCTTTTCACCGGCCACTCAAGGCTCTAAAGGTTGGGCCGGTTGGTGGTCGCAGGGAAAAACCGGGTTGTTGGAGATCCAGAGTCAAAAACAATTTCCTATCATCAGGAGGTACCCATGGCTAGCGCCAATCCCCATCGCATGCAATGCGTCGTGAAGAACGCACGGGTAGTGACATCCACGCAGGAGTACAGGGCCAACATCGGCATCCGTAATGGGCGGTTTGCTGCCCTCGTCGACGTTAACACTCCCCTGGAAGGAGAGACCCTCATCGACGCAGAGCGGCGCCCTGTGCTGCCCGGCATCGTTGATCCCCATGTGCACTACTCGCCGAAACCCACGGCCAGCTTCCAGGACCTGGTGCTCTCCGAGACGAGGGCGGGCGCGGCCGGTGGTGTGACCACGCAGGGGATCTTCATGCCCTATCGCGACGAGCCGATCGCCCCCTGGATCGCCGCCAATGCGGAGATCATCAATACGTCCTCAATGGTAGACGCCGTCTTCCACGTATTATTTACGGCGACGCCCATCGATATTGAGAGCCTGGCCACGTGGCTTGCGCACGGTGTCTCATCGTGGAAGCTCGCAATCGGATATAAGGGCCCCCAAGCGGCGGGGCGCTCGCCCATCAACGATGGCGATGTCTGGGAGGTCATGGCCGCGGCCGGCAAACTCCCGTATCCGGCGATGGTTATGGTCCACGCGGAGAACCCGGACATCATGCTCAAAGGCCGTGCGCTCGTCGAACGGACGGGCCGGCAGGACATGCAGGCCTGGAATGACACGCGGCCGAACTTTGTCGAGGAGGAGTGCATGCGCATGTGCCTGTTCCTTTCGAAGGTAACCGCTTGTCGCCTCTACATCGTGCACATCACCATCGGCGAGGGCGTTGACCTGATTGCGGACGCCAAGCGCGAGGGCATCGAAGTCGTGGCCGAGACC
>JACQUW010000431.1 GCA_016210115.1 Deltaproteobacteria bacterium | reverse complement strand
GCGATGTTCACGCACCAGGTTGACAACTTGCCGAGCCATGGTCCGCACATCAATATTAGTCATACCCCGCCCGAGAATCGCCGCGACAAGCTCCTCGTCAGTGAGAGCGGGTGTGCCTTTCTCACGCAGTTTCTCACGCGGGCGGCTGTGCTCCGGCATGTCTTTGATGGTTTTCATGCCGCCTCGTGCTGTCGGAATTACGTTGCCGCTTGATTAGAGCCGTTCGGCAGCCATAGGTGAGCGAATTCCGGCTTTTCACGTCCGCTCCAACGGAAGATTGCATCGCTGTACCCGCGCAGGATGGCAACAGTCTGGTCACTGACCTGCCTAAAGGCCTCTTCAGACTCCTCAACCAAGGGGTCAGGAGAGCGGACATCGTTAAGGACGACCACTCTTTGGCTCGTTGGCCGAACTTCTTTTAACTCCATCCAAGTAAAGGAAACAACCTTAGCCGTCTGCGGTGATGGGCTTCCAATCAGTTTAACAAGCTTCTCTCTCTTCCGTGGTAAAGGAATGACAAAATCCATCGGATGTTCCACGGTTCGGCCAGGTATGCTGACGTTCGCAGTGTAGAGAACATTGTGGCCATCGAGAAACTCAGCAACTATCTCGAAGAAATCCGCGAACGTGTGCGGCACGTGGCTCATCCAGAGGTCATTCAGCCGAAGAATTGCCGTCAGTAGATAGTGGGCTCGCTGGGATAGATTGGCGGAAGTTGCCATCGTTTCCAGACGTTGTTTAGTCAACTGGACCGCGCATCCTGCTATGGCTCTTTCAATCAACGCCTTTCGGCGCGCAGAATCCTCGATCTTGACGCCGAGGCACTGGAGGTTTTCCAAAGTGTTGCCGTTGTCATGAAGAACGAATTCTCCATTGGAGCGCTCAATGAAAACCTGAATGCCATCATGGAACGGGTCCAGAAAAGGGGTGCTTAAAACTGAGACATTCCCGTGCTCAACCACCTTTATGCGTTCCCTGAGCCAGTTCAGGTAGTCTCGAACAATATCATTTTGTGGTTGAGTTACTACCATACGGACACCGCGTTGAGTCTCAGTTTTTCGAAATTTCGTTTTTCCAAGCTTTGCAACAAGATGTAGAGACGGACCATGCGAATGGTCGAACGTCTCAATGGGCTTTACCCATTTCTATCTTCGGTCCAAATCGGCTGCTGGATTGAACACCGCCCCACCTGACATGCCCCGCTCGTTTTATAATGTGGGACGCGAAAAATCAGGAATGTCGCCATTTCCAACGCTGAGTGGTCATGATGGCTCACCGGAATTGATAGCACTGCCAGATTTGCGCCTCGCAAGCGCTCGGATTCCGCAAGATCTGGCGTCCCCAGAAGGTCAACACCGCCCAGCCCATCGTCTGAAGAATATTTCGTTTGCGGGCATCGCTTTCCAGCGTTTCCCGATTGCCATGGTATGCGAATCCATCGCAATAAATGGCGATTCGCTGGTCCGGATAAGCGAAATCCGCAATGGTGAGCTGTCTGCCGTTCTCGTCGGTAATTTCGTATTGCGGCGTCGGTTCCGGCAACCTCCCGCCTTCTCGGATTGCCTGGAGCAATGCCTTCTCGATGGCGGTGTCCGATGTTTCTGGGCTATTACGCTCAAGATTCAATCTCTCCAGCCAATCCACCGTCGCACTTCTTCCGTCACCGGCGCGTCCTGAACGCGGCCCCTCCGTTGGCTGACCTTCAGCGAGCTGGAACAACACGCTGCGGACCAGTTCCTTATCAAGTAAGGCGTGGTCAAATTGGTTGCGAGCCGACTTCAGACAACGGTAGCAGGCCCGCTCGCAATCATGGTTGAACAAGCGATCTTGTGCAGCTTTGGCCCACGAGCCGACGGCCCCGGCTAGCTGTCCCAAATACCCAGCTCCTCCAGGGGCGGTTTCGTAGAAGACCAAGGTCCAGCCCCCTGCCCCGTCCGGATGCTGGAAGTAGGCGATTTCGTCTTGCTCGATCTCGAGTTGTTCCTGTGCTCCAACCACTAGAGCCTTGCCCAGAGTCCGGCAGAATGCTTTCGCGTCATCGTCTTCCCGGGGAGTGATCCCAGGTGCAAGGGGGAATACCAGTACATCGGCGAAAAATTCATAACCGAGAATGAATTGTCTCGGATCACCGGTGCAAATGGCGCAGTGAGTCTCGTTCCAGCGTTCCAGCCTTTTCTGCGTCAGCCCATGAGGCCGGTGACGCCCGCAGTTTGGACACAAATCGAACTGTTCTCCCTGATGAACCCGAGAGGCTTGACGACCCCAATTCGTCACCAACAAATTCGCATGGCTGCCGAATTCCAGCGTGACAAACTCGTAGGAGTATAACTGTGTCTCGCCTTTTCCTCCGTTGAGGACGTGTTCTTCTCGTTTAAAGGTCAAGCGCTGCCGGCTATCTTCGGCCGAGGTGATCTGAGTGTTTTCTTCCGCCTCGAAAGAATCGATCAAGGCGACTTCGGCTTGGTTCGTGATTCGATAACCACATTGCGGGCAGTTATTCACTATTTCTTTGGCGGCGAAGCCGCATTGATCGCAGAAGCAAAACCGTTCCACCCGGCCGGTCTGGTCGGCGCCGTGTTCACCTGGGCCTAAGCGACGGCTTCCTTCAAAAAACGCCCGGATACTCTTAAGTTTGTGGCCGTTAGCATAGACCATGTTGCCGGGGGCAAACTCGAAGAGCGCGATCCATGCCGGACGGCGCAAAGTCGGCGTGTCGGCTACGCCAGGATCAAGCGAAAAAGTGTCAGTCGGGAACTGATAAGATGGAAGAACACCTTCTTCTGCAAAATACGACAGTACGAACGCCTTTTCGCGATCTGTTGTCAATTCCCGGTAGGCCCGCTCTCTTGCCCGGCGCTTTTGCTCCGACTCACGGGTCGAGACGATACGTGCGTATTCATGAAACTCGCGGTGCAAGCGCTTCACTTGTTCATGCCAGCGAAACACCGTGCTCTCAAAATCATCGGGAAAAGCATTGACGACCTCAGTGACCTCCGGCATGCCGAATATATCCCGCGCTTTAGCCGAGATGTCGTCGCTGCCCGCACGCAGTTTTTCGAGCAGTTGCGCGTACCGTTCCCGTTTCAGTACGGCCGGGTTTTGGAGGTCTTCGAGCAAATCGCCCATGAGCCACGAGAAATCCTCGTTTAGTTCTTCCAGCGCAAACGAGCGTGCATGGCGTGCGACGATTTTGTCGTTGGTTAGGCGCACCACAGGCGGCATGAACTCGCCGCGCACGAGCCACGCCGGGTCTTCGAAGCAATGCCGGTCATGGGGGCCCGTGCCGCAAAACGTGGTGACAAATCCGATACGGAGGCTTCGACCCGCGCGACCGGCGCGCTGAATGTAATTGGCGGGAGCGTGGGGCGCGTTACGTAAAAGAACGCTGTAGAGGCTGCCAATGTCCACGCCGAGTTCAAGTGTTGGACTACACACCAGAGCCTCGGTTTTGCCTTCTTTGAATTCCTGTTCGCGTTTGGCCCTGCTGTCCTGGTCAATCTGGGCGGTGTGCTCCAAGGCGCGCAGGCGGCGCGGCCGGTCGGCGGTATAAAGCTGTACATAATAGCTGGCCTGATCGGCCACACTCGTTTGAATGTCGTCGTCGTGGCCGGAACACGCCGTGCCGGCCAGACAAACATCAGCGCGGTATGGACGCCAAATCGAGCACTTGCGGCACCGCCAGCCAGTCTCAGCCTTCAGCAACCTGACAGTTCGTTTGGCGATTTGCAGCGGCCGTTGACCGCGCAAATGCTTGCGCACGCTTTCCGGTAAAACCACCGGCAATTCCACCATCTCGTATTCGCGCAGCAGATCGACCACACGCCGTATCCACTCGTTGCCGATGACAGCGCCAAGTCCGGCTTTGTCACAAATAAGTTTGGCGATTCCACCCGTTGCACCGCGCTCCGTGTCCTTCACGAGCGGCTCCAACTTGATCCCGGACACCGCTTTGCTTCGGAGCGCCTCGGGCCGATCCAGCATGAAATAGACTGCGCCCCGCTCGTGTTCAGCGATCGAAAGGTTGTAAGGCTCAACGGTAAGCCAACTCCATGGAGTTTTCTTTGGATCGAGGAAAGATTGGTAGAAATCGAAAGACACGGCGCGCCTGCGGCGCATGAAATCGAGCATCGCTCGGATAAGTATCGTGCCTTTCTCGACATCGAAACCGGCTCGGTGGCAGCACTCAACAAAACGACGATCCGCGACCAGTCTTTCGAGAAACTCATATTGAACTTCGACGAGCGCGAGATTCTCGAGCGCGATCCGCTGCTGGGTCGCCCGGCAGAATTCGGCAGCGATTTCATATTCCAGAGTGCGTCGCCAGGATGCCTCTTCGTCACGGGTAAGATTTCTTTTGGCAAGCCCGATTCTTTGAAAGATCTCTCGCACGCGGTTCGGCAGATCCTGTAACGCGATACCGCCCGGCCCGGCTTCACCGACTGCTGCCTCGATCGCATGCCGGAGCGCAAACTGGCGGTGCCGGTCGCTCATGTAACCGGCCTGGTGGGCTGCGTCCTGTCGGTTGTCGGCAAAGATGAGAAGCTTTCGCTCATCTTCGGGCACGCGGTCCAGGTGATGGGTGCCGAGCACTGAAACGCTCGACGCTACGCCGGTACGCAGTAACGTCAGCACGTCGCCGCGCGTATAGCGGCTGTTGCAAACGGGGCAGGTCGTGCCGCGTCCGCGCAGCACGTGCTGTACGCTTAGATTTTCCTTGGACACTCCGTCCGGCTCGGCTTCGAACACCCGCCCGCGCACGTGATCCACGTACTGTTTCTTCAACCTCTTTTCCGCTGCCGTCTGTCGGCGCCGGCGCGTCCGCGGTTCGTCACCCTCTGAATCGTTATCGTCGCTTTCTTCGTCTGTGTCGGTACGTTCGCCAACCAGGTGCGGCGTAATAAAAGCCGAGTCTTCGTCGCTTAGAAAGTCATCATTGGGAACGGTTTGTTCGGGGTGATCCGGGTCGAAGCGAATCTTGACGAAGTCTTGACCGCAGGTGCGACACAAAACTGCCGGGCGGACGGCGCTGCCGCAGTGCCGGCAGGAGTCAGAACCATCCGTTGCGAGCTTGCGGCAAGTCGGATTCATGCAGAGACCGACGTCATAGACGCCGTGGAAGAATGTGTGTAGTTTTGGCCGAAGGAACGGCGGCTCCTTCTCGTCTCCATAGCTGCCGAGTAGCAGATAGGCCTCGACAAGCCGCACAATCGTCTCTGTCGAGATATTATGGCACGCGGGCACTTTTTCGCGTAACGCAGCGGCGATTTCCTCTAATGTTCGTGGAGACTCGGTGGCGATCATCAGCGCATCGACGAAGAGATTTCCGGAAAGCAGTGCCTGCAATTTTTCGTGCGTCGAGACGCCGTCGGGCGCCTTGCGCCCGCAGAGCTTCTCCGCAAGCCGAACCAAACCCGACTCGTCCATTTGTGTAAACAATCTTAGTTCCGCCGCCGAAAGTTCGATCAGCGGCGGCTCATAGGTCGACTTGGGAGTCGGTCTTTCGCCGTAACGCTCCCCGATGATGTCGCGAGGTTCGAACGCCTCGTCGAAGAGATCCGTTGCAAAGCGCGCTAGCGCGGCGTCTCCGCCCGCGTCTTGCGAGACCGTGGCCGAGGTGCCGATCACCCTGAGCGAACCCTTTTTGACGCCGCACCGCGCCTTGAGCCGTCTCAGCAAGCATGCAAGCTCGGTAGCGAGCGCTCCCCGGTAGCTGTGAATCTCGTCGAGCACTACATAGCGCAGTGCCGGAGTGAATAGTGCGCGGTCGGCCTTGCGCACCAGGAGGAACTCGAGCTGCTTGTAGTTGGTGAGGAGCACATCCGGCGGATTACGCCGGATCTCTTCGCGCCGGGTCAGCTCATGGCCAGAAAGAGGCTCGCCAAGAGCCGGGGCCACGGTTTCGCTCTCGCCGGTATAGAGCGAGAACGTGATGCCCGTCTTTGAATCGCGAATGAGCTCGCGCAGGCGGAGCAACTGATCGTTCGCCAGCGCATTCATCGGGTAAAGCAGGATCGCCTTCGTCCCTTGAACGCCCTCCTCCTTTAATCGGAGCACGCCCGAGAGAACGGGCAAGAGAAACGCCTCGGTCTTGCCACTGCCCGTGCCGGTTTTAACGATTACGTTACGCCCGGGCGCGACGGCGCGCAGCGCGTCTTCCTGGTGCGCGTATAGGGACGCATCCCTGAACGGCCAGTTCAAGCCCGCCAGCGCCGGGTGTCCACATCCCGAGGCGAGAAGCTGCGAAAGCTTTCGCCCCTCGGCAAAATCGCGTGCGAGCGTCACATAAGGTCCCTTGACCAGGACCTCGGCGCGGTCGACGTGGCCTTCGAACTGCGCGCGCAGCGCCGGGTCAGCAAGGCGATAGGAGCTTTTAATAAAGCTCCGATACTGCTCGACCAGGTGCCGTACGCTCTCGATGACGGAAAACCGAGTCACTTCAATCCCCTCTCCAAAAGCGCAAGAGTCCGCCACTTGGAGAGCTGCTCTGACCGGAACTGCTTATTGAGTTTCTTTACGGATGATCGCGCTGCGCAGGACTCCACCAGTTGTTCCAGCGCCACCAATCTTTCTTCCCAACCCAACCTCGCCGCGGCGTGGACTGCGGCCGCATCCGCAGTGCTGGCAAGCCACGGGTCCGCCCGGCTGAGCGCGTGAGCCCACAGATGTCTTTCGCCGGGATCCAGCAGGGAGGATTTAGCATCCCGAAGGGTTAGTCGAGCCAGCTCGTCGTCAGTCACATCATGAGCAATTAACCGTTCACGAAGATCCCTCTCACGAACCGTTATATAACCGGGGCGGTAGGCCCGTCCGCTCCGGGCTTCTTCCCGGCACTTCTCCACCGTCTCTACCCGGAAATACCCAGTGAGTGCGGACCAGCAACCGGTTCGTATGGCTTCAATGATGATGTTGGTGTCCACGAGAACAATCTGTCCGCCCTGCACGGTCGGTCCCCTTTACAAGTCGAAAGGGACCGGTAGACCGTGTTCCCGAAACAAGTCAGCCAGATCCTGCAGAGTCATTTCCAGCAAGGACGCCGTGCGCCGTACGGAAATCTCGCCTCTTAACACAGCGTCGTGCAGACACCGAACAAACTCGGCAGAGAACCGCTTCGGGATAACCTGATCTTTCTTCGGCCGGCCATTGGCGACTAGCTTGCGGTCGTCGATGTCGAGCAGCTCGGCTTTACCAAGCCACCCGAGCTGAACCAGACGCCACTTCAGCGCGACAGCAGTCACCAGCAATTCGCTCGCAGTCTCATTGAGCCAGCGGTGAATCTCGAGATCCTCCCGCGCCTGCCACTTGGGCGCCAGCGTACGCTCCGGCATAAGCAGTGCCGACGCGAAATTATCGGCAAGCTGTTCTACCCGTCTACCCTTGCCACCCCTCGGAATCTCGGTTTCCGCGTGAGCCGGCGGCATCTGCTCCCAGGTAAGCAGATGAAAGCTCTCGTGCGCCAGGTCATAGTGCCTGCGCCCCTCCGGTTCTCTACGGTTGATCAGAATTGTCGAGAGGTTGGGCAACAAGCACGCCGCGCCGGAAATGGCTTGTGGCACATCAACATAGATCACAAGCGCTCCAATCCTTTCGCACAAGCGGGTTTCGAGGTTCAAAGCGGGAATCTTTCCCAGATTCCACTCCCGGCCTAAAGCTTCCGCCGCCGCCCGCGCCTCCTCATAAGCGCTGCGCTCCGTCAAAGGCAGCCGCGGTTTCAACGCACTGTCGGCTTGTGGCTCGCGCCTGCTCAGAAATCGGTACGCCGCGAGCCAGCGACCGGCTTTGTCCTCAAACTCCGAGAGCAAACTTAGATCTGCATTCCGATGTGCCCGCCAATTAAAGCTGCCTTCTCCCACCAGGCGCAGCGGATCCGTGAAATATTCTAGATCAACTTTCAGCGCCTGCACGGCGCGCACTAATTCCTCCGCCGTCACCTTTCGCTGGCCCGCTTCAATTGCAGCCAAGGTCTGGCGATCCTTAAAGCCGAGACGCTCCGACAACTGCGCCTGCGTGAGCCCGAGTTTTTCACGGGCGTATTTTAATCGGCGTGCAATAAGTTCTGTTATATTGTTCATAGAAGATCCTGCAGCCCGGTGTTATGCACGTGATGATAGATTATTGAACTTTCCACTCGAGTGTCGGAACCCGAAGTACGACATTATCTTTTTGCTCGGTACCCTGCAGACTCATCGAAAGCATGTGATCAATCTTGATGTGAAAAGTTGCCGTTATACTCGGAGAAGACTTTCGATTCCGCCGATTTATCCAACCAAGGATGTTGAACTCGTACCGCCCTTGTGGCCAGTAGTCAATTTTCTCACCCTCAGCTATCTTAAACTCAATAAACTGCAGTACGCTGCTGCGAGAAACAACCGCGATCGGAAACGGATCTGTGGTTTTTCGGACTTGCGCCCCTCCCGGTGCATATTCAAAAAACAGATTCCATTCGAATCGTCTCTTCCGCTTCTCCGGGTCCAAAACAGTAGCCTCAAGATGATGCAAAGCACCAATCTTTGCACTTGAATTGATGAAATTGCAGCCGAGCTGAAATTTCTCCGCGACGCCGCGTGGAGGGATCACAATGCCAATCGAATCCGTCAAAAATATCTTTAACTTCGCCTTTGCAAGGATGGTCCACAATGTATATGCACCATTTAAAAACGCCACCACAGTTCCGAGGGATACGATGACCTGGAAAGGGTTTAAACCACTGAAGAACCAATCTCCCATCGGTCAACTCTCTTCTATCCGATTTACGTGCCGATCTTGAGGTTTATCGCGGTCGCACCGCAGTTGCAGCGTAGTTCCTCGGCTTTGCCCTTGCGCGGCATAACATAGAGATACGACTTGCAGTTTAGATTGTCGCAGCGCAAGTGTTCTAAAAGAGCCTTGAAGGCGGTGACAACCTCCTGAAATTCGTGACGTTGAAGGTTGACCCACTCGTTGAAATGAACGGCCGGGTTTATGGCCCACTGCTCGGCATACGATCTTGCGATGAGTTCTTTCGCCTTCGCGCGCATTGCGGCAAGCGCGGCCTTTACGTCATCCCGCTTCCAGTAGACGGCTGATTTTTCGCCGTTTTCCAGCCGTCTCCGCCATTCACTCAAGACGGGTGACAAAAGGTCGTTAAGGTCGTGGTGGCCGTCGCCCCGGAACTCGATCCGTGCCCGCAGATTATCGGCAAGAATCGTCGCAGTGTATTCGAGGTAGCGACGCAAAAGCCATGCAGCCTTCGCAACATCGTCCTTGTCCAGTTCGCTCTGGATTTCCATCCAGATGTCGTGGTCGTCCCACACCCGTGGGCCGGCATCCACTGTCCAGCCGCCGAAAGATTGGCTGCGCTCGATCAGTCCCTCAGTCTTCATGTATTGCAGCCACACGCGGTCATGTGTGGTGAGGATAAACTGCGTCTTGGTAAAGACCGTTTTAAGGAGCCGGCAGACCTCGCGGCGGTGTCCGGTGTCCACCGACATGAGCACGTCGTCAAGAACTGCGAAGGTAAATTTTCCCCCGAGCGTGTGCTTCATGAGCGCCAGGTATAGGCACAGGCCCATGCCGTCCTGGTGGCCCTCACTGTGGTACGCGCCGGGTGGAAAGAGCCCGCGTCCGTAAAAATCAACGTCAAAGCTGAGCTTAGCCGGCTCCGACTTCAGCTTGCCGATGAATTTTTCCTCATCCTCGCGGTTGATGGCCCGGTAATAATTAGTGAACTCCTTTGCAACCTGATCATAAATGCCTTCCAACACAGCTGTGGCAGTATGGTTGAAATGATCCAGCACCTTCTGCGCGACCGCGCTACGTGATTTCATCACTCGTGCGGTTCTCGTTGTCTCCAGGAGACGCTCGTAGCGATCCTGTGCAACGCTGAGGATGTGACGCGCCTCGTCCTCAGCCGACGTGTCAGGCAGGGTACTCACGGCAGCGTGGCATTCGTCGATGCGGGCCCGCTGCGCAGCGGCAGGCGACCACCATGACTCTGCGATAGCTTCTAACGCGGGTGCGATGTGGCTGTGGTCAGCGAGAAAGTTCTTGAGGGCTGTCTCGGCGACTTTGAGATGATCGAGATAAGCCTGTATCTCGGCCGGGGGCACAGGCGGTTGGAGATTCTGGCAGTACTGTATCGCGCGCTCGGTCGCTTGCATACGCACCACCAGCGCGTCGAGGACCGCGTTGATGTTGGTGCGGAGCTTGCCCAGGAGCTTGTCGATTTCCGCCGCGCTGAGAATCTTGTCGCGGAGATATTCGCGCAATTCATCGGCTTTCCACGGCTTATCGCAAAGGGGGCAGGCATCTTCGGTGACAAGCTCTAGTCCCGTTTGGACGAACCCGTGCTGGCGGGCGAGAATCAGGGCGTGCCGGTCGTCCCTGAACCGCTCCAGGGCGGCTTGTGCCGCCGCACGATGCTCGATGAGAGCCGTAGGCTCTGCGCCTTGGATAGCCGATCGAAGCGCGGCGAGGTCGGTCAGGGCGACGGCCTTGCGGAGCGCCGGTTTCTTCTCGGCTTCCTGAGATATGGCGGCGCCGGCCGTAAAGGACGTTTCCTTCTTCAGCTCCTCGAATGGCGGCAGGCCGAGAATTTGCCGCTTCTCGTTCACCTTTTCCAGGACCAGCAGCCGTTCCAGCTTGTCGATTTTTAGGGCGGTTTTCAGCTCTGACTCGGCCTTGCTCCGATTGCGTTCGGCTTCATCTGCCTCATCCCGGCGCTTGTTGCGGAAGGTGGTGAGCGACTGTCGCAGCCTCTCAATATGGTCGAGGCGCAAGAGCGTCTGAACATCTTCGGAGCGCCGGCCTGGCGGCGTGATGATGTACTTGACAATCTCGCGGCGGGAGAGCGCGAATTCCGGGTGCGTTTCCAGCTCCTCCACGACCCGTTTCACGTCGGCATCGGCGGGAGTGATCTGGACCTTTGTGGGATTTTTCACCGAGCGGTGAATCCTGACGGTCTTGCTCAGTGATGGAATATCCGCTGTGATCGTGACATTCGCCTTTTCAGGGTTGTGGCGTTGGTCAACGTGAGGCGCGTGGTTCTTCACACTTAGTCCTGCGGTGCCCTGACCTGACAGGCGCGTTACGTCGCCTGTGAGGCAGAATTCGATGGCATCGACTACACCGCTCTTGCCGGTGCCATTGGGACCGCAGATCCCGAAATTGTTTCCGGCAAGGTCGAGGTCAAGATCGCGGATGCCGCGAAACTCCTCGATATGGATAGTCTTGATGCGGATCATGCCTAAACCTTTGGCGGCGATTCAAAGAAGGCGGAGTTGATTTCATCTGGCTTGGGGACAGCTCCCTTCCGCAGAAGCTTTTCAAGCCGTTCGATGGCATCGTCCGGAATTTCATTATCAGCGCGCATAGCGGCGGCAAAGTGCTCTATTACATACGAGACGGTTGGCGATAGGCCCACGTAATTTTTCTCATTGGCCATTCCAGGCTTCTCCTTTGGCAATAAGCCATAACCGGGAAAAATGTTGTGTTTCCGATGGGTATTGCCTGGGACGTTGTGGATTTTAGCAGCGCAAAACTATTAATGCAAGATAATCTTGCTTATTTCCTAATATGTAATTAGGAACATCAAAAAGATCAATGAGTTACAGATCGAGAATATTTTGGTGAATCTCGTCGAGAAGTGGCTATTGCTGGAGTATGAATCCAAACTTCCGCAATCCCGAAAGCGTGCTAGCGATAAGGTCCGTGCGGAACTCTTCCCGTTGGAGTTTGGATTCCCATTCGGGGACGCTTTCGATATACGCAAGAACGTTCTCGGGCGTTACGGTCTCCCCTCTCCCTTGAAGTTCTCTTGCGGCCATCTCTACAGTTGTCCAGCGCTCAAGGGCTGGATTCGTATATTCTTTAAAGTTTTCAATGATCGCTGATGCGCGATCGACCGGGATATATCTCTTCGCAAATCGAATCGCTTCCTGAATGTTGGGCCCGGGTTCGAAATGCGTGCTGTCTGGTGCTACAAGCCAGTGCCGTTGATTTAACGCAATGTTTTCCGGTCCGCGATATCGCAGTCCCGGATCATAGGGCCCAGCTGCGTACTTTAGATAATTCTGGAAAAGGCCTAGCTTCTCGGAACACTCGACAAGATACATCATTTTTCCGGCCCGATAACGGCTAACGGGAAAGCCAGGTTCGTAAAGTTCGTAAACTAGCCAGGCCAGAGTTGCAGCTTGTCGGAAGGGTCTGGTGGCCGTTCGTCGGCTGGTCCTGCGCTCACCTGACGACGGTCTGTAGTTGTGCTCACCCTCGGCAGCAGACGCGAACCTCTCTTGGGTCGTAGCACTGTAGATCCTGGCAGCCTTTGTTGTACTTGCAGCCGTCTGTTTCCACTCGGCCACCCGCTCCTTCAGATAGGCAAAGAACTTCGGGCGCTTGCGGGCGAAGACAGGGAAGGCGGAGAGGATGTACCCCAAGTCGTCGGCGTCGAGGCCGTAGGCTTGGGCGACGGCGCGGTTGGCCTCCCACAATGAGGGCCACAGCGCCTCGTCCTCTGTAATGTGATCAATGCCGGTCTCCCACGCCAATCGCGTTTTCACTGTCGGCAATCGGTTTACGGCATCTGCGGGTGGAACCGGCACTGGATCGATATATGTCATGCTGACGTGTGTTCCAGCGGTACGGAGTCGCAGAGCAAAATCGAAAGAGAGGGAGTTCAGCACAACCGAAGCGGCGTCGACACTTACGTTCTCTAGGATCAGGCCAGTGATTGTATTTGAGGCCGCAGAAAAGCTCGGCAATACGTTGGCGATGCAAGTCCGCTCGTCTGTGTTCCTCGCAGTGTCCCGAAACACGAGAGTCGCTTCATGCCTTAGAAGACAGTTGTATTTGACCCTCATTTGTTCGACGGAAAGCCACCAGCGAATTGGCTTTATTCCGACGAGAAACTGGTCCACATGCTTGCCTTCGAACACGGGTCGGAATCCTTTCGCGCGCATCAGCTCAATGGCTTCTCCTGGGTTCGTTGGCTCAACACCAAGAATCCAGTCGGGTGCGTACAACTTGCCGGTCTGAGGATCACAGAAAAGGTCCTTGTCTTCTGAGGTATTAAACGTCAACTCGTGTGAGCGCCAAAAAACAAACCTTGTGCCCCAACTCCCGCCTCCGGCGCCTCCCAGCGTTGGCCTTCCCGCGTACATTTTGCGCACGATTTCCTGATCACGCGGACTTCGGTACTCTAGGAATGCGAGCGTCTCGGGGGAGAGCCGGACGATCTCTTCGCGAGTCATCTGGACTTCCCATGGCTTGGCGTCCAGATTCTCCAGCTCCTCGATGTCATGTCGCATAAAGGCGGCGTTGAAAGCTCCTGTGTTCGCGCCATCTTTCCGTGCCACCAAGCAGACGAATTTGTAACTGGAGTGAATGTTGAAAATCTTTTTCCGGTTTTCGAAGCCGCAAAACCTCTCGATCGTCGCTTCATTCACCAGGTAGCGGCGAATTCCGACCCATCCGTCGCCGTTGTAGAAGACAGAAGGCACAAGTAGTCCCACAGCGCCACCCGTCGCCACCACGGAAATGGCCCTGTCCACAAAGTATTTTGCTATCTCCTCATGAGCCGCCTGCGAACGCGCTTCAGCAAGCGGGAAGTCACCGCCACTACGCAGTATCTGCGCGATTGTTGTTGCGCGCTCGCGATACACAGCGAACTCGGCGGCCAAATTTGGATGTTGCGCGTGCAGCTCATCAATTCGCCGGTCAAGCTCGTTGCCTTTGTACGCCCGGATCAGGACGTCGTGTTGACCATAGAACTCGATCTTTGACGGCAGCACCTTGTCCCAGGGCGGGTTGCCGAGGACGCAGTCGAAGCCGCCGCCTGTCTGCCCGCCAGGCAGATCAGCGAAGACTTCAGGAAATTCCAGCTCCCAGTGGAAGAAGCGCTCGCGGTCGCGCACCTTCTTGAACTCTTCCCACCAGGGTTGTGAGCGCGCGTCGGCTTCAAGATCAGTCGAGGACATGAGGGTCGGAAAAGCAGACCAGATCGCGGGCAAGAAAGCAGCCGCCGAGCGTAGGTCGAGGAGCAGGCGGGCGGTCTCGGTCGCGGCTTCGGCGCGCCGCAGCCTGTCTTCCTTATATCCGTACTCCTCTGGCGTGTCCGCTCGTACCTCGGGCGGCAGCGGTGCGTCGATCAACTTGCGCTCCTCCAACGCTGCTTCGAGGCGTTTCTTTAGCTCGGCTTCGAAGAGCCCGATCGTGCGCCGGTCGGAAGGTTTGCCAAGCTTCGGATGCGGCGGACGGTCGTAGTTGGCGAGAGAACTTCCCAAGAGCGAGTTGCCGCAGCGGATGTGATGAGCGAAGAATGAAAGGGGCCGGTCGCCGGCAAGCGATTCGATCCAGAGCGCCACCTGGGCGAGCTGGACGGCAGCAGGATTGAGATCCACGCCGTAGAGACAGTGCTCAACGATGCGCCGCTTGCACCACGCCGGACCTTCTTCTTCCCAACGCGCGCGGACTTCTGCTGATAGCTTCCGGTCAGGATAGAAAGCAGGAGGTGGATCGCCGTTGCCCTCGCGCCGGTAAGCCTCAAAGAGGCGCCCGCCCAGAAACCGCGCAGCGCCTACAAGAAAATGCGCCGAGCCACAGGCAAGGTCGATCACCCGCAACCGCTCGATCTCTGCGGCCGATTTCCCTTCAACGAGGGGCGCGAGCGCCTCGCGCACAAGGTAATCGACGATGGGACCAGGCGTGTAGTAAGAGCCGCTCGCCTTGCGCGCCGAGCCGGGCTTGAAAAAAAACTCACCCGCTTCGAGACGACGGGTAAGCTTTAAGGTTGCCCCTCTCTTCACTCCCTTTTCGGTCTCTTCTCCCTCCGTGCCACTCTCCTCTTCTGTGTCCTCGTCTTTGTCATCCTCGCTCTCATGCTCATCGATCAAAGCCGCGTCGGGATGAACAGCTGCGGCTTCCGTCCCTTCGACGATGGCGGCCTCGCCTGCGACTCCCAACGACTTGCTCTCGACCAGTCGCACAAGCTCAGCCGGAGCGAAAACCAGCTCGCGTCCGGCGACACGGCAGCCGATGAGTGTCTCCCGGGCTTCTTCCGGCTCGTATTCGAGGAGCCCCTGATACACGTTGCCGAGGTGTTCGATGTCGAGCTCCCGGAACGACACCCGTTCGCGCCCGACGCCGCGCCGTGGGCGGGTCGTCGCAAGCGCACGGAGCACCTGCGCCGTTGAGCGGTCGTCGAGCTTGAGACGACTCAATAAGCGGCCTTCGGGCGTCTCCTCGTTGAAAAGCCGGCCGCCGCGCGGCGGGATGTTGTCGAGGTCCGGCAAATGCGGCGCGATGCCTTCATTGAAGATCCGGAAAAGCGCCACCAGGTGCGCCCAGAGGCCATGGCGGTTTGCGGGAAGGCTCTCAATGGGCGCGCCCAACAGCCGCGAGACAATCCCATCGAGCGAATAATGTTTTTGATAGAACCGGTGCTGGATCAACCGTTCATCCCGCGCCTCGGCGTAAAGGATGAAAAGCAAGCGATAGAGCGCTAGAAAGCCGGCCTCACGAAGGGCCGCGAGCGAGGGCGGCGGCGCAATCGCCTCGGCGCGTGCGCGCACGTCGGCGAAAAAGCCGCCGACGATACGTTCCGCGGCCTCAAAAACGGCTTGTTTCAGATCTTCGGAAACCTTCGCGCTGTGGCGGCGGCTTTCGGCTTCGAGCATGTCGATCGGCCGCTTGTCATCTTCGCGGGGCACGAAGTTCTGCGCCAAAAGCAGCCGGTGCAGGACCACAAGAGACTCGGTGTCGTCCTGCTCAACCATCGCAGCTAGATGAACGTCCAACGCCGCGCCGCGTCCGCCCAAGCCGGGCCGGCGCACGAGCCGGAGCACTTCAGGCGTCAGCACGAAGCCGTAATCCACGCGCCACGCTTCCAGGGCGCCCTCCAGCGCCCGGCGGGTCCGCGGCGCATCGAGCGCTTCGTTTTCCGGAAGCAGGTGGACCACCGCTATGATTGATCCGTTTTCGCCGTCCCCTACGTCGAGGGGACGGAGTCGTGGCTCCTGGGCGTTTTCCCTCAGGACAAAGCCCAAAATTTCTTCCAGTAGCGGGCGCGCAAAGTGCTCGCGAAAGCCCGTGAGGTCTGGAGCTTCCACACCGTTCACCGAATCAATCAACCGGCGTAACCGGTCGATCATTCTTCTCGCTTGTGCGGCGGTGAGCCGCGTGGTGTCTCGCCCACGCGCTGAGAGCAGCGTGCCGAGCCAGTAATCGGAGAAAAATCCGCGGCGGTTTTGAATTGACGCGAGCGCCATGGTCAGACCATCGGAAAAACCAGCAGCACGCCAAGCGGCTGCGGCTCGGCGGGCTCGGAGAGAATGGCAAAGCGGTCAATCTCTTCGACCCGGCGCCGGTAATGGGTCTCGACGGCAGCGCGCCGCGCCTTCCAGTTGGTCGCCGCCTCGCGGAAAAGCTCCGTCTGTTCGTGCGGGCCAGCCCGCTCTATCTTTTCTTGCTCATCGATCTCGGCCAGCCGATCGACCCTGTAGCGCTCAGCTTCATCGCGCACCACCTCGGCAAGCTTCGTACGGCGCGCACGCTGCTGCTCCAACTCGTCGCGCAAGTGACTGCGGGCGGCCTCGGTTGCCGTCGCCTGAAGAGCGGCAAAATCGTTGGCGAAGACGCGCTCGCAATCGGTCCACGACACTTCGCCAGCGGGGGTCTCGCCGTTGTCTTCGAGCAACGCACCCGTGATTTCGCGACCCAACACTTGGCCTCCTGGTGTAACGGCGATGCCGAAGATCGTTCCCTTTGGATGGCTTTGCGTCTCGAGGAAGGTGAAAACCGCCAGCGGCTCTTTTGCGGCGGGATGGCGGCGTACGGCAACTCGGCCGGCAAACTGATTGCGCGCAGGCTCAAGAGTCAGCTCTCGCAAGGCGTGCTCGCCGATCGCCTGAGAGAGCGGATGGAGTCGATGAATGAACTCGACTTGATCAGCCGGGAATTGAACAGCCACGGAGCGCCGGAAGGTCGCGCACTCATAGCGCGGCGCGACCCCGCCTCCCTGAAGCTGGCACGGTACCTCGATGCGCCAGGTGCTGAGGACCTTTCCGGGGCGAAGATCGCTGTGCAGGACTTCGCGCATGAGCCTCTCGAAGGCGAGATCGTCCGCCAGCAGCGGATCGGCCGAGACAGCATGGCCGTAGGGCGGCGGAGATTCTTCGTGGACTTCGGCAAACAAAAGCGGCGCAATCTGATAAGAAAATTCCTGTTGGCGCTCCCCAAAATCGCGCATGAGCGTGTTGCCTTTTTTCTCGCCGTCCTCGAGGGATTCGATACCGCCCAGCACGTCTTCAATCCGGCTACCTTCCAGAATGCCCAAGATGTCGGGCGTGGAGACACGATCGTCGTGCATGGCGGAAATCCGCTGGACCAGTCGATCCAGCACGCGATCTTCGGGTGAATCCGGATAAAAGAGATAACGGAGGATCGGAGGCCTTGTCTGGCCATGGCGATCGATGCGGCCGTTTCTCTGTTCCAGTCTGTTCGGATTCCAGGGCAGCTCAAAGTGATACAGGCGGCAGCAGTGTTCTTGTAGATTCAAACCTTCGCTCGCGGCGTCGGTGGCGAGGAGCACGCGGCAACTCGCTTCGTTGAAGCGGGCGATGCGGCTCCGGCGCTGCCGCGCGGTCAGTCCGCCTGTGAGTTCGACAAAGCCTTCGCGCAGTTGCGGATGCGCCGCAAAGGCGTCGCGCAACGCCGCCAGCGTGTCGCGGTATTCAGTGAATACAATGGCCTTCTCTCCAGGAATAGTTAGCGCGTCGCGTTCAAGGTCGGCGATAAGCGCTGCAATCTTCGGATCGGGCCGGCCGCTGACTTGCTCGAGGAGCTTCTCAATCGTTCGAAGCTGTTTCTTTTCCGCGGCGCGCCGCTTGGCATCGCGGGAAATCGCCGAGCGCAGGACCCTGAGAGCGGCGCGCTCGGCCTGGCTCTCGGCGAGCGGCAGTTCGCTTTGCAGTTCCCGCACCTCGGCGCGTTTGGGCGGCTCCTCTGTCTTTTTAGCACCCAGTGCATCGAGCCGGTTCTTTACGGTGCGCTGGAGAGCAGCGCGGCTTGAGAGCATGCGCTTCTTCACGATTTGCATGGCGAAAGAAACGAGGTCCGCCTCTTCCGAGCCTTCGGCGGATTTGATCGTCTTGGCGCAGTAGTCCGTTACGAGCCGGAAAATATCCCGCTCTTCGCTGCTCAAGTCATTCACTTCGATCCGGCCGACCGGGAGCCTTACCGGAAAGGCCGGCACCGTACCGCCGTTGATGCTTCTTACGATCTGCGACTTGAGGCGACGGATCATTGTCCGGCCGATACGCCTTCGGATGTCCTCGACCTTCCCATGGAGCGTCGCCTCAGCAGGCTCGACAAGCTCCAGCAGCGAGCGGAAGCTGTGCCGGTAACCATTGTGCGGCGTAGCTGTTAGAAGCAGCAGCGTGCGCGCAGCCTCCCTGAGCTTGGGACCGAGACGGGTCCGGGCGGTCGAATACGGATTGGCCGGCGTTCCCGATTCCGCAAAGTAGTGCGCCTCGTCCACGACGATCACGTCCCACGGATGGGCAAGCGCGGCCGCATGCACGTCACGGCGCTTGAGATACTCGACGGACGTAATTACGCGATCAAAATAGGCCCAGGGTTGTAGGCCTTCCGAGACGGCGGTCTGGGCGCGGTCGAGCGCGGCTGAGTTCTCAATCGGCTGGAATTCGAGCCCGAACTTCTCCCACATCTCGTCAAGCCACTGCGGGATGAGGCCAGGCGGAACGACGATCAAAATGCGCCGGCCAGCGCTGCGGGCAATCAGCTCCAGCAGGCAGATACCTGCCTCGATCGTCTTGCCAAGCCCGACGTCATCGGCAATGAGAAGTCCGCGCCGTGGCCCGCCAAGAAGTCGAGCGAGCGGCGCGAACTGGTACGGCTCGGGAGAAATCCGTCCCGCAACGAATGCCGAATACTGCCCTCCGGGAGGCGTCTGGAGGCGCAAGGCTTCGTGGAGCGTGCGCCAGTGGCTAAGTGGCGTAAGCGAACGGAGATCAAGAGTGGGCGGTGGCTCCGGAAGCGGCTCGAATTCGTCCGGCGGACAGAGGGCCTCGATCGTATTCCCGGTGGCTGGATCCTCCAGCCGTAAAACGACCCGTTCTCCCAGGACAAGGTTGTTCCGGACAAGCCATCGAGAACCGCGAAGAAGAACGTGTCTCATGGAGGCGTAACGGTTTAAACTTTGACTATTATCGGCGCTTTTTCAAAGTCTCTCTTGGCGCTCGCCTGGCCGGGCAATTCCCGATTCCTGCATTTTGCATCGGCTGCGACTATTTGTTTCCTTTCAAACTATCTCCGTCATTGAGAAGCAGCCTTAACAAAAATCCGCTCTGGAGGAAAGCTTCAGCTTCTCGCCTCTAGTTCTAGTGGGAAGAAGTTGCGGGGGCGCGAGGTGAAGGGGCCGGGATTGCTTGGGGGGAAATCTAGGAAATCTTTCGCGCGTTGACAAGAGCGACAGTCCGGCTCTAGAGTCGGTATTGGGGTCGGCAGAGTTTCTCAGTTGTTCCTGCGGCCGCGAAAGAGAGACACAATGCAGCTTACCTTGGCGCGCCATCCAGTCACAGAGATTCGTTTGGGTACGTCGACCCGACTCGACGGAACGACGCTTTTTGTCGATATAGGTGAGCTGCGCCGCAACGTACTGGCGGACGATGCTCTTCAAAGCGTCGACTTCGAGATCGCCGGTCCCGGCGAGAGCTGCCGCGCAGGGCCTGTTTTTGACATTATTGAGCCGCGGGCGAAGGAGCCGGGGGGTAGCGGTGATTTTCCCGGAGTTTTGGGGCCGCCCGTTACCGCCGGGATGGGAACAACTTGCGTCCTGGAAGGCGCGGCGGTTACCGTTTTGAGGGAAAAATCGCCGGGTGATTCGAGAGGGGCAACGGGGTATGTGCTCGAGATGAGCGGCCTGGCTGCTGAGGCGAGCAAGTACTCCTCGCTGCATCATCTCATCGTGATCCCGCGCGCCCGCTCCGGCGTGGCCGCCCATGCGGTCGAGAAGGCTTATCGTATGGCGGGGCTGAGTGCCTCTGTGTATCTTGGTTGCGCGGCTCTGGAGTTGCCTCCCGCATCAGCGCAAAGCTTCGCACCGGTCGGTCCCGCGGAGAAGAGCCGCGAAGGCCTTCCGCGTGTCGCTTATGTGGGCCAGATCTATTCGCGCCAGAGAAGGCCTCAGATCGATGAGCAAATCATCTACGGCGCGAACACAGACGGCATGCTTCCCGTTCTTCTTCATCCGGACGAGTGGCTGGACGGCGCAATTCTTCCTTCCTATCATACCTCGCTGGGCGGCGCGGAGACTTACTTTTATCAAAACCATCCAGTCATTATGGAGCTGTACCGGCGCCATCACGCCGGCGAGGTGAATTTTGTCGGAACCGTAGCGACAATCGCGGGCGCGGACAACTTCGACCGGGAACGAAACTGCCGCGCGGCCGCCGGCCTGGTGAAGTGGGCTCTCCGAGCGGATGCCGCTGTTTTGACGAAATATGGCGGCGGCGTGCCACACACGGATATGGCGGAGACCGCGCGCCTGCTGGAAGCTCTGGGGATACGCACCGCAGTGATGGCCTCAGACCTGTCCAGGGACCGCCGGGTTGAGTCGGCGCTTCTTTTCAATTTTCCTGAGGTTGACGCTATCGTGTATGGCGGGGGAAACGGCACATCCTGGAAAGCGCCGAAAGTCGAGCGGGCGATCGCTGCAACCCCTGAGATGGCGGCGCTTCTGGAAGGGCCGCTGGAACTTACTGCGATGAACGTCGTCGGCGTTGCCAACCAGCAGGGGGCGTCACGGCTCCGGGCCGAGGTGTACTGATTGAACGGCTTTAACGTCTTGAACGCTTTGAACCGGGTCGACGCCGTTCAAATCGTTCAATACGGCCGGTGTTTCGGCGTAAGGAGAAACTGACATGCGAGTTGTCCATTATCTGAACCAGTTTTTTGCCGGGATCGGGGGAGAGGAGATGGCGGGCTTGCCGCTGGAGATTCGCGAAGGAGCCGTCGGTCCAGGCAAGCTATTGGAGCAACTCTTTGCCGGAGATGCAAAAATCATAAGGACGGTCATTTGCGGCGATAACTACGCTGTCGAGCGCCAGGACGAAGTCGTCGCTGCGGTCGTTGAGATGGTCCGTGCGGCCAAAGCGGATCTTTTTATCGCCGGCCCTTGCTATCGGGCGGGCCGATACGGGATGGCTTCAGGCGCGCTTTCTGTGGCAGTTCAGTCGAAGCTCGGCATTCCAGCTATCACCGCTATGAGCGAGGAGAACCCGGGCGCGGACCTCTATCGAGAGGCGCTCTACATCGTCGATTCCGGGCCGAGCCCTGCCAAAATGCGTGACGTTTTGGCGAGGGTGGCAAAGCTGGGAAAGAAATTGGTTCAAAACCAAGCCATAGGTCTGCCGGCCGAAGAAGGTTATCTGCGCCGGGGATTGCTCCGCGATCAGTTCGTGGAAAAAACGGCCGCCAGCCGGCTTGTGGATATGGTCATGGCGAAAATTAAGGGGGAGCCATTCGAGTCCGAAATGGTCTCGACCTTCTTCGAGCCCATTCCGATGCCGCCTCCGGTTATCGATATATCGAAGGCGAAGGTCATGGTGATTACCGATGGCGGGTTAGTCCCCAAAGGCAATCCGGACAAAATCGAGGGAACAGCGGCGACAAGATGGGGAGCTTACAGTGTCGAAGAATTTGAGGACTTAAAAGGCGAAGATTGGGAAATTTCCCATGGCGGTTACGACCCGCGATTCGTCCAACAGGATCCGGATCGTCTGGTCCCTCTCGACGCATTGCGGGCGCTGGAAAAGGAAGGAATGATCGGAGCACTGCACAACGAATTTCTCTCGACCTCCGGGCTTTCGAATCCGCTCTCGAACACGCGCAGAATCGGCCGGGAGATGGCGGAAAAGGTGAAACGAGAAGCCGTAGATGCGGTTATTCTAACTTCGACCTGAGGCACGAGCACTCGCAGCGGCGCTGCGATCGCGACGGAGTTGGAAAAGGCGGGCATCCCCGTGGTCCAGATCACCGCGGCTGTGCCCATAGCCAAAATGGTGGGCTCCAACCGGGTCATCCTTGGACGCGGCATTGTCCACGTCACCGGTGACGCAACCCTCCCTCCCGACGAAGAAAAAAATGCGAGGCGCCAACTGGTTCAGGACGCGCTGAAGGCGCTCCAATCGACCGCGGCAAAGGAAATCCGGGAGTAGGAGCTTACCAGGCATTCAGCTTTCATCGGCGTTCGCGGGCAACCTACCTAAAGAAGTTTTCTATTGATTTTTCGGCCTATCTCAGTCTAAAGTTTTTTTGTGGTAGTCACAAAAAGACCGTTCTTCACGCGCTACACCACAAGTCTTTGGGTTCGCTTCCTGCGCTTTAATCTTCTCTCGAACAAGAAGCTTCAGGATGATCTCCAGGCCCTCGACCTCACGCCGCCTCAGTTTTATGTCCTGGCAACGATCGGCTATGCCGGCGGCCTCCCTTTTAGTGATATCGGTGAAAAGATGATGGTCACCGTGAGTAATCTGACCGGCATCGTGGATAGACTCGAGGAAAAGGGCTTGGTGGTGCGCGAAAGAGACAACCATGATCGCCGGGTGGTTCGCGTGAGGCTGACAGAGAAAGGAAGCAAGCTCCACAAAGGCAGCATCCCTGTCTTTGAGAAGAGCATCGCGGAAGTCTTTTTCCCCTTGAGCAAATCCCAACAAAAAGAGCTCTCCTCGCTCCTGCGCAAGCTCATCCGCATCTCCTCGACTGCAGACCGGGTTCCAGAACAGAGCGGCGTTGACAAGAGATAGTTCATAGATATAAGGTTTAGGTCTCAACGAACCTTGTATTGAGCCCCTGGCGTTTACCAACAAAGATTAGTGGAACAAAAGAAGATACATAACTTGCCCCTCGGCCTGGCAAGGGTCAGGAAATGGCTTTACGCCAAAGATTTGGAAGAGCGGGCGGCGGGTTGCGTTCTTTGCGGCTCCTGCTACGGCCATGGACCGGCAAATCCCATGGAGGACGAGCCGGGTTTTAAGACCAAATGCCCGCCGTATGAATTCTATCGATTCCAGCGCTTCACGCCCAAATCGCGCTGGCTTATGGCGCAGCGCGTTTTTCATGGTCTGGACGGTATCACTCCGGAGCTAAAAGAGATTATCTATACCTGCACGACCTGCCTAATGTGCCAGGAGATTTGCGGGGTGCGAAACGACGGTTATGGTCCCTGGGACATCGCCGTCGCTATGCGCGAGGAGATTGCGGAAAGAGACGGCCCGCATCCGGCTCACGAGTCATTTCTCAAGGGACTTCGATTGCACAACAATCCCTGGTCGCTGCCGAAGAACGAGCGCGGGCGGTGGGCAGTTGGTTTAGGGTTGCAGAAAGCAGGCGAGAAGAAGGCCGGCACGCTTCTTTTCGCCGGGTGTTCCGCGAATCAGCCAAGCGGCAGGGCCGGGGCCAGGGCTCTCGCCGAGATCATGATAAAGGCAGGGGAAGATTTCGTCATTTTCGGCGAAGAGGAAAACTGTTGCGGCCTTTACGCCCACGATCTCGGCTTCAGGAGGGAATACCACCGCCTCCGGGAGGAAAATATCAGGGCCGCAAGAGCAGCCGGTATCCGGAGAATCGTTCTCTCCTGTGGAAGCTGCCTGCGGGCCTGGAAAAGCTATCCGCAAGCTGAGATCGAAGGGATCGAGCTGCTGCACGGAATTCAGTATGTGGAGAGGGTTCTGAATGAGGGACGGGTTAAGATCGCCCGAAGAGTTGAAAGAACACTCACCTATCACGATCCCTGTCATTTCGGAAGGGGCTGCGGCGTTTATGACGCGCCGCGAAAGGTCCTCTGTTCCGTTCCCGGGGTAAAGCTGGTGGAGATGGAGCGAAACCGGCGCTGGGCCTGGTGCTGCGGTGGGGGTGGAGGGGTGCCGGAGGCCTATCCAGAGCTGGCTCAGTGGAACGTTGAGGAGAGGCTTGGGGAAGCAAAAAAAGCCGGCGCTGATCTTCTGTTAACGACGAGCGCGCTCTGCTTGCGAAGCTTCGCCTCAAGCCGCGACCCAGCCGTCAAAACTCAGGATCTTCTCGAATTCATTCGCCAGGCAATCTAGGGAATACCCATGTTCTGCTTCGAATCACCGTTGACTGTGAAAGTCGCAGCCTGCTCTCCGAGCCCGCGCAATGGGTTAGTGGTTATTCCCACCGCTGGTTACCTGCCTGCCGGCAGGCAGGTCAGATGCGCGGGCTCTCCGAACGGGCAGCGACTTTCACCTTGGCCGAGGGACATAAGGGAGAGGGCCATGGACAAGCCCTCCGGGATGGCAGATTGCAAATCTCAAATGGCAAATTTGGAATCTGGGATCTGCCATTTGCAATTTCTCGCGTAGCGAGGATTAGGGCCCTCGGCTGCAACCGGAAGGCATGCCGCTGAGGGAAGGATTTTTCCAGCAAATGCGCAAGGAACCCCATTTCACGCCTGAAAAAATAGTTTCCATGCTGGGCATTAAAGCGGGCTCGCTCGGCTCCATCGCGCTGATCCCGGGACCCAAAGAGCGCAGCCAGATGCTCTTGAGCACTTTACAGCATCCGGCGAAGAGTTTTTCCTTTCTCGATTATGAAATGTATACCGGGACGCGCAACGGTAAGAGGGTCACTGTCGGAAACGGCGGTCGCTATGCGCCGGATACTGCGATCACCACTGAGATTCTCTGTGCCGGTGGCGTCCAAAATCTGATCCGCATCGGAAGCTGCGGCTCGCTTCAGGAGAAAGTGAAGATCGGGGATTTGATCATTGTGACCGGCACCGTGCGCGGTGAAGGAACAACGCCCTACTATGTCCCGCAAAATCACTCAACCGTCTCTCATCCGGAAATCATAAACGCGCTCATTGAAGCTGCGGAGAACCTGGGGGCGCGCTTTCATCTGGGATGGGTTTTCACCACCGATGCGCTTTTTCAGGAGACGCCCGAGCTGCTTCACCAACTTGCGCAGCAAGGAATTTCAGGCATCGATATGGTCACATCGGCTTTCCTGACAGTGGCTCAGGTGCGACAAAAAAAAGCGGGGGCGATCTTGGCTGTGTCTGACGAATGTCTTCAGGGAAAGCTCGGCTTTCGCGATCCGTGCTTTCTTGACGCTGAGGAAAAGATGGTTGAGGTGGCTCTCAGAGCCATAGATTTTCTGAAGTAAAAGAATGACACCGAAGCAGAGCCCTCTTTTTGAGCCCGCCATTTGGGCGGGCAGCCATTTTAAGATTCTTGATGAAACGCTTCTTCCCTGGAAGCTGGAGTATCTCAGGGCGAATGAGGTCTCCGAGGCAGTGGACGCCGTGAGGCAGATGAAGACTCGCGCCTTCGGCCAGGTGTTGACTTTCCTCTATGCCGCCGCGCTCGAAGCGCGCGCGCACCGCGAGCGTCCTCCCGAGTTTATTCGAGAACGGCTCAAGAGTGTCGCGGCGGATTTTACGCGCGCAAGGCCCACTTTCAATTTCCAGGGTCTCCTCGAACGGCTCTTGGAAACCGCCGGCGAAATGCCGGCAAAAGAGACGGCTCTCGGGATCGAGCAGAAGATCCACGACTATGTCGCCTCTATCAGGAGCGCGAGGGAAGAGAGGACGCGGCGCGCTGCGGAACTTCTCCCTGATCGTTGCCGGCTGCTCACCCACTGCAATATCAGCGGAGAGATCGTGGCCGTGGGGCAATGGTGCGAGGTTATGGGAAAGAAGCTCCGCATCATCGCCACGGAAACCCGCCCATATCTGCAGGGGACGCGCCTTACCGCCTGGGAGAGCGCTCAAGCCGGCCTTGAAGTCGAAGTCATTCCCGACTGCGCGATCGCGCAAGTCATGGCCAGAAAGGAAGTTGATGTCGTTCTGGTGGGCGCGGATCGGTGCGCGCAAAATGGCGACATCATTAACAAGGTCGGGACCTACTCGCTGGCACTTATGGCCAGGCACTTCGACATCCCATTTTATGCCCTGGTGCAACCCCCCGGAGCGCTTGCCAGCGGAGCGGACGTTCTGATCGAGGAGCGACCGGTTGCGGAGCTCCTGAGCTTTCAAGGAATCCCGCTGGTCGGCACTGAGGGCGGTAAGGAGATCGAAGGTCGCTACCCGGCCTTTGATGTGACACCGGGCTCGTTGATCTCGGCTCTGATTAGCTTCGATGGGATCGACACGCCGCAGAGCTTCCGGCATAAACACGAAAAAACGGCGGTGGCAACGCCAAGGGATCATGCCACAAAAGAGAACGAAAAATACCTGCTCGTTTACGGGGTGCCAGATTTGCCGGCTTACTCCGCCATCGGTGATGAGCTCAACACCCGGCAATGCAGAGCGGTGTTGGTGCCGGAGATGCGACCGGAGCTTTGGGGAGCGCGTGTGGTAACCCGGGAACTCCTGCGCCGGGATATTCCGACGACGCTCATCTCAGATAACATGATGGGATTCTTTTTCGGCCGAAAGGAAATCCAGCGGCTCTACCTCTATTGCTCGGATCTGGGTTCTAAAGGGGCCGTCTCTATTTGCGGTTCTCTCCTGGCGTCGCTTCTGGCGCGGGCGCACGGCGTGCCGGTTGAGATCCTCTCCTGCAGCGGACCGACCAAGGAAAAGTCCCCGGACCGCGACGTCGCGACTCTTATGGGACGCAGGGTAATTCCCGACGGGGTGGGCATTTATCCCGTTCAAAAAGAACTGCTTCCCCGCTCACTGCTGAATGGAGGCGTTGGGTGAAACCGGTGGAGCGCGAGATGATCCGGTGGGGGAAGCGCCTTTTTGAGCGCCGGCTCATCACCGGGTGGGGCGGGAACATCAGTTGCCGGATCGGGAGAGACCGGTTCTTAATTACCGGGCAGCACGCGCCGCTGGGATTTCTTAGTCAAAAAGACCTTGTGGTGATCGACCGGGAAGGGCGATCGGCCAGCAAAAAAAAATCATCGAGCGAAACCCCCCTCCATCTGGCGGTCTATCATGGGACTGACGCCAGGGCCGTCGTCCACGCGCATCCTCCGAGGGTGATGGTTTTTTCGCTCTCGAACAGGAGTTTTGTGCCTCTCAGTTTTGAAGAGAAATACACCATTGGTGAAATTCCCATCGTATCGCAAGATACCCCTACGGTCACCCAGCCCGAGGCCGTCGTGGAGGAGCTCCGGCTCCATCCGATCGTGATTCTCAGGGGACACGGAACGGTCGCGATTGGGAAAGACTTGAAGGAGGCGTTTCTTCTCACAGACCTTCTTGAGGAAGCGGTTCACTGCCAGTTGATGAAGCGCGACCTCCCCCAGGCGGGGCCCGAAATTCTCGAAGGAGAGAGCCGGGACAACCCCCGGGAGCGCCAGGAGGGCTATGCGGTTTTTTCACAGGAGCATATGCGGGCGCTTGTCGATGCCGCCAATGCGGATGACAAGTTCACAACCCAGGGGCGCAGGGCGGATTTGACGACCGCACTTTCGCTTTGTGTGGAGGATGAGGATGTCGCCTGGACCGTCCATTTTGATAAAGGGAGGATCACCCATCTGGAAAAAGGGGATGGCGGAGAGTTCTTGATAAGCGGCAAGACGGAGTTCTGGAAAGCGGTCTTTCAAAGGCGCATCGACCCCTTTTTGGCAACCCAGCAAGGAAAGTTACAACTCAAGCGAGGTGAGCTCTGGAAGCTATCTCGCTGGTTTAGTCCATTTCAGAGGGTGTTCGCATTATGGCAGCGCATACCGATCCAGTAGCGTTTTTTGTCGGGGCGAGGCTGGAAAAGACGGCCCGGCTCCTTCCGGACAAGATCGCGCTCGTCTCGCGAGAAGGCGAGATGAGCTTCGCCGCAATCAACGAGAAAGCCACCTGCATCGCAGGTCATCTCCGCCGTGAAGGCATTCGGAGCGGAGACCGCGTTGGATTGCTGCTGCCCAACTCGCTTGCCTTCGCGCTGAGTTACTATGGAACCCAGCGAATCGGGGCCGTCACGGTCGTTCTGGACGCGCGGCTAAAGGGAAAAGAGCTTTACGGAGTATTGCTGGACGCCGACTTGAGGCTGCTCATCACCTACCGGCGTGTGATGCCTGAGATTGGCGAGGTTCTCAAGGAAAGCGGGCAGAAGCGTGTATGGGTGGTAGACGGAGAAGGAACAGAGAGTTTCGACAGGAGATTGTCTCCGCCGCCGGCGGATTTTCCGCCACCCAAGCTCACTCCGGAGGATGACGCGGTGATCCTCTACACCTCCGGAACTACCGGAGAGCCCAAAGGCGTTGTCCTGAACTTTATTAATCTAGCCCAGTTCCCGCGCTCTATGGGAAAGATGCACCATACAGGGCGCGACACGGTCTGGGGCTGTATTCTTCCCATGTCGCACATCTCGGGCCCCATTTACTTGAACGAGCTGGTTGATAAGGGAAGCAGGATCATCATCTTCGATCAGTTCAATCCCGTCACGCTGCTCGAGGGCATCCAAAAGCACGGGATTACTGTGTTTCACGGCGTGCCGATTATTTTTCAACTTCTCCTCGCTCTGCCCAACCTCGGCGATTGTGACATGCGAAGCGTCGAGCTTGCGGCCATGATGGGAACTACAGTTCCAGTGGCGCTCATGCGGCAGTTCAAAGATTCACAGCCGCACGTGAAGGTGATTCAAGGTTACGGCCTCACCGAGACTTCGCCTCTGATCACGATGACCGAGCCGCACATGGCCGACCTCAAGATGGCCAGTATCGGCAGGGCCGTTCCTCACGTCGAAGTGAAGATCGTCGATGAGAGCGGGCAGGAGAAACCCGAGGGCGAGACTGGAGAGATCGTCACCCGCGGGCCGCACGTGATGAAGGGCTACTTTCGCAGGCCTGAAGCGACTGCGGAGCGGATTAGCAATGGGTGGTTCCACACCGGAGATGTGGGCCGGCGCGACGCCGATGGCTACTATTATCATCTCGGGCGCAAGGACGATCTGATCATCACCGGCGGTCTCAACGTGTACCCGGCCGAGGTTGAGAATATGCTCTGCGAGCACCCGCAGGTCCAAGAGGCCGTTGTCTTTCCGATCCCGGACGCGAAAAGGGGAAGCGTAATCGGCGCCGCCGTGGTTCTTCGTTCCGGAGAAGCGCTGAGACAAAAAGAGCTGCTAAGCTTCCTCAGGAAAAATCTGGCAAACTTCAAAGTCCCGCAAAGAGTTATTATCCGCGACTCGCTTCCCCGTACCGGGACAGGCAAAGTCATAAGGGATGCATCAAGCCTTCTCCCGAACAGCTAGCCCGCACGATCCACGATTTGTAAAGGAATTTCTCCAAAAATGGTTCGCTCAGGGGCAAGCCTTCCGATCGCAGCCGATGGGCCACAGTCTCGAGACTCCAGCGGTGCCTGTTTCTCCGTCTATGCCTCCGAGAACGTGCACG
>JACQUW010000426.1 GCA_016210115.1 Deltaproteobacteria bacterium | reverse complement strand
GTGCTGATCTGATCAACCAGTTGTGGGTTACATTCCAAATGAGTCAACGATACCCCCTTGGGTTACATTTTAGATGAGTTGATACGCCCCTTTGCTTCGTGTCGCCTTTCTAAGTATAGTCAAATTCGAGTATCTTCGTGAGAATTCCTCCAGCGCTGAATCATCGCGAGTTTCGTCTTTTCTGCATCGGCTATATACCCAGCGAGACAGGAGAGTACATTCATTTCGTGGTTCAGAACTGGCTGGTGTGGGAGCTCACCCATTCCGCCTTTTATCTGGGGCTGATCGGCTTTTTTGAGTTCGCCCCGCGCTTCATTTTCGGTCCGATTGGGGGCGTCATTGCCGACCGGATGGATCGGTTAAAGCTCCTCGTTGTGAGCCGGGTGCTAAATTTTCTACAGGTGCTGGTTTTTGCTTTTCTGATTTTTTCGGGCTGGATCCAATTTTGGCATATTATTTTCCTGGTTATCTTTATGGCGATCGTCAGTTCGATCAGCACGGCGGCGCAGCAGGTGTTGGTTGTCTCGATTGTTCCGCAGGACTCCGTGATGAGCGCTCTGGCGTTGCACTCGGCCATCCACAACTTGACCAAAGTCATCGGCCCCTCGCTCGGGGGAGTCCTGGTCACTCTCATCGGGTCCGGTCCCTCTTTACTGGTGCAGGCATTAACCCTCCTGTGGATGTTAGTCATGCTCTTCAAAATGAAGTCGCCGGCCGGTTCGGGATCAGGGGCCAGAGGGGAGTGGTTGAAGGATATTCGAGAGGGGCTTTCCTATTTGAGTCAAAATCGCCGGGTGCTGGTCACGATTCTGACGACCTATTCCAACGGTTTCTTTGGAATTTCTTATTCTCAGTTTCTGCCCTATTTCGCGCAAGAGGTTTTGCACGTCGGCCCCGCGGGCTACGGCCTTCTGGTATCGGCCCCCGGAGTCGGGGCGGTGGGTGTAAGTTTTTTGCTCTCGACGCACACCAAAGTGAGACGAATGAGGCGCCTGCTGTTGGGCGCGAGTCTTGTTTTTGCAACTTCGATATTTCTTTTTGCGATCTCGAGATCCATGCTCCTCTCGATTGTGCTGCTTGCGATTGTCGGCTCGGTGCAGATGAGCTACCGGGTTTTAGCTCGGGCAATTATTCAGGAAGAATGCCCGCCCCACCTCCTGGGACGTGCAATGAGCCTCTTTTTCCTGGATCGCGGCTTCGGCTCGTTGGGCGCGGTTTGCCTTGGGAGTGTCGCTGCTCTGGTGCCCGTGCCGCTTGCGGTCGCAGGAAGCGCGGTACTTTCCGGAATTGCCGCATGGGGCATGCAGTGGCTACCCGCGAGAGAACGCGGCGAAGGATCAATTCTTCAGGAGTCCGAGCCTAAGCGCTAGACCGGATCAGGTCGACCACAGCGTCGCCGAATTCCGTGGTGGTGGCTCTGCCTCCGAGGTCTGGCGTGCGGGCGATGTTCTCGGCGATGACGCGATAGATCGCCTGCTCTATCCGCTGCGCAGCTCGAATTGCCGCCGTGTCGCAGCGCCGTTGCCCCAACCAATCGAGCATCATCTCGGCGGAAATCATGATCGCGTAGGGATTGGCAATGTTGCGCCCGGCGATGTCCGGCGCGGAGCCGTGCGTCGCCTGCGCCATCGCGTAACGCTCACCGACGTTTAGACCGGGAGCGAGCCCCAGACCACCGACCAGCCCCGCCGCCAGATCGCTCAAGATATCGCCAAACATATTCGTGACTACGACGACATCGAACGTTTGCGGCTTCATGACGAGCGCGCACGCAAAGCTGTCGACTTGATGCTCGTCAACCTGAACTTCGGGATATTGCGCGGCAACTTCGCGGGCCGTGTCCACAAAAAGCCCGCAGCTAAGCTTAAACACGGTGCGCTTATGGATGATCGTAACGCGAGGGCCGTCCCCGATCGGGTGAGTAATGCCCGCTGTCGCTCTGGCTTTTTCTCGCGCCCGCGCCAGCTCGAACGCGGCTCGGGCGATACGCCCCGAGCCGTGACGAGTAATGACTCGGATTGAAAGCGCCATCTCCGGCGTCGGCATGAACTCGCCGCTGCCCTTAAACATGTTCCGGTCCGGTTGCATTCCCTCGTTGTTTTCGCGGACGATTACGAGGTCCACGTTCTGATGCAGCGCATGAATGCCCTGAATGGATCGGGCAGGGCGGACGTTGGCGAAGAGGTCGAAGTGGCGGCGAATAATCGGGTGCGGGTTGATCGCGTCAGGGTCATTGCGCGGGTAGGCTGCATGGCCGATTGGACCGAGAATCCAGCCGTCCGTCTCTGCCAGTTTCTCCAACGTGCCTGGCGGCAGCGTATGTCCGGTGGCCCGATAAGCCGCCGCGCCGATAGGGAAGTCGCCGAATTTGATCTCCAGACCGGGTGTAATTTCCGCCGCCGCGGCAAGGACGCGGACGGCCTGTGGAACAATCTCGGGTCCAATATCGTCGCCCGCCAAGACACCAACATGATAAATGCCCATGAAAAGCTCCTCGGCCAAAGTGAAAGGGGCCTGCCCCTTCGGAGAGCCCGCGCATCCAATTACCAGCGCTCGGAATAACCAGTGGCCCATTACGCGGGCTCAGAGCGCGGCCGGCAGCTTTCACGGTCTCAGGTCATGACCGTGCGCCCTAGCGCTGCGGCTCCCTCACGTTCAGGAGATCGATCTCAAAGATGAGCGTTGCGTTGGGAGGAATCGATTTTCCGCTGCCTTTCGCTCCGTAGCCGAGCCGGGGCGGAATCGTGAGTTTTCTTTTGCCCCCGACTTTCATTCCCACGAGCCCCTCATCCCAGCCACGAATGACCCGGCCTGCGCCGAGCCGAAAAGTCAACGTCTGGTTGCGATCAACCGAAGAATCGAATTTTGTGCCGTTAACGAGCCACCCCGTGTAGTGCACGGTTACGAGCTTCCCGGACACAGCTTCTGCGCCGGTGCCAGGCTGCAAATCATCGACCTTCAGGGAGGGAGATTCAGTCCTGGCACAGGACGAGAAAAGGAATAAAGCGATGAGGAGCCAGGAGGCGAATGCCGCAGGCTCTGGAGTCGGCTTTCGACGATGCCTTGGCGGTCGCATGCTCGTGGGGTTAAGGCTCGTAAATCATTAGATTGACCGGCTTTCCCCCAACGGGGAGATCGGGGCAGGCGCTGAGCGCTACCAACAAATCCATCTCTGCCCTGAGATCGACGTAGCTGCCCGGCTTGGGTCGAATGGAAGTGTGCTCCATCTTTCCCGTGACGCCGTCGATCTTCATCGTCTGATTCAAATTGAAAGGGCTGGGAATATTCTCGGGCGCGATTCCGTACGGCTCCAGCGCTTTGGAAAGGTTTTCGTAACAGCCATGATCCGGGATATCGGTTATTTCCCGGGGGTAATATTCTCGCAGTCTGCCTTCTTGCTTCGCGAGCTGGAACCGATAGGCGCTGCACATTCCCTTCTGGAGGTCATGGGTGCCGTCTTTGTTCAAATCCTCCATTATGGTCATCATATGCTGGTTGTCGCGCCCCATCAGTTTATCGCCGGTGCTAACAAAGATCTTCATGTTGTACACTTTGGTTCTCGCCTGATCGAAGCGCTCTCTAAGATTGTCCAACCTGAACGCCACAAAATCCACTGTCGTTGTGGCTAAGACGCGGATCACCTGTCCCTTCCTAAGTTCCCCCGCCCAGCCGGTGTTGTAAGGGACATGGGTTTCCTTGAGCTTTTTCATAAGATCCACTCCTTTCTAATTCGAGTTCTGAATCGGCAGGAGGCACCATTCTTGTTTAAACTGTCGGCAAATGTTTCAGACCGGTTAATTCACCGGCTCTTAAAGCCAACGTCTAAAGGAAAGCGCGGCTGCTGTCAAGAAAAATGGCCGTCTGTTTTGTCTCCACTGGACGCCTGCGCCAAAAAAACTGTTTTTCTTATCCTGCGCGTTTGCTAATATAGCCGTCTCTTTCGCGTACGGCCTCGAAGACCTGGCGCTCGTATATGAATAATGACGCAAGTATTGCCTACTTCACAATGGAGATAGCCCTGGTCCCCGAAATGCCGACCTACAGCGGCGGATTGGGTGTTCTAGCGGGAGATATGATCCGATCGGCGGGCGATATGGGCGTTCCTATGGTGGCGGTAACGCTGCTCTATCGGAAGGGATATTTTTACCAGCGACTTGACTCTACGGGAATGCAACAGGAAGAGCCGGTTGAGTGGGTGGTCGAGGATTTCCTGACCGAAATGCCGCCAAAGGTGTCGGTGAGCCTGGAAGGGAGACGCGTTTGGCTTCGCGCCTGGAAGTATGAGGTAAAAGGCCTCGGCGGCTTCAGCGTGCCCGTCTATTTTTTGGATTCTGATCTGCCTGAAAATTCTGAGCCGGACAGAGCCTTGACTCATTTCCTATACGGCGGGGATCAACGCTACCGCCTTTGTCAGGAAGCGCTCTTGGGCATCGGGGGCGTGAGAATGCTTCGGTCTCTCGGCTATAACGACATCGTTCGGTTTCACATGAATGAGGGCCACTCGAGTCTGCTTATTACCGAACTCCTGAACGAGCAGGCGGGGAATGCCGGACGGCAATCTGTGACGTACGATGATATCGCGGCAGTGAGGGGAAAATGCGTTTTTACCACTCATACGCCGGTGGCTGCCGCCCATGATCAGTTTCCGGTTGATCTCGTTGGCGCTCTTTTAGGTGATACGCAACTTCTTTCCGAATTAAAGAACCTCGCCTGCTTCGGGGATGTCTTTAACGCCACTTTTTTGGCCCTGAACCTGAGCCGATACGTTAATGGGGTTGCCAAGAAGCACAAGGAGGTAGCAAGGCTGCTCTTTGCCGGTTACCCGGTCGATTCAATCACCAATGGCGTTCACGCGGCCACATGGGTAGTGAGGCCTTTGCAAGAGTTGTTTGATCGCCACATCCGGGGTTGGAGGCACGACAATCTCAGCCTGCGGTACGTGAGATGTATTCCCGAGCGTGAAGTTTGGGAGGCCCACCTGGAGGCGAAGAAACAGCTGCTCCATTATGTCAATGCTCAAACCAATGTTGGGATGGACGTGAATATTTTCACGATCGGATTTGCAAGGCGAGCGACAGCCTACAAGCGAGTGGACCTTCTGTTCACCGACTTGTCCCGGCTCAGACGGATCGCGTTAGAAACCGGCCGGCTGCAGATTATCTTGGCCGGCAAGGCCCACCCTCACGACCAGCCCGGCAAAGATCTCATCCGGCGAGTTTTTAGGGCCAAGGAGGAGCTCGGCAAGGATATCAAAGTCGTCTACTTGCCGAACTATGACATTGAATGCAGTAAGATGATGGTCTCGGGGGTTGACCTCTGGCTGAACACTCCCCAACCCCCCATGGAGGCTTCCGGGACCAGTGGCATGAAGGCCGCGCTCAACGGAGTTCCAAGCTTGAGTGTTTTGGATGGGTGG
This sequence comes from Deltaproteobacteria bacterium, assembly GCA_016210115.1. Classification (GTDB taxonomy): domain Bacteria; phylum Desulfobacterota; class Binatia; order UBA9968; family UBA9968; genus JACQUW01. The sequence goes on along the minus strand of JACQUW010000426.1, from coordinate 7,792 downwards.
TGGATCGAAGGGCATATCGAGGGTGTCACAGGCTGGGCAATCGGCGAAAATTCAGAAGAAGGGTTGGAACAAGACGGGAATACGCATGCCGAATCTCTGTACGAGAAACTCGAGCAGGTCATCCTTCCGACCTTTTACCGGGATCATGGTCGATTTGTCGAGACGATGCGCTACTGCATTGCCATTAACGGCTCTTTCTTCAACACCCAAAGAATGGTTCGCGAGTATCTGTTGCAGGCCTACGCCTAACCTGGATCCGAAATTCGTTCGAAGGCGAGACGTTACCGACAAATGGAAATCGTGAAACGCAAAAGGTGAAACGTAAATGGCCGTTTCGATTCACTTTTCACGTTTAACTTTCTACGATTCCCTGAAAATCCGCGAGCGCGCAATCTCTAGGATGGATTTGCCTTTGCTTGCTTGACCAACGGCTTCGCGTCGCGCTTTCCTGGCCCGTAAATAATTTTTCCCGGCCGCGCTCCCGTATGGTTTCCATTGTCGATCACGATGCTTCCGTTCACCAAAACGTAAGGAATGCCTCTGGGGTACTGGTGCGGCTTCTCGTAGGTTGCCGTGTCGGCCACGGTCTTAGGATCGAAAACAACCACATCGGCCCAATAGCCTTCTCTCAATAGTCCGCGATCTTTGAGTCCTAAAAGCTGAGCGGGCATCGAGGTCATCTTTCTGACGGCGTCTTCGAGCGAAAGGACTTTCTCCTCCCTCACGTATTTTCCCAAAACGCGCGGATTGGTTCCGAAGCTTCGCGGATGCGGCTTCCCGGGCGCTTTAAGATTCAGGGCGCTACCATCCGACGCGATGGAAACCCACGGAATCTGCATCACGTATTTGACGTCATCCTCCGACATCGTGTGATGCACGCCCGGGACGAAAGCCCCCTCTTCGACAATCAAATCGAAACAAGTTTCCGCCGGGTCCGACTGGCCGCGGATCTTGGCGATCTCCAGAATGGTTTTTCCCTCGTAAGACTTGTTTTTGGGATTATTGAACACAGTCCCCACAATTCCCTCCCAGCCGCCATGCTCGCTTATATATTCGGGGAACTCGTGGTCCGACTTGATCTTGTCGCGAAACGCGCGGTCTTTTAGCCTGGCCACGGCCTCTTTGCGCGGGAGGCTCTGCACCCATGCGGGAAAAAGCCTGTGCCAGGGATGCTGCATGGCCGTGTAGGGATACTGGTTGGCGGTAATGTCAAGGCCCCGCGCCCGAGCTTCCTCAATTTTCTTGATCACCTCTTTTACTTTGCCGAAGTTATCTTTGCCCCTGACCTTGATATGGTAGATGTGAACGGGAATTCCGGTCTCTTCGGCGATGCGAATGGCTTTCGCCAACTCTTCATTGGTCTGCGCGCCTTCGCCGCCGATGTGAGTGCCGTAGTAAGCCCCGTATTGGGCGGCCACTTTGGCCATCGCGATCATTTCGTCGGCATATTTGTAGCCGCCGCCGGTAAAGGCTGTGGAGACGTTGACAGCGCCCTGCTCCATGGCCCGGGCTATCAACTTTTTCATCTCCTCAATCTCTTTGGGAGTCGCCGGACGATCCTCAAAACCTATAACGACTTTCCTCACCTGCTGCGGGGAAACACTGGAGGCGATGTTGATGGAGGCCCCCTTTTTTTTGAGACGGCGAAAATAACCTTCCAGAGTTGTCCAATCCACATCGACGCCGCTGCGGCGTTTTTGTTCTTCTTTGTACTCTTCCAAAACGCCGCCTTTCAGGGGAGCGACCGTCGAACTCTCACCGATGACGTCCAGAGTTACTCCCTGCCGGACCGCGCTTTCCCCATTTCCATCAGCCAGAATCGGCATATCCGTATGAGTATGGAGATCGATGAATCCCGGCGCCACAGCCATCCCTTTTGCGTCAATGGATCGCTTCGCCGATTTCGGGTCGATTTTTCCTATCTTAACAATCTTGCCGTTTTTGATCCCGACGTCAGCGTAAAGCCAGGGATTGCCCGAGCCGTCGATAAGCCGCCCATTGCGTATAACGATGTCGTAGTTGGCCGCCCAAGCGGAAAAGGCGACGACCGGAACTAAGAAAACGAGAACGGCTGGAAAAACAATTCGCGAGAAAAAAGCTGGGTTCATAAAACCTCCTCCACCTTGGGGCTTTGCATGCGCTCGGCCCCTGCGTCTATCAGGATAGGCCGGTGGGTGTCAAACAGGTCCGGAGCTTTATCCCTGGTTACGCAGAAAAGTATTCCTTGAAGCCTGTGACCATCAGGTTTGCCAGCCGCTCGTTGTGCGCTTCGATGTGGCCGTAGTGGGTCAGCTTTGGGATGACAACTAGCCGCACCTGGTCGGCATGGGGTGCGAACCGGCGGAAGGCGAAGACTTCGCGACGAAATTCCAACCCCTTCTTGGCGCCGTCGATCCAGTGGCCTTTATCGAGCTCCCCCACGAAGTAGAGCAGCGTGTTGCGCTTGAGGCGGGTGAGGTCGGCCCTAAATCCGATGAACAGCTCTTCGTCGGGCAAGCCGGATCGTTTCTTTACTTCATCAAGGAGCACGTCGTGAGCGCTGTGCTCTATGTCCTGCAGGAAGGGTTTGAACTGAGGCCGGCGATGATTTTCCAGCTCGAACCAACGCTCCACGCTGCCCCAGGGCTGATTCGGGCCGACATAGCCGCTCTTCACGTAGCTTTCGGGAGATCTCCGACTAAGGTCGGTGATCGGTCGAAATTTTTTGGCACTTTCCTCAGGGGGTTTCTCGTTCGCGGCGAGGTCCCATTCCTTTCTCATGCCCGCCGGCATGCCTGTCCCAAATCCCAAACCTCCGAGCAGTGGATTGTTTAGCCCAGACTGCTCCATCAGGTAGAAATATTCCCCGCCCGTTGAGTGACCCCAGATGTAGAGCTTGTAATCAGGGAGATGGCGCTCGATGAGTGCCTTGATCGCTTCCAGGCACAGGCGAAAAGTATAGACGGCAAGCCGGTTCTTCAGCTCTTCATCGTCCGGCACCTCACCGATGATAAACTCCGGCCGGCGGGCGGCTATGGGAGGCCATGGTCTTCGGCTGAAGTGCCCTGGAAGCGAGATAGCTAAAACAGTCATACCGAGCGACGCGATGTGCTGTGCAATACCGGCCCTGCTCGTCTCCGGAGGAATTTTTGTGAGATCGATAAATTGTTCCGGTCCATCCGGGGTGAAAAGAAACTCGTATTCATTGGCGGCGCCGCCATGAATCATAACCACAGCCACACCGGGAATGGAGGCTCGGGTTGGGGTGAGGAGCGTTCCGTGTATGTCCCAGGAGAATAGCTCACCGGGCTTTTGCGGGTTCGAATAGCGTCGAATCCTTTCCTGAACCTCCCTGGCTGTAAAAAAAGTTCGCGGAAAGGGATCTGGAAAAGAAACATAGTCTTCGAAGGTCATGTAGTAGATAAATTCGTCGCGCAGCCCTTGGCCTTCTTTTAAATCGGCAATAAAACTTTTCAGAGGCTCATCATTCATAAGCGATGCTCCTGTTCTGTGGATTAGATAACCGCATAGCGCTTTTCTTTGTGCCATTGCAACAGGCCAAAAGGGAGACGCCGGTGGGCTCCTAACCATCGCCGGAATCTTCTCGAAGCCCGGGGGCAGGGACGGTTTCCGAATGACGATGGCCGCGCGCAGCCATCGGTCGAAATGGCTGATGTTCCATTTCGTTACGCGATGTGTTTAACATCCACCGGGTGCCTTTTGCCGTTGACGATGATGGGAATCATAGGTTCCTCCTTGCTCGTTAAAGCTTCCGGATTCTGGCTTTGCTTCTGTAGCTTCTGCCTCTCGTGTCTCTCGGCAATATTTGGCTGGTCACTTTCGGCGGAAACCTGTATAAGACGGTTCAGCCAACAATCCAGTGTCGATGACAGATAGCAAACCCGAGTCCATTTGGAGCCGCGCCTTCGCGCTGCTTTGTTTAGCCGAATTTTTGGGTTACGCGCAGCACGCGGTCCTTCAACCCACTTTTCCGCTGTACATCACGCATCTGGGCGGCTCGCCGTTCATCGTCGGCCTCGTCATCGCCTCATTCGGCGTCACCAGCGTAATCTCGCGACCGATCCTCGGCTACTGGGCGGATCGCTGGAGCGTTACCGGCGTAATGATCCTGGGGTTGGTTGCGCAGGGGGCGAGCGTATCGCTGTGCCTCATCCCGTTCGCCGGCGCTACCATGTTCGCCAACGGGCTCAGAGGCATCGGCTGGTCAGGTATGAACACCGGCGCCTATACACTCCTGGCCATCAGCGCGCCCAGCGCGCGGCGCGGCGAAGCTTCCGGTTACTTCGGCTCTGCCCAGTCGGCCGCAACAGTTCTTTTACCTGCCGTAGCGCTCTGGATTATTGACGCGCGGTTTGGAGGATTCCACGCCGCGTTTATCCTCGCCATGAGCCTCGTGCTCGGAGGCGCCGGCGCGGCCTACGTTCTATCACGCGAAATCCCTCCCGGCCCTCGTGGCGCACAGTCCGATTCCACGGAATCGTGGTGGCGCGAGATCATCAGCGTCTTCGACCGCAGCGTCGTCTTGCCCGCCGCGTTGACTTTCCTGTTGCATCTGTCGCTTCCGTGTCTTACGAGCTTTATTGTGCTCTACGCGCGCCAAATCGGCGTCGGCCATTTTGGCTGGTACTATGTCGTCATCGGCGCCACCAGCATGCTTGCGCGCCCATTGCTTGGCCGGGTGTCAGACAAGATCGGTTGCGGCCAATCTCTGATCATCGCCTTCAGCCTGGAAACCATCGCGCTTCTGATCATGCCCACGGTGAGCAACCTGGCGGGAACTATGGTTGCGGGCGCGCTCTACTTCATCGGCGCTGCGATCGGCGGGGCACGCATTATGGCGCTCGCCATAGGCAACGCGCCCCCCGAGCGCCGGGCCCGCGCCCTGGCGAGCTTCTCCGTCGCGTTCCCATTGAGCAACGGAGCGGGCGCTTTGGTGAACGGTTTTGCTCTCGATCTCGGGGGCTTTACGTGGATGTACATCATGGCCGCGCTTATGTGCGCGGCAGGCCTTCTACTAACGGCAAAGCAATGGACAAACTTGAAATAATTGGCTCCTCGATCAATCCTCCTGCACGTCTTGATAGCCGCGATTGAAGCGTGAAAATCCGATCTTGACGACATCACCTCTGTGTGTTAGGGCGCAGATAGACCTACAGACGGCAGAGGAGGAACTATGAAGCGTATTGGTTTGCATCTGGGCTGCCTGCTGGCGGTGCTCGGCTTTATGGTCAATTTTTCTCGCAGCGGGCTTGCCGCGGATACGCCATTTTATAAGGGGAAGACCTTGACGGTCATTATCAACTACGCCGCAGGCGGTCCTACGGACATAGAAGGGCGTCTGGTGATGCGCCACCTGGCGAGACACATTCCGGGCCAGCCTACGATTGTTGTAAGTAATATGGCAGGAGCCGGAGGAGCCGTAGGAAACAATTATCTCGGCGAGGTGGCGAAACCCGACGGGCTCACAATGGGTTATTTTACGCACCAGTTCCTTAATTCACTAACGTCCAATCCAAGCTTAAGGGTAGACTTATCCAAATTCGCTTACCTTGCGAGCGTCGAAGGCGTCTCCGTCGGGTATATCAGAAGGGACACTCCGCCGGGCCTGAATACCGCCAAAGACATCGTTAAGGCGCAGCGCTTCCGCGCAGCCGGCTTGAGTCTCACCAGCGCTAAAGACGTGCGCTTTAGGATCCAGCTTGATCTCCTGGGCGCAACCTATCAGTATGTAACCGGCTACAACTCCAATTCCGATGCTCGTCTGGCCGTGGAACGAAACGAAGCCCAATTTTTTACCGAAGGTACGCCGGGATATCGTTCTCAGGTGGAACCGCGTCTGGTAAAGAGCGGAGTGGTTATCCCTGTTTTCGCCGATGATCTGACGAGTGTCGACGGTCAGTCCCAGCCGAGCTCTGAGGTCACCGACATTCCGTCCTTCTCGCAACTGTATCAACAGATTTTCGGGAAGCCGGGCTCGGGTGTGTTGTGGGAAACCCTTAAAGTTATTGGTATGACCCACGGGGTGCAACGTCTTGCAACATTGCCCCCGGGCTCCCCGCCCGCGGCCGTCGCGGCCTTGAGGCAGGCCTTCGCGTCTTTGGTGAAAGACGCGGAATTTATCCAGGAATACAAGAAGGTCACCAGGTCGGAGCCGAAGTTCAATCCCGGGAGCGATGTCGATATTCTGGCGAAAAAGTTGGTCCAGGCGCCGCCTGAGACTAAAGAGACCATCCGGAAGTATACCCAGACGAATTGAAATGGCGGAGGACTGTGGTTCGCCGCCCACCTGATTTTAACGAAGGGGACGAACCGCTTGCGGAAATATGACCGCCCTTGAGGTCACTGAATGAAGTTCGAAAAAATCGATCGTGCTGCCGAGGTGATGGACACGCCCTATGACGCCTGGGCTTCGTCGCAAGGCATCGACGTTATCAAGGGATATTTTGTCGACGATGTATATACCCTGCCTCTCAAGTGGTGGGAGCGAATGGGGGGATACGGAGTTTTCATTAATTTGGAGGGATCAGGCTATCTAGACGACGCGTATGTTTGCGCTATTCCGCCGGGGAAGAGCCTGAAGCCGCAACGGCACCTTTTTGACGCGATGGTCTATATTCTCGAAGGCCGTGGCGCGACAACGGTCTGGCAGGAGAACGGCGCGAGACAGAGCTTCGAATGGCACAAGGGGAGTTTATTCGCGATCCCGATCAACGCCGGTTACCAGCATTTCAACGGCCAGGGAGACCAGCAAGTGCGCATGGTCTGCGTCACGAACGCTCCTTTGGTTTTCAATCTTTTTCATAACGAGGACTTCGTTCTAAAGAACCCGTACGTGTTTCGCGATCGGTTCAGCGGGAAGAACGATTACTTCGCCGGCGTCGGAAAGCTCTACAATGATCGAGTGCTGGAGACGAATTTCGTCTCTGACGTGCTGGGTATCGAGCCTATCGCGTGGAACGAGCGAGGGAAAGGCAACGCGACGATGTTTTTTGAGCTGGCAAGCAGCACCATGGGCGCCCATACCTCGCAGTTTCCCGTGGGTATCTACAAGAAGGCGCATCGTCATGGTCCGGGCGCGCATGTTCTGATTCTTACAGGGAACGGCTACACCCTGCTTTGGCCCGAAGGTAAAGAGAGAATGCGGGTCAATTGGGGTCCCGGCTCGATCGTGGTTCCTCCCGAGCAGTGGTTCCACCAGCACTTTAACTCCGGCAACAAACCCGCCCGCTATCTCGCGCTAAAAATGCTGAGCCGCCGCTATAAGCTCGTCCCGGGGAAAATCAAATCGGATGTGCCTCTCAACCAGGGTGGCTGGCAAATCGAGTATGAGGATGAAGATCCAGAGATCCGGCGGATCTTTGAGGAGGAATGCGCGAAGGCAGGCGCTGAAGTCAAAATGCCAAGGCGATAACCCGGATTCCCCGTTTTTTTCGCGCCCCACTTTTTGCAGTAAAACCAAGATTGGATTGACCTCTCCTTTTCACCATGTTATGCGAAATAAACTGACTGTTTTCGAAAGCATTACGCAGAAGCAATACTCTTTACCCGTACTACAGTCAGGGGCCTCAGTCCGGGAATGTTCTGATTTCTCAGGTGAAAACGCGCGAATCCGTGGCGCGGGGTTTACAAGGAAAATTTTTTCGGTATAGATTTTTTGAACGTCAGGAAAAATATGGCTCAAATCATCGACGGCAAAGCGGTTGCGCGAGAGATCCAGAAAGAGATCAAGGAAGAGATCGATGGACTCAGGCGCAGATGGGGAATGGTCCCGGGACTCGGAGTGGTCCTGGTG